>NZ_JBHUKY010000103.1:0-66556 GCF_042684125.1 Paenibacillus rhizoplanae | reverse complement strand
AATTATCCGGTATTAGCTACCGTTTCCGGTAGTTATCCCAGTCTTGAGGGCAGGTTGCCTACGTGTTACTCACCCGTCCGCCGCTAAGTTAGTCAGGAGCAAGCCCCATCATAACTCCGCTCGACTTGCATGTATTAGGCATGCCGCCAGCGTTCGTCCTGAGCCAGGATCAAACTCTCCAAATTGGTATTTAGAAAGAGCGATTGCTCATTTTGAAACATCTGACGAGAATTGTTACATTCTCTCATTTTGGATCTCGCCGAAGCGATTTCCCACTCACTCGTTGTTCAGTTTTCAAAGATCAATGTCTCATTTTAGCTCTTCACCGCATCTCAGCGGCGACCTTCATAATATATCATAGTGTTTCGTTTTTTGGCAAGCTTTTTTTTGAAAAAGTTATTTTTCATTATTTCTTGCCTGCGTCTTCTCTTTAAACATTCAAAAGGAGCGCGAGATATAATGTATCATGTCGGCTCCCTTTTCGTCAAGCTATTCGATTCATTTTATTTATTCCGGTTATCAGCCCAATCCAAACCTAGTGCTTGAACTGCGAAGAACGTCCACCCCACGCATACTTAGACAGCTCTTTCTGTGGAGCAAAACGCGCATACATACGGAAAACCGTTTTATATCGATTGGCAATCGCATGCCTAATGTTCTGATCTAAACGCTGGTCACTCATATCCAGTAGCATCTCATCCAGCTCTTTGCGCAAAACATAGTCCAGTTCCTTACATTCCTTCTCATTGAATAACATTCCCAACATAAGCCTGGCCTCCTTCATGAAATTCATAGTTATCCAAAATCATCAAACGCTATTTCATCTCACTCAAAAAAGCC
This sequence comes from Paenibacillus rhizoplanae, assembly GCF_042684125.1. Lineage (NCBI taxonomy): Bacteria > Bacillati > Bacillota > Bacilli > Caryophanales > Paenibacillaceae > Paenibacillus > Paenibacillus rhizoplanae. The sequence continues at coordinate 65,716 of NZ_JBHUKY010000103.1, read as the reverse complement.
ATTTGATGTGGGAAGCTCTTATTGAAGTGCTTACACTAAATTAACCGGAGTACTGAATCTATAACCATAATACAGATTCAAATGTTTCGGCTTTACTGTTATGCACAATTCCCCGGGATTTTATGATAAAAGCCAAAATGTAATTGTGCTCTCGATGATTGCTGCAACAAATAACAGAATCACGATCCAGACAGAGACGGTGAAGGTCTGCCGCATAAAGGCCTGCCAATTCACCGTCTCTGCCCTGCTCCGCTTCATTACTCCCAAAAGTGCAGACAGCACCTTGCTGCCGAACTTCAGCCCAAAGGCGCAGGCAATGATGATGGCCGGAATCTCAATAATGCCATGCGGCAGCAGTCCCTTTACAATCAGCGTGAACAGATCCTGTCCCTGTATTGCGGACAAATGAATCAGATAACCGATAACCGCACCGTTGATTAACAGGAAGAACGCGGGTAAGAGGCCGAATAAGGCACCCAGATAAATGATGACTACGCTTTTGATACTATTGTTCAGAAAAATGAATACGAAAAAGCTCCACTGCGGATTGGACGACTCTCTAAGGTTCCCGCTAATCTTACTGATCCCCTTCAATTGCTCATTCAGCAGCTGCTGCAGACTTCCTGTGCCGATCCATCCCAAGATTCCCCCTGCTATGAACAGTACTGTAGCCAATAGAAGTGCTGTGCGAATTGTCCTTAGATCCTTGATAAATGTATTAAAAGATAACATGCGTACCTCCTGATTTGGACTCAGCCTAATTGCAATTCGTATCGATTGATTAATATCTGAGGTCATAAGCGCCCTGTACGAGCATACATTTAGAACAAACAAGCATTTCGCATGGGAGAGGAGCGCTGACTTTATGAATTCTTTTTATGTATTTAGCGGCAAAAAGATCAAACGGTTCCTGTACATCTTTGCCGCTGCGCTTCTTACCGCCGGCGTTGTCTATGTGGAGAGGGGCAATATCACTGTATTCTCTGAAGCTGCCCCTTCTGCCATTTACAGTGTTCCGACGGAAAAGAAGCTGATTGCCTTAACCTTCGACATTAGCTGGGGAGAGAAAAGGCCCGAGCCGATTCTGAAGGTGCTGGAAGACAAAAAGGTGGATAAAGCGACATTCTTCCTGTCCTCACCTTGGAGCAAAACCCATCCTGAGATTGTTACAAGCATCAAAGACGCCGGGTTCGAAATCGGCAGCCACGGCCACAAGCATGTGAACTACAGTACGCTAAGCAATGATGAAATACGCACGCAGATCAGTACGGCCCATACAGTATTGACGGAGCTAACCGGTTCTCAGCCCAATCTGATCAGAATGCCTAACGGTGATTTTGACAAAAGAGTCCTGCAGGTGGCTACCGATCTAGGCTACAAAGTCATTCAATGGGACACGGACTCACTGGACTGGAAGAACATAGGTGTGGATAATATCGTTAACCGTGTAACGAGCAAAGCCCATCCCGGAGATATTGTGCTGCTGCATGCCAGCGACTCCTGCAAACAAACGCATGAAGCCCTGCCTCAGATCATTGATAAGCTGCGCAGCCAGGGGTATGAGTTCGTAACCGTCTCTGAGCTGATCAGCCAAAGCAGTGCAAGCGGCAAGGAAGTCCGCGATTCCGCATGGCTGGATGATGGCCTGGAAGATGCTGCAGGATTGTAGCTCGTTTAGCCCTGCATAACATTTAGCATTAGTGGCGCGGAGAGATCAGCTGAGAGATATCCGGCGTCGGCGTATTCAGCTTCGGGTAGCTCAGGTCAAGCCCCTCCAGGGTTTTGACCACAATCTTGAGCGCCAGATAGTTGCGGTACCAGCGGTGATTCGCAGGAATCCAGTACCACGGGGCCTTATCTATGCTGCTCTCCCGGAAAACATCCTCATACGCTTTTTGATAATCGTCCCAGTATTCGCGTTCCTGCAGATCACTGGCATCGAATTTCCAGTGCTTCGCCGGATCGTCAAGCCGCTCCTTAATCTTCTCCAGCTGCTTCTCCTTGGAGATATGCAGAAAGAGCTTAATGACCGTCGTTCCCTCTTCCGCCAGCATTTCCTCGAACTGGCGGATGTAGCGGAACCGGCGCTTGGCATCTTCTTTACTGAGACTGTCATGCACGCGGGGCACCAGCACATCCTCATAATGCGAACGGTTGAATGCGGCGATATAGCCTTTGGGCGGGGTCTTCATATGAACTCTCCACAGGAAATCGTGCGCTTCTTCCTCCAGGGAAGGCTTCTTGAAGCTGGTTACGATGAACCCCTGCGGATTAATGCCGGAGAATATATGTTTGACGGTTCCGTCCTTACCGCTTGAATCCATTCCTTGCAGGATGACCAGCAGCGAGTGCTTTTTTTGTGCAAAAAGGATATCCTGCAGCTTGACCAGCCGTTCCTTCAACTTCTCCATTTTGGCTTCGGCTTCTTCTTTGGATTTGAAGTCTCCCCGTTCATCTGGATCGAGGTCCTTCAGGCGTGTTTCACTTGTGTCTTTTATCATATAGCGCTTGATGTTCATATATTCCCTCCTCCACTCTGTTCTTTAAGATTAACCTCTTCATCTTCATTCTAACCGCTCTCTACAGGCAATGCCAAAACCCCGCCTCCCTGGTAGATCCAGAGGGGCGGGGTTTTGGCTTTATTCCTATTTCAGAGTGAGGCCGGTTTCAGAATACGGTGCAGCATCAGAATCTGGAAGGCATTACAGGCGATAAGCGGGACAAGAATAAATACGGTGGCGCTGTCCACACCAATGCGGAGGACGCCGATAATCTCCACTATAGTGATAGCCGTCATGAAGAAAAAGGTCGGGACCCAGGCCGAAGCGTTCGTGCTGCGCATTTTGAACCAGGACACAATAAGTGCGGTTAACAGAATTGCCAGGCCCAGCGTCAAATCCGATCGAACGCTGCGGTCTCCGCTGACAAAGGTGCGCAGGAACATTAGCTCAAGCAGAGCTAGCACAGCCAGCACCAATTGTATGTAACGCCAAGCCTTACGCGGGAACACCCCGATGCCCGTATAGTTGAGAATAAGATAAGCGAAGAATCCGAGCTGGGCATATACGCTAACAAGCGCTCCGTACCCAAGAAGAATCAGGGCGTAGAGGAAAAAGTCGGCGGTGCTTTTAAATTGAATTCCGCCATTCACTATCTGCAGAGCAAGACCGGCAATCACGGCTCCGCCTGCACCGATCAAAAGCGTGGTCCAGAACAAATAAAACCATTTTCTTAAGCTCAGCGCCTTCACCTCCCCGTGTCAGATTTATTTTACCAAGGTTACCGTCAAAAAACCATTACACTTCAACATAAATGTACCTGCGGGCGGCATACTACAATCATTGATTCTAATAAAGGAGGGCAGCGCCAATGAAATGGAGGGCTCTATGGTCTGGAGGCTTGGCACTCGGCTTGGCGATCACGTTAACCGCCTGCGGAGGCGAACAGAGCAGTTCTTCTTCCGGTGGACAGGGCGGATATAAGGAAATGAAGACGATGGTTGTAGATATATTGAAGAGCGACGAAGGTAAAAAGGCAGTAGAGGAAGCCCTGTCTACCCCCAGCTCAGATGAGGGTGGCGGCGGCGGCGGCGGTGGCGGAGTAAGCATGAAAATGATGCCTATGCAGACGACAGAGCAGGTCCGGATCGCCGTTAAGGATACCCTCACAGCACCCGAGTATCAGAAGGAAATCGAAAAAATCATGACCGACCCGCAATTTGCCGGGGATTTCGCCAAAGCGATTAATAAAGAGAGCAAGGAATTACATCTTCAATTGATCAAGGACCCGACTTATCAGAAGTCTGTTGGAGAAATCATGAAATCGCCCGAAATGATGAAAATGTTCCTCGATCTTACCAAGACTCCGGATTACCGCAAGCAGTCCATGACCATTATGCAGGAGGCTATGCAAAATCCGCTGTTCCGTATGGAAGTCCTTACTCTGCTCAAAAGTGTAGTTCAGGATGAGCTGCAGCCCAAGGTTGAGAAAAAGGATGCAGGGAAAGGCGAAGGCGGCGGGGAGGAAAAAGAAGGCGGTGGAGAAAAGCAGGAAGGCGGCGACGATTCCGGTTCAGGATCTGGTTCGTAATTCAAATAAGGCCTTGCCCCAGGAATGGGGCAGGCCTTATTTTTACATGCGCATCGCGGAATGTTACTTATTGCTCGTATTTGGCAATCAGCTTGTCTGCAATGTCTGCGAACAATATTCCGGTAGCCGTGTCCGCCTTATAGACCGACGGTGAGAAGTCCGGCTCGGAGATATGGTTATCCGGTGCACCCAGCGGCACCTGGGCCAGCAGCTCTGTATGCAGCGTTTCAGCCAGACGGGCTCCACCGCCGCGTCCGAAGATATAATCCTTTTTGCCGCAGGAGGAGCACTCATAATAAGCCATGTTCTCGATGACCCCAAGGATTTCATGCTCGGTCTGCAGAGCCATAGAACCCGCTCTCGCCGCCACAAAGGCAGCCGTAGCATGAGGGGTAGTGACAATGATCTCCTTGCTGTGCGGCAGCATCTGGTGGACATCAAGGGCCACATCGCCCGTACCCGGAGGCAGATCCAGCAGCAGATAATCAAGCTCGCCCCAACCCACATCGGCGAAGAACTGGCGCAGCATTTTGCCCAGCATCGGCCCTCTCCAGATCACCGGACTATTCTCACGGATAAAGAAGCCCATGGACATGACCTTCACTCCAAAACGTTCTACCGGAATAATAGTTCCTTCATCGACGACCGGTCCCTCTTCAATCCCCATCATATCCGGGATACTGAAGCCGTAAATATCTGCATCAATCAGGCCGACTCTCTTGCCCTTGCGGGCCAGTGCCACCGCCAGATTCACGGTTACTGTTGATTTCCCGACCCCGCCCTTGCCGCTGGCAATTGCGATGAAGTTCACCCCTGAGTTCTCATTAATCAGCTCATGCCCCTCAAGGCCCGCTGCGTGCCCTTTGAGCTTCTCCCCTTGATCTGAATCCGGCTCGTCTCCCCCGCCCTCTCCGCGGAGAATAGCCCGTTCATAATCGGTAGCATCACGCAGACGAATATGAATCTGCTCTGCCCCACCCTCCGTAAGGAGATCACGAACCTGCTGTTCCAGCTCCATCCGCTTCTTCTCATCTGAATCCAGACATACGATGGATAACGAAATACGGTCCTCTTTGATCATGATATCGCGGATTAACTGTAGTTCGATCAGGCTTTTTCCGGATTCCGGGTCTGTAAGCGGCTGTAAAAGTTCCTGAATTTGTTCCCTGGTCTGCATGGAAAGCACCTCTGTTCCTATCCGGTGGTAAGCCCCGGTATTTGTACCCATTATAGCATTACCCCCAGTCGGAAGAGTAGTCCCACCCTATGCCTCTATGGCTGCTCGGAGCTGTATCGCAGGATGCCCCGGTAGATGCTGGTTGCCACCTTCCGCTGGTACAGATCATCCCCAAGGAGCAGGGACTCCTGGGGATGTGACAGGAAGCCTACCTCAACGAGCACGGACGGCATTTTTAATACTTTTAACAAATAAATGGTGTTCGCTGTCTTCGCCACACGGTCCGTATTCTCAAGCGTAGCCCGAAGTTCATCCTGTACCAGCCCGGCCAACGCCTTGTTCCTCTCGTTGCTTGGATAATAGAAGGTCTGCGCCCCGCTCCAGCGGTTGGAAGGAATACTGTTCATATGTACGCTGACAAACAGATCGGCCCCCTTCTCTTCAATACTCCGCACCCGCTGCTTCAGATCCTCTGTCTTACGCCTTGCGTACCCCTTGGTGCTGTCCTGGGCCAGATCATAATCCCCTTCACGGGTCATCACTACAATCGCCCCCGCCTGCTGCAGATAATCGCGCAAGTATAGCGACACGGCGAGATTGATCTCCTTCTCAATCAGACCGGACCGGCTCACCGCCCCGCCATCCGGCCCCCCGTGGCCTGCATCAATGGCAATGACCTTGCCGGACAGCGGCAGGCTCCAATAGTTGACCGTCCTGGCAGTCGGCATATCATAGGCGATGATACCGATCATCACAGCAAGCAGTACAGCGCCTAAGAAGCTTTTCTTGATGCTGCTCCAAGAGATCCAGACCGAGAATTTACGCTGCTTCCGGCCAGACATAACAAAGACCCCCTCGTCCCGATAGATTCTACTCATCTATATGGGACAAGAGGGCCAAATAGTACTGGCCGTTTAGGACTTTACAGTGACTTCCGGTGACATACCTTCAATCAGAATCTGCGCCACCTCAGGGCGCGTGAATTCAGGAGGCGGGCAGTGTCCGTCACGCAGCAGCGCCCGTACCTTCGTACCCGAGAGCGTCAAGTGCTGGTCAGCCGGGTGCGGACAGGTTTTGCTGGAGGCCATATTCCCGCATTTCACACAGAAGAAGCTGTGCTCGAAGAATAACGGTGTAATCCCAAGCTCCTCAGCGGTGAAGTTAGCAAAGATCTCCTGCGCTTCATACGTACCGTAGTAGTCTCCCACACCTGCGTGATCACGCCCGACAATAAAGTGTGTACACCCATAGTTCTTGCGTACCATCGCATGGAAAATCGCTTCACGCGGTCCTGCATATCGCATAGCCGCCGGAAATACCCCAAGAAATGTACGGTTCTCCGGATAATAATTCTCCAGCAGCGCGAGATAACTCTTCATCCGCACATTGGCCGGAACATCGTCCGATTTGGTCTCCCCCACCAGCGGGTTCAGGAAAAGAGCGTCTACAACCTCCATAGCGCACTTCTGGATATACTCATGGGCCCGATGTACCGGATTACGCGTCTGAAAGCCTACAACCGTTCTCCAACCCTTATCTGCGAAGATCTGTCGGGTCTCGGCGGGGTCAAAATAGAATTCAGCGAACTTCTCCGGCTGCGGACGGTTCAGTACCGTTATAGGTCCGCCTATATACGTTGCCGGCCGGGACAGCAGCTTGCTGACTCCGGGATGCGCCGGGTCAGTTGTCCGGAACACATTGTGCGCCTCAACCTGCTGATCTACAGTATAAATACTTTCAATATCCAGCAGACCGTAGATAACACCGTCGTCTTCACCCGTAAGTGTAACTCTGTCTCCTACTGCAAGAGTTGCAGCCAGATCATCACCCACCGCCAACGTAACCGGTATACTCCATACTGTCCCATCAGCCAGGCGCATGTTGCTTACTACCGAGTGATAATCCTCTTCGTTCAAGAATCCGGTCAGCGGCGAGAATGCTCCTACACCGATCAGATCCAGATCCGATAAAGTCCAAGTATTAAGGGCAATCGATTGCTGGGCTGAAGCTTGCTTCAGTAGTGCTTCTCTCTGCTCTCCGGCGGCAATGCGCTGAATCAGCGTTCCTCCATGAGGAAGTATTGAAGTCATCCTTATTCTCTCCTCCTGTGCAATGCCTGTGCATTGCTGTATAGAGTGCTGGTAACTTAGTGCGGATAAATTAATGATTCATATCTAAGCGATACTTATTAAGGCGTATCTTATTTATGCAATCCGCATTCTGTCTTGTCCGAACCGGACCATCTACCCGCACGCGGATCTTCACCAGGCATAACCGCCCGGGTGCACTGTTCACAGCCGATACTCGGGAAATTGCGGTCATGAAGCGGATTATACACTACCTCATTCTCGCGAATATAATTCCATACATCCTCCGTAGTCCAGTTCGCAATCGGATTGAACTTGACGAGTCCAAATTTGTTATCGTATTCTACCTTTTTGGAATTAGCACGGGTAGGTGCCTGATCCCGGCGGATGCCGGTAATCCAAGCGTCGTATTGTGAGAGAATACGGGTCAGCGGTTCCACCTTACGAATGGCGCAGCACTGATTCGGATCACTGTTCCATAGAGCCTCCCCGTACTGAAGCGCCTGCTCTTCTACTGTAATCTGTGGAGACACACGTACGAACTCCATGCCGTACTTCTCGGCCATGATATCTCTAGTCTCATAAGTTTCCTTGAAATGATAATCCGTGTCCAGATAGAACACATCTGTCGAGGGACTCACCTTCTGGATCATATCCACCAGCACCACATCCTCCGCTCCAAAACTGCAGGCAAAGGTTATATTAGGAAAAGTCTCCACCGCCCAGCGGATAATCTCCTCGGGAGTAGCATTCTCCAGCTCTTCCGCTTTAACTTTGATTAAATCCTCTTTCTCGAGCAGGTTCATCTCAGTTTCCTCCATCCGGATATAAGCCAAGATACAATCCTATATGAGAGATTAATCCCGACTAATTCTATATGATATAGTATATCCGTTTCACAGTGGAAGTCAATGGGTTTTGTTCATTTTGGAATAAAGTATTCCAAGTTATAAAGCCATGTCATTGATGCTTGAGCACTATATGAATAAGAAGCACTCGCTCTTGTGATGCTCAAGGACAACCCGCTATATGTAGAATACAGTACCCCCTCCCGAATCAAAATAAAAAAAACCATCAGCAATAATGCTCAATGAGGTTTGATACTTTTCATAAACATTAATTAAAGTTCATTCCAATGGCACCTGCAAAAAGAAGAGCTAAACAATAAATAATTATCATAGCAAATAAGATATTCAGGAAGTTAAATGAACGCTTCATAATTTTGCACCTCCTTGCTTTCACAATATCCGCAATAACATATGTTAAATTTTCCATTTACCCGATTAAGTATCTGAATGCTTTACGAATTTCGGGATGTATAATTGACTATTTAACCAAGCGATCTATTCCATATAGAATACTCGCTTACTGGCAGAGATACTATACTCATGTCAAATCTATTTTAACATTTATGGTACATTATGTAGATTCGGACTGGCCATATAAAAACTGAGTAACCATTAGTCTGGAGGGATATATATGGGCAAAATATAGTCACGGATAGATATGTGGGCAAAATTAAAGCCCCTGACCACGAGGGCCAAGGGCTGAAATTCGTTGATGCTATGCGATTCTTAACGTTTCGAGAACTGAGGAGCACGACGAGCGGCTTTGAGGCCGTATTTCTTACGTTCCTTCATACGTGGGTCACGAGTCAGGAAGCCGGCTTTCTTCAGCGCACCGCGATATTCAGGGTCTACTTTGAGCAATGCACGGGAGATCCCGTGACGGATAGCGCCAGCTTGACCGGAAATGCCGCCACCGTGTGCAAGCACGATTACATCGTAGTTGCCCAGATTTTCAGTCAGGTTCAAAGGTTGTCTTACGATCATCTTCAGTGTTTCTACACCGAAATATTCGTCCATCTCACGTTTGTTAATGACAATGCGTCCTTCACCCGGTACAAGGCGAACACGTGCTACCGAATGTTTACGACGACCTGTCCCATAGTATTGTACTTGTGCCATGAAACTGTCCTCCTTTATTCTTATCCGCGAAGTTCGTAAACTTCAGGTTTTTGTGCTGCATGTGGATGTTCAGCGCCTGCATATACTTTGAGTCTCAGCTTCATGTGATCACCTTGACGAGTCTTAGGAATCATACCATGAACTGCGAATTCAATCATACGCTCAGGTCTAGTCTTGAGCAGTTCTTCCGCAACGGTAACTTTCAAGCCACCTGGGTGCATCGAGTGACGGTAATATTTCTTGTTTTGCATTTTCTTACCTGTGAGGTGAATCTTCTCAGCGTTGATAACAATTACGAAATCACCAGTATCAACGTGTGGAGTGAATTGCGGTTTGTGTTTGCCGCGGATCAGAGCAGCGGCTTCGCTTGCCAAACGGCCAAGTGTTTTGCCTTCGGCATCAATGATGTGCCAATTGCGTTCAACTTCGTTCGGCTTCGCCATGTAGGTGGTACGCATGAATGTTTCCTCCTTGTTCTCGTACGAAAATCATCTGTTTCGTATATCTTGTTTCGCGATTGAATTACAATTTAGTGAGTTAAAAAACTTATTTGTTGGCATTTCCTTGATCGGGGCTGTGGGATAGCCATCAAGAAAACACAACTTTTATATTACAGTATAAACATGACAAGCGCAAGCGATTTTTAAACAATCAGTACTTATTTTCATAAAAAATATAGTATCGGCTGTTTAGTCGTCTATCTCGTCATATTCCACATTCCAGAGTGCCAGCCCTTTAGACACAGCCGTTGGTCCGGCCGCTGCACGATCACAAGCCGCAAGAATGGCAGGCATTCTATCTGCGCTGATTTTACCTTGCCCCACTTGCATCAGCGTTCCCATAATAATGCGTACCATATGCTGCAGAAAGCCACTGCCTGTAATATAGGTATGGATCACTCCCTGGTCAGGAGAGCCCGGGCGGCACATGCTGCGGTCTACTTCAAGATAAGCCTCATAAATGGTCCGCACATGCGAGGTCTTGGTAGACTTCCTGGACGCAAACGAGGTGTAATCATGGGTACCCAGCAGCGCGCTTAGCCCCAGCTCCATCGCAGGAACGTTCAGCTTCATCGGATGATGATGCTGCCAGCGCCGCTGGAACGGGTCCGGGAACCGGTTACCGTTAATCGTGTACCGGTAGGTTTTGCGCTTCGCCCCTCTACGGGAGTGGAACGAGAGCGGAACCTCAGCGGCCTCTGTAACCACGATGTCCTGCGGCAGCCTGGCATTCAGAGCCAGACACCAGCGCTCCAGCGGAATCTGGGAGGAGGTTATGAAGTTAAAAGGTTGGCCATAAGCGTGCACCCCCGCATCAGTCCGTCCTGAGCCCGTGATTTTGAGCCTCTCACCGGTCAGATGGAGAATAGCATGCTCCAGCTTGTCCTGAATCGTATTGCCCTGAGGCTGGGTCTGAAAGCCATCATAATGGGTACCGTCATAATTGACTTTCATCAATAGATTGCGCATTTCATTCTCCTGTTGGTCCATATACTTGAATTGTTCTCAAAAAAAAGAGCCCCGGCGGGAGCTCCTTCTACTCTATACAAGGTGATTCCCGCGGTTATTTGCACGGCAGGGTAATATGCCCTGCAGTACAATAACGTTAAATACGTAAAGCGTACATCCGGAAATCATGGCTTGTGAAACTACGCGCGGTCTACCAGTTCAAGATAAACCATAGGCGCAGCATCGCCACGGCGAGGTCCCAGCTTCAGGATACGAGTGTATCCGCCTGGACGCTCTGTGTAACGTGGAGCAATGTCAGAGAACAATTTTTGGATTGCATCTTGTTCACCATCTACAGTCTCACGACGAACAAATGCAGCTACTTGACGGCGAGCATGAAGATCGCCCTTTTTCGCTTTAGTGATCAGTTTCTCAGCGATGGAACGAACTTCCTTCGCTTTGGCTTCTGTTGTCTGAATACGTTCGTATAGGAACAGATCCGTTACCATATCGCGGAACAATGCTTTACGCGCGCTGGAATCACGGCCCAATTTTTGGTATGCCATTTTGTTTTCCCTCCTTCACTCAAGTCTCAAGAACTCCGGGTACTATTCTTCTGTTCGAAGTCCCAAACCAAGTTCCTCAAGCTTCTCTTGAACCTCTTCCAAAGATTTGCGGCCCAAGTTACGAACCTTCATCATATCTTCTTCAGTTTTCGTAGTCAGCTCTTGCACGGTATTAATACCGGCACGTTTGAGGCAGTTGTAGGAACGGACAGAAAGATCAAGCTCCTCGATAGTCATCTCAAGTACTTTTTCTTTTTTGTCTTCTTCTTTTTCAACCATAATTTCGGCGTCTTTCGCTTCATCCGTAAGACCTACGAATAGAACGAGGTGCTCGTTCAAAATTTTGGCTCCAAGGCTAACGGCTTCTTCCGGTCGGATACTGCCATCTGTCCAAATCTCCAGCGTCAACTTGTCGTAGTTAGTCACTTGACCAACACGGGTATTATCAATACCGTAATTCACACGTGAAATAGGAGTGTAGATAGAGTCAACTGGAATTACACCAATTGGCTGATCGTCGCGTTTGTTCCGGTCCGCTTGGACGTAGCCGCGACCACGGCCTGCAAAAATGCGCATGTGCAGTCTCGCACCAGGTCCCAGCGTTGCAATATGAAGATCCGGGTTCAGGATCTCAACATCGCTGTCCGCACGGATATCACCTGCGGTAACGATGCCTTCTCCTTCAGCATCAATCTCGAACACTTTCTCTTCGTCCGAATGAATCTTCAGAGAAAGAGCTTTAAGGTTCAGGATGATTTCCGTCACATCTTCCATTACGCCGGGAACGGTCGAGAACTCATGCAGAACGCCGTCAATTTGGACCGAAGTCACTGCGGCTCCCGGAAGGGAGGAAAGCAAGATCCGGCGAAGCGAGTTCCCCAGAGTCGTGCCATATCCACGTTCCAGCGGTTCAACTACGAATTTCCCATAGGTTCCATCATCATTGGCTTCTACGGTCTCAATCTTCGGCTTTTCGATTTCTATCACGAGTGTACCCCTCCTTCAAACGTCGCTCCTATATGAAACAGTCACCCCATCAGGTGTATCATGTAGTATGCCTAAACACCTATTATTAGCAGATGCGTCAGAATTATACCACAATCACAATTCTGATTGTACTAAACGCGGCGACGCTTCGGCGGACGGCATCCATTGTGAGGAACCGGAGTAACGTCTTTAATGAGGTTTACTTCAAGACCAGCGGCCTGAAGGGAACGGATGGCTGCTTCGCGGCCCGCGCCCGGTCCTTTAACCATAACTTCAACGGACTTCATGCCGTGTTCCATAGCTGCCTTAGCAGCTGATTCGGCTGCCATTTGCGCTGCAAATGGAGTCGATTTACGGGAACCTTTGAATCCTTGACCGCCGGAGCTTGCCCAGGAAATTGCATTCCCGTGAGGGTCCGTGATCGTAACGATAGTGTTATTGAACGTGGAACGGATATGTGCCACGCCAGACTCGATATTTTTCCGGTCGCGACGTTTCGTACGTACGACTTTTTTCGGTTTAGCCATTGTCTCTTATCACCTCTTCTTATTTCTTTTTGTTTGCTACAGTACGACGCGGGCCTTTACGAGTACGAGCATTGGTTTTGGTACGTTGACCGCGAACAGGCAATCCACGACGGTGACGAACACCGCGGTAACAGCCGATCTCAGTAAGACGCTTAATATTCAAGGAAATTTCACGACGAAGGTCACCTTCAACCTTAACCTCTTTGTCGATCGTTTCACGCAGTTTGCTGACTTCATCTTCCGTCAAATCACGGACACGTGTGTTAACGTCAATGCCTGTTTCATTAAGAATTTTCTGGGAAGTCGTTTTACCGATTCCGAAAATATAAGTCAAGGCGATCTCAACGCGCTTATCACGTGGCAAATCCACTCCAGCTATACGAGCCATTTTACGCTACACCCCCTTCTTAACCTTGTTTTTGTTTGTGTTTCGGATTTTCGCAAATTACCATAACAGTCCCTTTGCGGCGGATGACTTTGCATTTTTCGCACATGGGCTTTACAGAAGGTCTTACCTTCATGTTAATTACCTCCTCAAAGTTTCGCGAAGCAAAACTTTTGTTGTAGTTCCCATCTATTTACGGTAAGTTATACGGCCTTTTGATAAATCATAAGGCGATAACTGCACGACCACTTTGTCTCCGGTTAGGATACGGATAAAGTGCATCCGCAATTTCCCGGACACATGGGCAAGTATTTGATGACCGTTCTCAAGCTCAACCTTAAACGTTGCGTTAGGCAACGGCTCAATAACCGTTCCTTCTACCTCAATGACGTCTTCCTTAGCCACAGTTAGTCTCCTTTCTCATTAGCACTTTTTCCAGCGGGCACTCCATACTTCATCACTGCAAACCGCAGCTTTCCGTTGGTGACCCGGCCGGTTTCTTCCAAACTGTCTACAATCTCACTGCTGATGAAGGGTATGAGCTCCAAGTGCTGAATATTCTTCTTCTTTGGACTGTCAAACTTACGTTTGTCCCCGTCAGCAATATATACAAATCTGCTATCCACAACTGCGATAACAACGGCAGCCTCTCCGGCATCCTTGCCTTTGAGAATTCTCACGATTTGACCAACCTGCGGGCTGCTCCCAGTATTCACGTGAAGATCACCTACGCATTCAGTTTTGTGAAAATCTCCATGCCGTCCGGTGTAACTGCTACTGTATGCTCGAAGTGAGCACATAGTGAGCCGTCTACCGTAACGACTGTCCAGTTATCTTCCAGCGTTCTGACATATCGGTCTCCTGCGTTAACCATCGGCTCAATGGCGAGTACCATACCCGGCTTCAGACGTGGTCCGCGGTCCGTTATGCCATAGTTCGGAATTTGCGGTTCTTCATGCAGTTCTGCCCCAATGCCATGGCCAACATACTCGCGGACAACGGAGAACCCGGCGTCTTCAATGTATGCTTGGATTGCATGGGAGATTGTAAACAAGCGCACATCCGGTTTGACTAACGCCAGTCCAGCGTACAGGGAGCCTTCCGTGACATCCAGCAGACGCTGAGCCTCTTCGGAAATGCTGCCCACCCCGTATGTCCAGGCGGAATCACCGTGATAACCGCGGTACTCAGCACCGATGTCCAGCGTAACGATGTCGCCTTCTACCAGTTTGCGTTTCCCAGGAAATCCATGCACCAATTGTTCGTTGACTGAAGCGCAAATGCTGGCAGGAAAACCGTTGTAGCCTTTGAAAGACGGCACAGCACCCTGACTGCGAATGTACACATCGGCGATTCTGTCGAGCTCACCAGTGGTAATGCCTGGCTGGATGGCCTCAGCAATAAGACGGTGACTCTCGGCAACAATTCGACCAGCTTCCCTCATAAAGACAAGTTCCTGTTCGGATTTGCAAATGATCATTACATTAACCCCGCAGCATAGATACGATTTCAGAAGAAACGACATTGATTTCGTTTTCTCCGTTTACCTGACGCACAAGACCTTTATCGTCATAAAATGCAAGCAGCGGCGCCGTTTTGTTATCATACTCATCCAGACGCTTGCCTACACTCTCTTCGTTGTCATCCGGACGCTGATACAATTCACCGCCATCAATGTCACAGATGCCCTCTTGCTTCGGCGGGTTGAAAATTAAATGGTAGGATGTTCCGCATACTGAGCAGATCCGGCGTCCGGTAAGACGCGCCATCAGCAGTCCGCGGTCCACATTCAAGTTAACAACGTGATCCAGTGAACTCCCAAGCCGGCTGAGGATTTCTCCCAGCGCTTCCGCTTGCGAAAGGGTTCTTGGAAAGCCATCCAATAAAAAACCTTTTTCGCAATCGGACTGCTGCAGCCGTTCTTCAACGATTCCAATAGTCACATCATCAGGTACAAGCAAACCTTCATCGATGTAAGATTTAGCCTTCAGCCCGATCGGTGTTCCCTGCTTGATTGCCAAGCGAAAAGCATCACCGGTCGAAATATGCGGAATACCAAGTTCTTTAACAACAACAGCCGCTTGTGTTCCCTTGCCTGCCCCAGGAGGGCCCATGAATAAAATGTTCACGATTCTCTTCTCCCCCCAAAAGTTCGCCACCAAGCAAGAAACAGCACAATAGGTACCGGGAAGTTTAAAACCTTAGGTACTTCTCCGGAACCTATCGCCTATTTATTGATGAAGCCTTTGTAATGGCGTTTGATCAATTGGCTCTCGATCTGCTTCATGGTATCCAGTGCAACACCAATAACGATCAGGAGTGCAGTACCACCAATCTGTACTTGCTTCGGCAACCCGGACAACGATCCAAATAATACTGGCAGTACAGAGATTAGTGATAGGAACAGCGCACCGGACATCGTCAGACGCGACATTACTCTAGTCAGGTATTTCTCTGTAGCCTTACCTGGACGTATACCTGGAATGTATCCGCCATTCTTTTTCATATTATCGGCCATTTGCTGCGGGTTCATCTGGACAAACGTATAGAAGAACGTAAATCCGATGATCATGACTACATAAAGCAGCATGCCGAGCGGCTTGGTATGATCCAGATTAGCTGAGACCCATTTAGCCCAAGTGTGGGTGGACCAGAAGCTCGATAAAACGATTGGGAATTGAAGCAGCGAAACGGCGAAGATAACAGGAATTACACCAGCCGCATTAATTTTAAGCGGAATGTGCGTATTCTGTCCACCGTACATTTTGTTACCGACTACGCGTTTGGCATATTGTACAGGAATCTTACGGATACCTTGTTGAACAAAGATAACCCCGACAATAATCGCTACAACCACGATCAGTACAATAACGACTTTAAGAATATTCAGGAACATCTGATCCGGCTGAATGAAACTTGATTGAGCCGTAGTTGTGATATATCCCGGAAAGGCGGCGACGATTCCCGCAAAAATCAGGATCGAAATCCCGTTTCCTATACCCTTTTCAGTGATCTGCTCACCTAACCACATCAAGAACGATGTACCCGCCGTTAATATGATCGCAATAAGCAGGTAATCCGCAAAGGTTGCATTTGGAATCATCTCAGTGCCATAAATACGGTTAAACCCGATAGATGTGGCAAACGCTTGAATCAAACCCAGCACTACTGTGCCGTAACGCGTAATTTGCGCCAGCTGCTTTTTCCCGTGTTCCCCTTGCTTAGCCCATTCGGCAAACTTAGGAATAACATCCATCGAAAGCAATTGAACTATGATGGATGCTGTAATATACGGGTAAATGCTGATCGCAAAAATCGAAAAGTTTTTAAGCGCTCCGCCCGAGAAGGTGTTCAAAAGACCCATCAAAGCGTCTCCGCCCTGATTTGCTGTTTGCAGTACTTCTTTGTTCACACCGGGAACCGGTACAAACGAACCGATGCGGTAAATGATCAGAACGAACAGGGTAAACAGGATCTTTTTGCGCAAATCTTCAACATGCCATATATTCTTAAACGTCTTGAACATTAGATCACCTCGGTTTTACCGCCGGCAGCTTCGATTTTCTCTACCGCAGATTGAGAGAACTTATTTGCTTTGACAGTCAATTTAACAGCCAGTTCACCGTTGCCGAGAATCTTGATGCCGCTCTTAGTGTTGCTGACAACACCAGTTTCAAGCAAAAGCTCAGGAGTTACTTCTGTTCCTTCTGCAAAGCTATTCAGATCTTCCAGGTTCACAATCGCATACTCTTTACGGGTAGGATTGACGAAACCACGTTTAGGCAGACGACGATAGAGTGGGTTTTGTCCACCCTCGAAGCCTGGACGTACACCACCGCCGGAACGGGAGTTTTGACCTTTGTGGCCACGGCCCGAAGTTTTACCGTTACCGCTACTTGGTCCACGACCAACGCGGTTGCGTTCTTTACGTGATCCAGGAGCTGGAGCAAGTTCATGTAACTTCATCGTTTGCACCTCCTTATGTTTGTTAATTTATGTGAGGCTTTTTAGCCTTCAATTTCAGTAACGGACAGTAAGTGGCCCACTTTGTTGATCATCCCGCGAATTGCAGGAGTGTCGTTGTGAACCACGGACGAGTTGGTTTTGCGCAGGCCGAGCGTCTTAACAGTAACACGTTGTGTTTCTGGACGTCCAATTACACTGCGTACGAGGGTAATTTGCAATTTTGCCATTGACTTTCCCCTCCTTAACCGCGTAATTCTTCGACAGATTTGCCGCGAAGCTTCGCGACCTCTTCAATGCGCTTCAGACGGGAAAGACCCTCTAAAGTTGCATTGACCATATTCATGGAATTCGAAGAACCCAAAGATTTTGTCAAGATGTCGCCAACGCCTGCCAATTCAAGCACCGCACGAACCGGTCCACCAGCGATAACGCCGGTACCTTCAGATGCTGGTTTCAGCAGAACGCGTCCTGCGCCGAAATGTCCAGTAACCAGGTGAGGAATCGAAGTTCCTACGATTGGAATGTGGATCAGGTTTTTCTTGGCGTCTTCAATGCCTTTACGGATGGCATCCGGAACTTCGCCGGCTTTACCGATACCAGCACCAACGTAGCCGTTGCCGTCGCCCACAACAACAAGTGCACTAAAGCTGAAACGGCGTCCGCCTTTTACAACTTTTGCAACACGGTTGATGTGTACAACTCTTTCTGTCAGTTCTAAACTGTTCGGATCTACACGCAAGTCGTTAACCTCCTTTTAGAAATATTCTAGAATTCAAGACCAGCTTCGCGAGCTGCGCTAGCCAGAGCCTGAATCCGTCCATGGTACAAGTATCCACCGCGGTCAAATACAACCACTGCATAACCCTTTTCTTTGGCACGCTCAGCGATCAATTGACCCACTTTGCTTGCAGCTTCAACGCTGCCGCCATTTCCGATTGTAGCACTCAATTCCTTATCCAGCGTGGAGGCAGCTACGATAGTTACGCCTGTCACATCATCGATAAGTTGAGCATAGATGTGTTTCGAAGAACGGAACACATTCAAACGTGGACGCTCAGTAGTACCCTGGATCTTCTTACGAACACGCAGGTGTCTTTTGAGACGAGCCTTGTTTTTATCCTCTTTTGTAATCATGTCTTCCCTTTCACTCCCTTCAGTTTGCCGTAAACAGCTTCACTTTAAGATGCGCGGGGTATCTTACAATTAAGGTAGAGCTGGTTATTTCTTCTTACCAGCTTTACCTTCCTTGCGGATGATACGCTCGCCTTCATATTTGATACCTTTACCTTTGTATGGTTCAGGTTCACGTACGGAACGAATTTTGGCAGCATAAGCGCCAACGCGTTCTTTATCAATCCCTCTAACGATGATCTTCGTGTTCGCAGGAACATCGAACTCGATACCCGCTTCCGGTGTAATTTCAACCGGGTGGGAATAACCAACGTTCAGTACGATTTTATCTCCGGATTTGCTTGCACGATATCCGACCCCAACCAGTTCCAGAGATTTCGAGAAACCTTCAGTCACACCACTCACCATGTTGTTGACAACGGAGCGGGTTGTGCCGTGAAGTGAACGATGCATTTTGTTGTCCGACGGGCGAACAACAGTGATTTCGTTATTTTCAACTGTAATCTTCATGTCTTTATGAAGCTCACGAGTCAAAGTGCCTTTAGGACCTTTTACTGTAATAACGGTGTTGTCCAAAGTGACATCTACACCGCTAGGTACTGCGATTGGTTTGCGACCAATACGAGACATGTGTTGCACCTCCTTATCTTGTGACGTTTATTACCAAATGTAGCAGACAACTTCTCCGCCGGATTTAGATTGACGAGCTTCTTTGTCGGTCATAACTCCCTTAGATGTGGAGATAATCGCGATTCCAAGGCCACCGAGTACACGAGGCACTTCATTGCTCTTCGTGTATACGCGAAGACCTGGTTTACTGATTCTTTTCAGACCAGTGATAACGCGTTCCTGGCTTGGGCCGTATTTCAGGAAAATACGGATAATCCCTTGTTTGCTATCTTCAACGAATTCAGCATCACGAATGAAGCCCTCACGCTTCAAGATGTCCGCGATTTGTTTTTTCATAGTAGAAGCAGGCATTTCTACTGTCTCGTGACGCACAGTGTTGGCGTTACGAATACGAGTAAGCATATCTGCAATAGGATCAGACATAGTCATGTGTGTAAACCTCCTTCCCGTTTATAAACTTCTTACCAACTTGCTTTTTTCACGCCAGGAATCTGGCCTTTATAAGCTAATTCACGGAAACAAATTCTGCAAATTTTGAACTTTTGCAGTACCGAATGTGGACGACCGCAACGCTCGCAACGTGTATATGCACGTACTTTGAACTTAGGCTCGCGTTGTTGTTTAACTTTCATTGAAGTCTTTGCCACTTAGACTGACACCTCCTAAACATTTTCGGAGAAAAGGATGATTCTTATTTTATGAAAGGCATTCCCAGCTGATTCAGCAGCTCACGGGATTCCTCGTCCGTCTTTGCAGTTGTTACAATAACGATGTCCATACCGCGGACCTTATCCACTTTGTCATATTCGATTTCCGGGAAGATCAATTGTTCTTTAAGACCCAGTGTGTAGTTACCGCGGCCATCAAAGGCTTTGCTGGAAATACCACGGAAGTCACGAACGCGTGGAAGCGTTACGTTGATCAATTTATCCAGGAAGTAATACATACGCTCGCCGCGCAGTGTTACTTTAACCCCGATCGGCATATTTTCGCGCAGTTTAAAACCGGCGATGGATTTCTTTGCTTTGGTGATGATTGGCTTTTGACCAGTGATCAACTGCATGTCGTTAACTGCAGCGTCAAGTACTTTGGAGTTTTGAACAGCGTCACCCACACCCATGTTGATGACGATCTTCTCGATCTTAGGCACTTGCATAACTGTTGTGTAGTTAAACTTCTGCATCAAAGATGGTGTGATTTCATTCAGAAAACGTTCTTTCATTCTTGCTGCCATGAAGATTTACCTCCTTTCATTAGGACTGTATTAGTCGATAATCTCTCCGGATCTTTTTGCTACCCGAACCTTCTTACCGTTATCTAGTACTTTATAGCCGATACGCGTAACTTTCCCGCTCTTCGGATCAATGTGCATTACGTTGGACACATGGATCGTAGCTTCCTGCTCGATGATTCCGCCTTGCGGATTCAACTGGTTAGGCTTCTGGTGTTTCTTCACCATGTTCACGCCTTCTACCAGGACGCGGTTTTGACGAGGATAAGCAGCGATGACACGGCCTTTTTTACCTTTGTCTTTCCCGCTGATCACAAGTACCACATCATCTTTTTTCACGTGCAGTTTATTGTTATGGGATTCCAGAACTTTTTTAACTCTAGGCATTCATTACACCTCCTATAACTGACCTTTTCAAGTACACCCGAGCATCACTCGAATTTTTAGATTACTTCCGGTGCCAAGGAAACGATCTTCATGTAGTCCTTGTCGCGAAGTTCGCGGGCAACTGGTCCGAAGATACGTGTTCCGCGTGGGCTTCTGTCGTCTTTAACAACAACAGCTGCATTCTCATCGAATGCGATGTAAGATCCGTCTTTACGGCGTACCGAACGTTTTGTACGAACAACTACCGCTCTAACAACATCACCCTTTTTGACAACGCCGCCTGGTGTTGCTTGTTTAACGGAACAAACGATCAAATCGCCGATTGCCGCTGTACGACGTCCAGTACCACCCAGTACGCGGATACACATCAGTTCCTTCGCACCAGAGTTGTCAGCCACATGCAAACGTGTAAATGGTTGAATCATTATTTTTTCCTCCTTCCGGAAAGGGATCTGCTTTATATCTTAGATGATAACCGCTTTTTCTATCACTTCAACCAGTCTCCACCGTTTGTCCTTCGACAATGGACGAGTTTCCATGACTTTCACGACATCACCAATTTTAGCAACATTCTCTTCATCATGTGCCTTGAATTTCTTCGTGGACTTGATGCGTTTGTGATACAGATTGTGCTTTTTATAGGTTTCAACAGCAATTACGATGGTTTTATCCATTTTGTCGCTGACTACTTTACCGGTCAACACTTTACGTGCATTACGCTCTTCGCTCATAGTTAGCCTCCTTCCTGATTACGGATTAAGCATCCGCCGTCACTTAACTAATCCCAAGTACTCTTTGATGGATAACGGTTTTAGCACGAGCTATTTCCTTACGCACATCACGAATCCGAGTCGGGTTATCCAGTTGGCCTGTTGCCAATTGAAAACGGAGATTGAAAAGTTCTTCCTTGAATCCGGCGATTTTCTGTTCAATCTCAGCAGTGGTTAAGTTGCGAAGTTCATTAGCTTTCATTTGCTTCACCACCCAATTCTTCACGTTTCACAAACTTAGTCTTTACAGGCAGCTTGTGAGCGGCAAGACGCATCGCTTCACGAGCGATTTCTTCCGACACGCCTCCGAGTTCGAACATAATCTTACCCGGTTTAACTACTGCTACCCACTTCTCAACGTTACCTTTACCACTACCCATACGAACCTCGAGAGGCTTCTGAGTAATTGGCTTATCCGGGAAAATCTTGATCCAAACCTGACCGCCACGTTTGATGTAACGTGTCATCGCGATACGTGCAGCCTCGATCTGACGGTTAGTGATCCAAGATGGCTCCATAGCCTGCAGACCATATTCGCCGAAGTTGAGCTCGGTTCCGCCTTTTGCCATACCTCTCATGTGACCGCGTTGTTGCTTGCGGTGTTTAACGCGCTTTGGTACCAACATAATTAGTTGCCTCCTTCCTGAGCAGCATGTTTCTTAGCTGGGGGAAGAACTTCTCCACGGTAGATCCATACTTTTACGCCGATAAGGCCGTAAGTTGTATGTGCTTCAGCTGTTCCGTAATCGATATCAGCACGAAGCGTATGAAGTGGAACTGTTCCTTCGCTATAGCCTTCTGAACGGGCAATCTCAGCGCCGCCAAGACGTCCGCCAACCTGAGTTTTAATTCCCTTTGCGCCGGAACGCATAGTTCTTTGAATGGCTTGTTTCAGAGCACGACGGAACGATACGCGACGTTCCAGCTGTTGTGCAATGCTTTCAGCAACAAGAATAGCATCCAGTTCAGGGTGTTTAATTTCATTGATGTTGATGTGTACTTTTTTACCGCCGGCGATAGTTGTAACTGCGCTGCGAAGTACTTCTACTTCTGCTCCGCCTTTACCAATTACCATACCAGGCTTGGCAGTGTGAATTGTAACGTTCACTCGGTTTGCCGCTCTTTCAATCTCGATGCGGGAAACAGAGGAATCTTTCAGCTTGCCTTTAAGGTATTCCCGGATTCTAACGTCTTCCATTAAAAGAGTACCGAAATCTTTGCCTGCATACCATTTTGATTCCCAATCGCGAATAATACCGACTCGGAGTCCTACTGGATTTACCTTTTGACCCACGTGTTATCCCTCCTTATTTCTCAGATACCACCAAAGTAATGTGGCTGGTACGTTTATTGATCCGGCTTGCGCGGCCCATGGCGCGCGGACGGAAACGTTTCATTGTAGGACCCTGGTTAACGAAAACCTCGCTTACGAATAAGCTGTTAACGTCCATAGAGTAGTTATGCTCAGCATTCGCTATCGCCGAGTTCAGTAGCTTCTCAACAACCGGAGAAGCGGACTTCGGAGTGTGGCGAAGAATTGCAATTGCTTCCCCCACTTGCTTGCCGCGAATCAAGTCAATAACCAGTTTCGCTTTACGAGCGGAAATCCGCACCGATCTTGCATGTGCTTTTGCTTCCATTGTTTTCCCTCCTCTCAAACGAAGACGTTAATTATCTTCTTGTTTTCTTATCGTCACCCGCGTGGCCTTTGTAAGTACGTGTTGGCGCGAACTCGCCCAACTTGTGACCTACCATATCTTCTGTTACGTATACAGGCACGTGTTTGCGGCCGTCATATACACCAAACGTATGTCCGATAAACTGAGGGAAAATGGTTGAGCGACGGGACCAGGTTTTTACTACAACCTTCTTGTCTGTCTCGTTCAAAACCTCAACTTTTTTCAGCAGGTAGCCATCGATGAACGGCCCCTTCTTTAAACTGCGACCCATGTGTGAATCCTCCCTTCATCTGGTTCTTCAAAACCGCGAATCGACGCTTCGCGCTTAACTAACTTGCCTGAAGCGTCTTATTTTGTGCGGCGACGAACGATATATTTATCAGATGCTTTGTTTTTCTTACGCGTTTTGTAGCCAAGGGTTGGTTTGCCCCAAGGTGACATTGGCGATTTCCGTCCGATTGGAGCGCGGCCTTCACCACCACCGTGTGGGTGATCGTTAGGGTTCATGACAACACCGCGTACTTCAGGACGACGTCCGAGCCAGCGGCTGCGTCCGGCTTTACCAATCTTGATCAGTTCGTGATCTCCGTTACCTACGGCTCCGATAGTCGCACGGCAAACGCTGAGGATTCTGCGAACCTCACCCGAGTTCAAACGAACAGATACGTATTTATCTTCTTTACCAAGCAACTGGGCTTCAGTACCAGCAGCACGAACCAATTGTCCGCCTTTGCCAGGTTTCAGCTCGATGTTGTGGATAACTGTACCTACCGGGATGTTGATCAGCGGAAGGCTGTTACCAATTTTGATGTCTGCAGCAGGGCCAGACTCAACTTTATCCCCAACCTTAAGGCCTTTAGGAGCGATGATATAACGTTTCTCTCCATCAGCATAGTGGATCAAAGCAATATTGGAAGTACGGTTCGGGTCATACTCGATTGTAGCAACGCTACCTGGTATGCCGTCTTTAGTCCGCTTAAAGTCAATGATACGGTATTTACGCTTGTGTCCGCCGCCATGGTGACGAACCGTAATTTTACCTTGGTTGTTGCGTCCTGCATGTTTGAACAGCGGGGACAGCAACGATTTCTCTGGCTGGTTTGTTGTAATTTCTTCAAACGTAGACACAGACATGTTGCGTCTTGCCGGAGAGGTCGGTTTGTACTTTTTGATTGGCACTATAGTTTCCTCCTTACTTTAAGAGTATTATTCTACCGCTTCAAAGAATTCAAGCGGCTTGCTGTCCGGGGTAAGTCTAACGATGGCTTTTTTCCACTCCGGAGTATAACCGGAATATTTGCCATAACGCTTCAGTTTACCAGGCACGCGCATTGTATTCACACTAACGACTTTAACTTTAAAAATAGCCTCGACAGCTTTTTTGATTTCGGTCTTGTTAGCACGGATATCCACTTCAAAAGCGTACTTCAGTTCGCTCATGTATTCGGATGTGCGTTCCGTAATCACTGGACGCTTAATTATATCACGAGGATCTTTCATTACGCGAACACCTCCTCTACCTTCAGAACTGCTTCTTTAGTGATAATCAGTTTGTCGTACGTCAGTACGTCAAGAACATTGATGCCGTCAGCCGCTACGAATTTCACCCCAGGGATGTTACGTGCGGAAAGTGCTACATTGTCATCATAGCTAGGAGCTACGATCAGGGCTTTACCGCCCACTTTAAGGTTGTTCAGAATAGCTGCGAATTCTTTCGTCTTCGGAGCATTCAAAGTCAGGCTATCCAATACGATGATGTCATTCTCAAGTACTTTTGAGGACAACGCGGATTTGATGGCCAACCGGCGAACCTTCTTAGGCAATTTCCAGGAATAGCTGCGTGGTGTGGGTCCGAAGACTACGCCGCCGCCTTTCCATTGTGGAGAACGAATGGAGCCTTGACGAGCACGACCTGTACCTTTTTGCTTCCAAGGCTTACGTCCGCCGCCACGCACTTCAGAGCGTCCTTTTACTTTGTGTGTACCGCGACGAAGGGAAGCTCTTTGCATAAGTGCAGCTTCATGCAGCACATGTACATTCGGTTCGATACCGAAAACTGAATCACTCAGTTCAACTTCGCCAACTTCGTTACCACTAGTATTGAAAAGTGTTACTTTTGGCATTTCATGTTCCTCCTTTCTTCAGTAATTATTTCTTAACGGTTTGTTTAACTTTCACGAAGCTGTTTTTCGGGCCCGGAATAGCGCCTTTAACCAGCAGTACATTACGTTCTACGTCAACTCGGATAATTTCAAGCTTTTGAACCGTTATGGTCGTGTGACCCATATGTCCTGGCAGGCGTTTGCCCTTAGGAACACGGTTAGCCTGAATGGAACCCATCGAGCCCGGTCTTCTGTGGTAACGCGATCCGTGTGCCATTGGTCCGCGGCTTTGTCCCCAGCGTTTGATGTTACCCTGGAAGCCTTTACCCTTCGAAGTACCTGTTACGTCAACAAACTCGCCTTCAGCGAAAATGTCAGCCTTAAGCTCTTGTCCAACCTCGAGTGACCCGAGGTCAACACCGCGAATTTCGCGAACGTAGCGCTTAGGTGTTGCATTTGCCTTTTTGGCGTGACCCTGTTCAGGCTTGTTGGAGCGACTTTCCTTTTTATCGGAAAAACCCAACTGCACTGCTTCATATCCGTCGATATTCAGGTCTTTCTTTTGCAGTACCACACAAGGACCAGCTTCGATAACAGAAACCGCGATTACGTTACCTTCTGGAGTAAACACTTGAGTCATACCGAGTTTTTTTCCTAAGATACCTTTCAATGTTGACACCTCTTTTCTTTTCCTGGTTACTTAATGAATTGAATTACAATTTGATTTCGATATCTACACCGGACGGTAGATCCAAGCGCATCAAGGCATCCACAGTTTGTGGTGTTGGGTTCACAATATCGATCAAACGTTTGTGAGTCCGTTGCTCAAACTGTTCACGGGAATCCTTGTACTTGTGTACCGCACGGAGAATGGTAATGATTTGCTTCTCAGTTGGCAGCGGAATCGGCCCGGATACGCTAGCACCCGAACGTTTTGCTGTTTCAACGATTTTCTCTGCGGATTGATCAAGAATTCTGTGGTCGTATGCTTTCAAGCGAATACGAATTTTTTGCTTTGCCATTTTAGTCCCTCCTTCTATCGCCCAATTTATTATCGGACATACTCCGTGAAAATTTTCCGACGTCGACTCCATGGCAAAGGGGCCGGGTGTGTCAGTAACCTCTCACATCATCGCAACGTCTCAGAACAACATTTATTATTATATCTAATAGGCGGCTATATTGCAAGAGCCTTTGCATAACAAATCACTTTTTCTAGAAAAAAAATTCAAAAAACTCTTAATTCTCTCTTCAAATTGTTAATTGTTGATTTCTGCGAGCTGAATTAGTGCCTCCATCTCCAGAATATTCACTGTTCTTTTATGCATAGCGATGATCTTCAGCGCTTCGAGCTTGTTCAGCTTACGGCTTAGGGTCTCAGCGGTTGTACCAATCATCGCGGCCACCTCTTTTTGAGCCGATGGCAAATCTACGGAATGTATCAAAGCCTGCTTAAGCACAACCGGTTCCGGTAGATTCCGCGTGTACAGGTAGACCAGAAGTCGGGCTAACCGTTTTTCCACCTCTAACATATGCAGTGCACCTGCAGTTTCTTCAGCCAGATGCAGCTGCTCACTAACAGACATCAGAAAGCTGAACGCCAGGCCCGCATTCTGCTCCAGTAGAGGAATGAAATCCTTACGGTGCATCCGACAGACCACTCCACTCTCAATAATCTCCGCCGTTACATCATTATTTTTATTATGCAGCAGGGCAAACTGTCCGAAGTAATCCCCTGGAAAAAGAAAGCGGACAATATGCTGCTTGCCTTCTTTGCTGTTCTTCGTCAATTTGATAAGACCGCTATTCACCACAAACAAGGCTTCGGACGGCTCCCCCTCTCTACAGACCTGGCTACCCTTTTTATAGGAGTGTGATTCTGTAATTGATTCTATGATAACCAGTTCCTCATCAGACAAGCCCCTGAATACCGGAACCTGACGCACACAAGCATGAGAGCTGCACGTATTACATTCCATCAGCCTTCCTCCTTTACTGTCGCTTATTCCAACATATCAATGATTGAAGCACTCCCAGGTGACCGAACGCACAGATTTTCATGAAACTTGATCTATATCAAGGATTAACGTGCAGGCTGTCTATACAATAGGTTTATAGAGAGAAAAGGAGTTGATGTGCTTGCAGCAATACACTTTTGAGGATATGCGCCAGATGAATAGAACAACTCTGGGTAATATGGTACCCCTTGAATTATTTCGGACCATTCGTCTAATTGGAATGAATCAGGGATTACCGTTAGGCGGAAAGGGAACTACTGTTACCATTGGCAGAAAGATCGGCGAGAGCTTGCCTGTCCATTCCGTTGAAGAGCTACTGCAGATCTTTGAGGAGCTCAAAATCGGGATTCCCCGAATTGTTCATTCCGATGAGCGCAGGATTAATATTGCTGTTGACGATTGCTTCTGTAAAGGATTACCTTCCCTTGAGGATGAAAGAATGGTCTGTGATTTAGAGGGAGCTATCATTGAAGGTGCGCTGTGCCGAATTCTCGGCCGCAAGGTTTCCGTGAAAGAGATCAAATGTAATGTCACCGGTCATGAGCATTGCGAGTATGAAGTTAAGCTTTAAACAATACTAATTTAATGAAAGCAGGGATTTATAATGGAAAAGAAAAATATATCTGAGGCAGTACAGTATCAAGAGGAGCGCTTTACCAAAAAGATCATTTTTCAAAAAGGGGATAGCGTTGTGTTCGTGCTTAATTTCATGCCTGGGCAGAAGCTGCCCGTCCACAAGCACCCCGGAGCAGATGTCTACATCCTCGCCTTACATGGTGACGGTGCCATTCATGTTAATGAGGAAGAGTTCTCCTTTGTCCAAGGGGAGACCATCTACATCGCCGGTGACGAGTCATTCGCTTATACGAATACTAGTTCATCCCCGTCCAGCCTTCATGTTGTTCTATCCAAGCTGCCAAGCCCGGAATACGCGAAGGAAATCTAATTCCTCGACCATGGTTTAAAAACAAAACAGGCCCCCTTCAATGAAGGGGGCCTGACTTATATCCTGGCCTATCCTAACGGATAGAGCCCGAATTATTTCTGGATAGAAGCTACGGAACCGGCACCAACTGTACGTCCGCCTTCGCGAATGGAGAATTTAGTACCTTCTTCAATAGCGATTGGGGAGATCAGGGAAACAGTTACAGTGATGTTGTCACCAGGCATAACCATTTCAGTACCTTCTGGCAGGTTGATGATGCCAGTTACGTCAGTTGTACGGAAGTAGAACTGTGGACGGTAACCAGTGAAGAATGGTTTGTGACGTCCGCCTTCTTCTTTAGTCAGAACGTAGATCTGAGCAGTGAACTCAGTGTGTGGCTTAACGGAGTTCGGCTTAGCCAATACTTGGCCACGCTCGATCATGTTACGGTCAACACCACGCAGCAATGCGCCGATGTTGTCGCCAGCTTGAGCGGAATCAAGCAATTTACGGAACATTTCCACGCCAGTAACTACAGACTTCTTAGTTTCTTCGTGAATACCAACGATTTCGATTTCTTCTCCGACTTTAACTGTTCCGCGTTCTACGCGACCAGTTGCCACAGTACCGCGGCCAGTGATGGAGAATACATCTTCGACAGGCATCAAGAAAGGCTTGTCAGTCTGACGTTCTGGAAGTGGGATATATGTGTCGATCGTTTCGAACATTTCAACGATCTTCTGTGCATATTCGCCATCAGGGTTCTGAAGAGCTTCACGAGCAGATCCACGGATGATTGGAGTATCATCGCCTGGGAAGTCGTATTCGCTAAGCAGATCGCGAACTTCCATTTCAACCAATTCAAGCAACTCTTCGTCCTCAACCATGTCGCATTTGTTCAGGAATACAACGATGTAAGGAACGCCTACTTGACGGGACAGCAGGATGTGTTCACGAGTCTGTGGCATAGGGCCGTCAGCTGCGGATACAACCAGGATAGCTCCGTCCATTTGCGCTGCGCCAGTGATCATGTTTTTAACATAGTCGGCGTGTCCAGGGCAGTCTACGTGAGCGTAGTGACGGTTAGGAGTTTCATATTCAACGTGAGCAGTGGAGATAGTGATACCACGTTCGCGTTCTTCAGGAGCCTTATCGATTTGGTCGAATGCTACAGCAGCGCCACCGTATTTTTTGGACAATACAGTAGTGATTGCAGCAGTCAGAGTTGTTTTACCATGATCGACGTGACCAATAGTACCAATGTTAACGTGTGGTTTGTTACGTTCAAACTTTGCCTTTGCCATTTTGAACAGTTCCTCCTTATTGTGGGGTCCATATAGTTGAGCCGTCCGTCTACATGCAATTCTAAGATGACTTATGAGATATACCCGGACGGCAAGTTAAAAACTCTAAATTATTCTCCGCCTTTGTTCTTGGCTGCGATTTCTTCTGCAATACTTCTTGGAACTTCTTCATAGTGAGAAAGCTCCATCGAGAATACGCCGCGTCCTTGAGTACCGGAACGAAGTGTCGTAGAGTAACCGAACATTTCGGAGAGAGGCACCTTAGACCGGATAATCTGAGCTCCACCACGGGAGTCCATACCTTCGATCTTACCGCGACGGGAACTAAGCATCCCCATAACATCGCCCATATACTCCTCAGGAACAGTTACTTCAACTTTCATGATTGGCTCAAGCAGGACAGGTTTACACTTGTCTTTTGCAGCCTTAAGCGCCAATGATCCGGCAACTTTAAATGCCATTTCATTGGAGTCAACATCATGATAAGAACCATCTACGATAGTGGCTTTAACATCAACAAGCGGGAAGCCTGCGATAACACCATTTTTCATAGCTTCTTCAATACCTGCAAGTGCAGGAGCGACATATTCTCTAGGTACAGAACCGCCGACTACTTTACTTTCGAATTGGTTGCCAGTACCAGCCTCGAGAGGTTCGAATTCAACCCATACGTGACCATATTGACCGCGTCCGCCGGATTGACGAACGAATTTACCTTCGACGCGAGCAGGTGCATTGAATGTTTCACGATAAGCAACCTGTGGTTTACCAACGTTAGTTTCAACGTGGAATTCACGGCGCATACGATCAATGATGATATCCAAGTGAAGTTCGCCCATACCTGCCAGGATAGTTTGGCCAGTTTCTTCATCAGTATGAGCACGAAGAGTTGGATCTTCTTCGGTCAGCTTACCGAGAGCAACGCCCAATTTATCTTGGTCGGCTTTGGTTTTTGGTTCAACAGCGATTTCGATAACCGGATCAGGGAAGTTCATGGATTCCAAGATAATTGGATTCTTCTCATCACACAGAGTATCGCCCGTGCTTGTATCTTTCAATCCTACTGCAGCAGCGATGTCACCAGAGTACACGATGGAAATCTCTTGGCGGCTGTTCGCATGCATTTGTAGAATACGGCCGATACGCTCACGTTTGTTCTTAGTAGCATTGACTACGTATGATCCGGACTCCAGAACACCGGAGTAAACACGGAAGAACGTAAGCTTGCCCACATAAGGGTCTGTCATGATTTTAAATGCCAAAGCTGAGAATGGCTCTTCATCCGAAGAATGGCGAACCCCTTCAGTTCCATCATCATGATGACCAATAATAGCTGGAACATCAAGAGGGGATGGCAAGTAATCAACAACAGCGTCCAACATAAGTTGAACCCCTTTGTTACGGTAAGAGGACCCGACAATTACAGGGAAAATCTTAACTTCACATACGCCTTTGCGCAATGCAGCTTTGATTTCTGCAACTGTAATTTCTTCGCCTTCAAGGTACTTCATAGTAAGCTCTTCGTCAAGTTCAGCAACTTTCTCGACTAACTCAAGACGAAGCTCCTCAACCTTTGGAAGATATTCTGCAGGAATATCTGTAACTTCAATGTTTTGACCCATATCGTCCTTGAACATATGAGCTTTTTGCTCGATCAGGTCAATAATACCAATGAAGTCATTTTCTGCGCCGATCGGCAATTGAATAGCAACTGCATTCGCCATCAAACGATCACGCATAGAATCAATTACATTAAGGAAATCAGCACCGATAATATCCATTTTGTTGACATAGGCGATCCGCGGAACACTATAACGGTCAGCTTGTCTCCAAACAGTCTCGGACTGAGGTTCAACGCCCTCTTTGGCGCTAAATACGCCTACTGCTCCATCCAATACACGCAAGGAACGTTCAACTTCAACGGTGAAGTCAACGTGTCCTGGGGTATCAATGATATTAACGCGGTTACCCTTCCAAGCAGCGGTGGTAGCAGCGGAAGTAATAGTAATTCCGCGCTCCTGTTCTTGCTCCATCCAGTCCATTGTAGCAGCACCCTCGTGAACTTCACCGATTTTGTGCGTACGGCCTGAATAGAAAAGAATCCGCTCTGTGGTAGTAGTCTTACCAGCATCAATATGTGCCATGATCCCGATATTACGTGTATTTTTTAAGGAGAACTCTCTTGCCATGAAATGGATCTCCTTTCAAAATAGAAGTTATTTTAACGACTGCAATCCTACCAACGGTAGTGAGCAAACGCTTTGTTCGCTTCAGCCATTTTGTGTGTATCTTCACGTTTCTTAACAGAAGCGCCTGTGTTGTTGGAAGCATCAATAATCTCTGCCGCCAAACGCTCTTCCATAGTCTTCTCACCGCGGTTGCGTGAGTAGTTTACAAGCCAACGTAATCCCAAAGCAGTACGTCTTTCAGGTTTAACCTCGATAGGTACCTGGTAGTTAGCACCGCCGACACGACGAGCTTTAACTTCCAGTACAGGCATGATATTCTTGATGGCTGCTTCAAAAACTTCCATCGGCTCTTTACCTGTACGTTCCTGAATCAACTTGAACGAATTGTACAAAATGCTTTGAGCGACACCTCTTTTACCACCCAGCATAATACGGTTGATCAAACGAGTAACCAACTTGCTATTATACAATGGATCTGGCAATACATCTCTCTTAGTAACTGGACCTTTGCGTGGCATGGATATCCCCCTTTCTTAAATGGTTATTATTCAAATATGTTCATCTTATTTCTTTGCTTTAGGACGTTTCGCACCATACTTGGAGCGAGCCTGCATCCGGTTAGCAACACCTGCAGTATCCAGTGCACCACGAACGATGTGATAACGAACTCCTGCAAGGTCCTTAACTTTACCTCCGCGCAGCAATACTACACTGTGCTCTTGAAGGTTGTGTCCGATACCCGGAATGTAAGCAGTCACCTCAAGACGGTTCGTCAGACGAACACGGGCATACTTACGAAGTGCTGAGTTTGGTTTACGTGGAGTCATTGTGCCTACACGAGTGCACACACCGCGTTTCTGCGGAGCGCTCAAATTTGTAGCCTCACGCTTGAGGGCGTTGTACCCTTTTTGAAGAGCGGGAGATTTGGATTTTTCGATTTTGGCTTGACGGCCTTTACGAACCAGTTGATTAATAGTTGGCATGTTGTGCCACCCCCTTCCTGAAATGATAGTCAATTTACAAACACTAAGTCCACAGACCCAGGTGGTTCATAAAAAGACAAATGAAAAGTCCTTGCTGCCGAAGTGTACCCCGGTACAAAAACGTTCTCTTGCTGCTATTGTTTTAAGACGGCTGCCATCGCAGCACCAACTTCTATACCGCAGGCCTTGCCCAAATTCAGCATCGTGTCCACATACGTGACCTTCACACCTTGTTTGTTGCAAAGCATTACAATTCTGGAAGTAAGCCGTTGATCTCCGTCCTCTGCCACATAGACTTCTGCGGCTTGGCCCAACTCCACCGCCTTGACGGTTTGCTTGGAACCGATCTTGACCTGAGCATCCTGTAACCCTCTATCATCAGTCATGAAAACCATTACCTCCACTGAATAAGAATGACAAGACTACTCACGCACCTTAGACATTTTAGCATCCACAGTACATGATGTCAAGAATAACGACAATAAATTTATTAATAATCACAGCAGACACCGCATCACGCAAAATTCTGCGTGACGCGGATACCGCCTGCCATGAGTATTTAATTATTCAGCCGGAACCGGCTCTAAAGCTTCTTCACTGCTTTTTGCATTTGGGTCACTGAGCTTCACATTGCGATAACGATTCATGCCAGTACCTGCAGGAATCAGCTTACCGATGATAACATTCTCTTTCAGACCCAGGAGCTTATCCACTTTACCCTTAATAGCTGCATCCGTTAAGACGCGGGTAGTTTCCTGGAAGGAAGCCGCAGACAGGAAGGAGTCCGTTTCCAGGGAAGCCTTGGTAATCCCGAGCAGTACCGGCTTGGCGACTGCAGGTTCATTACCGGCAAGAATGGCTTCCTTGTTGGCTGCTTCATATTCATGAATATCAGCAAATGCACCCGGCAGGAGACTGGTATCTCCGGCATCGATAATGCGGATTTTGCGCAGCATCTGCTTAATCATAACTTCAATGTGCTTATCATTAATTTCAACGCCCTGGTTACGGTATACACGCTGTACTTCTTGCAGAATGTAGTTCTGTACCCCGCGAATCCCTTTGATACGCAGCATTTCTTTAGGGTCAATGGAACCGTCTGTCAATTCATCGCCGGCCTCAATCTCCTGGCCTTCGCTGACACGCAGACGGGAGCCGTAAGTGATGGAATACGTCTTGGACTCTGCTTCACCCTGGACTTCAATTTCACGGCGGTCCTTGGTTTCACGGATTTCCTTAACTACCCCGTCAATCTCACTGATTGTTGCCTGACCTTTAGGGTTACGGGCTTCAAACAGCTCCTGGATACGCGGCAAACCTTGCGTGATATCGTCTCCGGCAACACCGCCGGTATGGAACGTACGCATGGTAAGCTGTGTTCCTGGTTCACCGATGGATTGTGCCGCGATAATACCGACAGCTTCCCCGATTTCCACGAACTTACCTGTTGCCAGGTTACGTCCGTAGCACTTCTTGCAGACCCCGTGACGGGCACGGCAGCTCAGTACAGAGCGGATCTGCAGCTTGGTAATGCCGGCGTTCACAATTTCCTCAGCCTTATCCGAGTCAATCAGATCGTTACGGTGAACGATGATTTCCTTCGTTTCCGGATGACGAATAGTCTCAAAGGAGTAACGGCCTTCAATACGGTCGTACAGATCCTCGATAACTTCCTTACCATCTTGAATCCGGCTGACAGTGAAGCCTTTATCGGTACCACAATCTTCTTCGCGGACAATAACATCCTGCGCCACATCAACCAGGCGGCGTGTCAAATACCCGGAATCCGCTGTACGCAGCGCTGTATCGGCCAGACCTTTACGCGCTCCGTGAGTGGAGATAAAGTACTCGAGTACGGTTAGGCCTTCACGGAAGTTTGCTTTGATTGGCAATTCAAAGATTCGGCCCGAAGGTGTTGCCATCAGACCACGCATACCACCGAGCTGAGTGATCTGCGATTTGTTACCACGCGCCTTGGAATCCACCATAAGCATGATAGAGTTGAAACGATCCATCGATTTGAGCAGCACGTTAGTAAGCTCATCCTTAGTCTTCGACCAAATTTCGATAACGCGGTCATACCGCTCATCATTGGTGATCAGACCGCGGCGGTATTGGTTCGCCACTACATCAACCTTAGCTTCGGATTCTTTAAGAATGGTGACCTTCTCCTCAGGCACGATAACATCCGATACGGCAACCGTAACACCGGAACGTGTAGAGTACGTAAAGCCGAGTTGCTTAATTTTATCCAGAATTATTGAAGTCTTGGTAGTGTGATACGTCTCAAAGCAGCGGGCGATAATGAGGCCCAGATATTCTTTACCTACAGCGCTGGCTTCCGGAGCAGCCATGATCAGTTCGCGGATATCCGCACCCTTTTCATAGATGAAGTACTTCTCAGGTGTTCCCTGCAGCAGGTTGGTTTTGGTCGCTTCGTTGATATACGGGAAGCTGCTAGGATAGATTTCATTGAAGATAATCTTACCCACCGTAGTGATCAGCAATGCATTTTGCTGTGCTTCTGTAAAGCAGGTTTTACCCAGAGCCTTAACAGGAATAGCAACACGCGCATGCAGACCGGCAGTTCCACGCTGATAAGCGGAGACCGCTTCATTCACAGTACGCAGAATCATGCCTGTTCCTTTTTCTTCATTGTTATCCATGGTCAGATAGAACGTACCAAGGACCATATCCTGAGAAGGAGTAACAACCGGCTTGCCATCCTTAGGGTTCAAGATGTTACCGGACGCCAGCATGAGGATACGGGCTTCAGCTTGAGCTTCAGCGGACAGAGGAACGTGTACCGCCATCTGGTCACCGTCAAAGTCGGCATTGTAAGCCGTACATACAAGCGGGTGAAGACGGATCGCGTGGCCTTCTACCAGAATCGGTTCAAATGCCTGGATACCCAATCTGTGCAGCGTAGGGGCACGGTTCAGCAGAACCGGATGCTCTCTGATTACTTCTTCAAGCACATCCCAGACTTCTGGACTTACGCGCTCAACCTTACGCTTCGCGCTCTTTATGTTGTGGGCAAGCCCTTTGTTAACCAGTTCTTTCATTACAAACGGTTTGAAAAGCTCCAGTGCCATCTTCTTCGGAAGACCGCATTGGTACATCTTCAGGTAAGGTCCTACGACGATAACCGAACGACCGGAGTAGTCGACACGCTTACCGAGCAAGTTCTGGCGGAAACGTCCCTGTTTACCTTTCAGCATATGGCTGAGCGATTTGAGCGGACGGTTACCAGGTCCCGTTACAGGACGGCCGCGACGGCCGTTGTCAATCAGTGCATCTACAGCTTCCTGAAGCATCCGTTTCTCATTCTGAACGATAATGTCAGGAGCGCCGAGATCCAGCAGTCTTTTCAGACGGTTGTTCCGGTTAATTACACGGCGGTACAGGTCATTAAGGTCAGACGTAGCAAACCGGCCGCCATCGAGCTGAACCATTGGACGAAGCTCCGGCGGTATAACCGGGAGTACATCCATGATCATCCAGTCAGGCTTGTTGCCGGAGTTGCGGAAGGCCTCAATGACTTCCAGACGTTTGATCGCCCGGTTACGGCGCTGGCCTTGAGCGGTACGCAGCTCTTCTTTGAGGAATTCCAGCTCTTTATCGATATCGATATCCTGAAGCAGCTTTTTGACGGCTTCCGCACCCATACCGGCCTGGAATCCGTAGCCGTATTTCTCACGGTAGCTACGGTATTCTTTCTCGGACAGCAGTTGTTTCTTCTCCAGCGGAGTTTCCCCCGGATCGGTTACAACATAAGATGCAAAGTAGATAATCTCTTCGAGCGATCTAGGAGACATATCCAGTGCCAGACCCATACGGCTTGGAATACCTTTGAAATACCAGATATGAGATACCGGAGCTGCCAATTCGATGTGGCCCATACGTT
Organism: Paenibacillus rhizoplanae; assembly: GCF_042684125.1. Taxonomy (NCBI): domain Bacteria; kingdom Bacillati; phylum Bacillota; class Bacilli; order Caryophanales; family Paenibacillaceae; genus Paenibacillus; species Paenibacillus rhizoplanae. Next base: position 29,261 of record NZ_JBHUKY010000103.1, on the reverse strand, counting down.
CACGACGAACTTTAGCACGGGTAACTTCCACGCCGCAGCGGTCGCACACAACGCCTTTATAACGGACGCGTTTGTATTTACCACAATGACATTCCCAGTCCTTTTGCGGTCCAAAAATACGTTCGCAAAAGAGACCCTCTTTTTCCGGTTTCAAAGTACGATAGTTAATGGTCTCCGGTTTCTTTACTTCTCCGCGGGACCAAGAACGAATTTTTTCCGGGGAAGCGAGCCCGATTTTCATAAATTCAAAATTGTTAACGTCCAACAAGGAGCAACCCTCCTTAACCTATATCCTGATTTAGTACCACAGCCCTCTCTTGACGCTTAAGTCAACAGAGGGCATGGTCCTTTGTGTAATGAAATTAGTGGCTTGCTGGTGAACTACTCTATGCCGACTTCTGTGCCTTCCAAATTGAGGCTCAGCTTGTCGCCTGACGTCTCGTCCTCATCATCCAGTTCTCTCATCTCAATCTCCTGCTCGTCACCGCTAAGGATTTTGACATCCATACCGAGCGACTGCAGTTCCTTGATCAATACCTTGAATGACTCCGGAACACCCGGTTCTGGAACGTTTTCGCCTTTGACAATGGATTCGTACGTTTTCACACGACCGACTACATCATCGGACTTCACAGTCAAAATCTCTTGCAGTGTATAAGCCGCACCGTAAGCTTCAAGCGCCCATACTTCCATTTCCCCGAAACGCTGTCCGCCGAACTGAGCTTTACCGCCCAGTGGCTGTTGTGTAACGAGAGAGTAAGGACCTGTAGAACGGGCATGGATCTTATCATCAACCATGTGCGCCAGCTTGATCATATGCATGACACCGACTGTAACCTCACGTTCGAAGCGTTCACCTGTACGTCCGTCATACAATATGGTCTTACCATTACGCTGCATACCGGCTTCTTCCATCGCATCAAATACGTCATACTCACGGGCTCCGTCGAATACCGGAGTAGCCACGTGAATACCCAGACGCAGTGCAGCCATACCGATATGGACTTCCAGCACCTGTCCGATGTTCATACGTGAAGGAACGCCCAGCGGGTTCAGGACAACCTGTACCGGCGTGCCATCTGGAAGGAACGGCATGTCTTCTTCTGGCAGAATACGAGCAACGACACCCTTGTTACCGTGACGTCCGGCCATCTTATCACCTTCAGAAATCTTACGCTTCTGGGCAATGTAGACACGAACCAGTTGATTCACGCCAGGAGGCAGCTCATCGCCGTTCTCGCGGGTGAATACTTTTACGTCAACGACAATACCATCACTACCATGCGGAACGCGCAGGGAGGTATCACGAACTTCACGGGCTTTCTCACCGAAGATCGCATGCAGCAGGCGCTCTTCAGCAGTCAGCTCAGTTACACCCTTCGGAGTAACCTTACCTACCAAAATATCGCCGGCATTGATTTCCGCACCGATACGGATAATTCCGCGCTCATCCAGATTGCGGAGCGCCTCTTCACCGACGTTAGGAATATCACGCGTGATCTCTTCAGGTCCGAGCTTCGTATCACGGGCTTCGGATTCGTATTCCTCGATATGAATCGAAGTGTATACATCTTCCTTAACCAGCTTCTCACTCAGCAGGATCGCATCCTCATAGTTGTAGCCTTCCCAAGTCATGAACGCAACGACTACGTTACGGCCAAGCGCAAGTTCGCCCATTTCTGTGGAAGGTCCGTCTGCCAGGATGTCACCTTTTTTGACGATATCCCCACGTTTGGCCAGTGGACGCTGATTAATACAGGTACCCTGGTTCGAACGCATGAATTTGTGTAATTTATATTTAACGATATCGCCTTTGACTTCCTTGCCCTCAACTGCCTCAACACGGCGCAGCCAGATTTCATTGGCAGAGGAGCGTTCGATAATACCGTCATATTTGGAGACAATACATACGCCGGAGTCTTTAGCCGACTTGTGTTCCATCCCTGTCCCTACAAGCGGAGCCTTCGGAATAAGAAGTGGAACGGCCTGACGCTGCATGTTCGATCCCATCAGTGCGCGGTTGGAGTCATCGTTCTCAAGGAACGGAATGAGCGCCGTTGCGACGGATACAACCTGTTTTGGCGAAACGTCCATGTAGTCTACACGGTTGCTTGGCATGGTAGTGATATTGTCTGAATCCTTGTTGTAACGAACGATAACTTGTTCTTCCTTGAAGGAGCCTTCCTCATCGATCAGTACATTTGCCTGCGCAACTACATAGTTATCTTCTTCATCGGCAGTCAGATAATCGATTTGTTCCGTTACCTTGCCGGTCTTCGGATCTACCCAACGATACGGAGCTTCGATAAAGCCGTATTCATTAATTCGGGCGAAGGTGGACAAGGAGTTGATCAGACCGATATTCGGACCTTCCGGAGTCTCGATTGGACACATACGGCCATAGTGACTGTGATGGACGTCGCGGACTTCAAAGCCTGCGCGTTCACGTGTCAGACCACCGGGCCCGAGTGCAGACAGACGGCGCTTGTGTGTAAGCTCGGCAAGCGGGTTCGTCTGATCCATGAACTGGGACAGCTGTGAACTGCCGAAGAACTCTTTGATGGACGCGATGACCGGACGGATGTTGATCAGCGCCTGCGGTGTGATCGCATTGGCATCCTGAATCGACATTCTCTCGCGGACTACGCGTTCCATACGGGATAGACCGATACGGAACTGATTCTGCAGAAGTTCGCCTACAGAACGCAGACGGCGGTTACCCAGGTGGTCAATATCATCCGTATTGCCGATACCATGCAGCAAATTAATAAAGTAGCTGATTGAGGATATAATATCAGCCTGAGTAATATGCTTAACCGATTTATCAATGTTACCATTGGCAATCAGTTTGATGATACGGCCTTCTTCAATTGGCGAGAATACGTCAATCGTCTGAAGCGGAATATCTTCACTGTCCATTACGCCGCCTGTTACACGGTAGTTTTTGGCAGCAATATTCTTCTCGAAATAAGGAATCAGCTCATCAAGCAGGCGGCGGTCCACCATTTGACCGGATTCTGCCAGGATTTCTCCGGTAGACTCATCAACCAAAGGCTGTGCCAGACGCTGATTGAACAGACGATTCTTAATATGCAGCTTTTTGTTAATTTTGTAACGACCTACATTGGCCAAATCATAACGTTTCGGGTCAAAGAAACGTGCAACGAGTAGGCTCTTGGCATTATCAAGTGTTGGTGGTTCGCCCGGACGCAGACGCTCGTAGATTTCAATAAGCGCCTTCTCCGTGGAATCCGTGTTGTCTTTATCCAGCGTGTTGCGAATATATTCATCATTGCCAAGCAGTTCCAGAATTTCAGCATCACTGCCGAAGCCCAAAGCACGCAAGAGTACTGTTACCGGGATCTTACGAGTCCGGTCGATACGAACATACATGATGTCCTTAGCGTCGGTCTCCAGTTCCAGCCAGGCTCCGCGATTCGGAATTACTGTGGCGGTGTAAGTTTTTTTGCCATTCTTATCCACTTTTGTGCTGAAATAGACGCTTGGAGAGCGAACCAACTGGCTGACAATAACCCGTTCTGCACCATTGATAATAAAAGTGCCGGTTTCCGTCATCAGAGGGAAATCTCCCATGAACACTTCCTGCTCTTTAACCTCACCGGTCTCCTTATTGATGAGACGCACCTTCACACGCAGAGGAGCTGCATATGTTACGTCCCGCTCTTTAGCGTCGTCAACCGTGTACTTCGGTTCACCCAGGCTGTAATCAATGAACTCTAGCACCAAATTCCCTGTGAAATCCTGGATCGGCGAGATGTCCTGGAACATTTCCCGCAATCCTTCCTCCAAAAACCAATCATAAGATTTTTGTTGGATCTCGATCAGGTTCGGGACCTCGAGTACCTCGTTAATTCTCGCATAGCTCCGCCGAGTGCGTCGACCATACTGAACAAGATGTCCTGCCAACTTTACTCACCCCTCATGTCTACTCACTTAAAAATTGATTGCGAACCCTTGTTTGGACCCGTATAATGGAACCATAACACAAGGATTCAGCCATAAATACAGAAAAGCCCCTTATCGAAATCTTTCGAAAAAAGAGCACAACTATTCACGGCCAAAATACTCCTTATCCAGTAGATTTGCCCAAAACGTGCGTATTATACGTCACCGAGCTACAGTTCATGCGCTATTATCTATTGTCCCGGCGACCTTCGCCGTGACAGGAACATAGAGAACGGAATTCGCAAAAACCTGCCGTGCGGCATGCGCTTACCGGGCGACAATATATCACTTGACATTTCAGCAAACTAAAGACATGGAGCCTAGCTTAATACTGACATTTTATAATAATACCACTGCGAGCAACACATGTCAATGAGTATTATTATTTATTTCTGCGCTTTTAGTATCCGATAGCCCTTGTCTTTCCCAACTTCTTCTACCACCGAAAACAAACTCTCCAGCTTGGCAACCGCAGATGGTGCACCCTGCTTCTTCTGAATGACAACCCACAGACATCCATCCTCATTCAAATGCCCACATGCCTGTTCAAAGATCTCATGCACCACGGCCTTACCGGCACGAATTGGCGGGTTGGTAAGAATTACATCGAATGTCTGCCCCTGTACGGCGGTGAGCACATCACTTTCCATCACCGTAACATTACGGATTCCATTATGCTGCGCATTCTCGCGGGCAAGCTCTACCGCACGGCTGTTAATATCGATCATCGTCACATGCCCCTTGGAAGCGAGATGTGCCGCACTGATCCCTATCGGACCGTAACCGCAGCCCACATCCAGCACCTGCGCATCCGCTTGAATCTCCATCGCCTCAATTAGAACACGGCTGCCATGATCAATATCTCCTTTGGAAAAAACACCGGCGTCGCTTGTAAAGCGGAGGCGCTTGCCTCTCAGTTCCGTATCGATGCTGCGTCTGTCATGACGCGCTTCCGGCTGCTGCGAGTAATAATGCTGCGACATACAATCCTCCCTTTCACATTGAACTAACTATACATATCTGCAAGGCTTCCTTATAGAGCAACCCCCTTGAACAAGTTCAAGGGGGTTGCAGGAACCGGAGAGAATGACTTCTGCACCGGGGCAGTACCTATTGAATCAACTTATTTTACTTCTACGCCTGCGCCTGCTTCTTCCAATTTTGCTTTGGTAGCTTCGGCTTCTTCTTTGCTTACTTTTTCTTTGATTGCTTTTGGAGCGTTGTCTACAACTTCTTTAGCTTCTTTCAAGCCAAGACCTGTGATTTCGCGAACGATTTTGATAACGTTGATTTTGGAAGCGCCAGCGCTTGTCAAAATCACGTCGAATTCGGATTGTTCTTCTTCAACAGCTGCTACTGCGCCGCCAGCTGCTACTGGAGCTGCTGCAGTTACGCCGAATTCTTCTTCGATTGCTTTAACCAGGTCGTTCAGTTCCAATACGCTCATGCCTTTAATTTCTTCTAAGATTGTTTCTTTGCTCATGATTGAACCTCCATTATATTTGAATTGGTTTGTGGTATTGATTGATTATGAAGCTAGAAGCAAAGGCTTACGCGCTTTGTTCTTCTTTCTCAGCAACAGCTTTAACTGCAAGCGCGAAGTTGCGCATTGGAGCTTGAAGCACGCTAAGCAGCATGGAGAGCAAACCATCACGGGATGGAAGTTCAGCCAGTGCTTTGAGTTGGTCAGCGTCGATAACTTTACCTTCTACAACGCCGCCTTTCAGTTTCAAAGCGTCGTTCTTCTTAGCGAAGTCATTTAGAATCTTGGCTGCTATTACCGCATCAGTCTCGCTGAATGCGATTGCTGTAGGACCAGTCAGGACAGCGTCCAGATCAGTCAGTTCAGCCGCCGCAGTTGCACGGCGAAGCAATGTGTTCTTCAGGACTTGAAATTCAACGCCAGCTTCACGAAGCTGCTTACGCAGTTCGGTTACTTGCGATACGTTCAATCCGCGGTAGTCCGCAACTACAGTGGAGACACTGTTCTGCAGTTTACCGGTAACAACATCAACCGCATCCTGTTTAGCTTGGATTACTTTTGCATTTGCCAATTGTATACACCTCCTGAAAATTTATGTCACGGCGATTCTTCCGGGGAATCTGCGCCGTTCCTACGCAGGCATTAGAAAAGCCTCCGCAGATTCACGAAGGCTTGATAAAACGGAAAGTTAATCAGGCGAGCCTGGCACTTTTTGTTTCTATCACAACACCTCGGTAGGAAATTAAGCCCTACGGCACCTACTGTCTACGGTAAGCATATTCACATTTAAGATTGATCACCTTAATGTTCACAACTGTTATAGATTATCAAAGATAACTCGAAGAGTCAACCTTTAATTATCTGAAAGCAGCCGCGTTCACACGAGCGCTTGGTCCCATTGTCGACGAAATAGCGATGTTTTTAAGGTATACACCTTTGGCAGCAGCCGGTTTCGCACGATTCAGAGCGTCCATAAGAGCTTTAAGGTTCTCGTTCAATTGTTCAGCGTTGAAAGACACTTTGCCGATTGGCGCGTGAATTTGGCCCGCTTTGTCAAGACGGTATTCGATTTTACCAGCTTTGATTTCTTGAACAGCCTTGGTAACGTCGAAAGTAACTGTACCTGCTTTAGGGTTAGGCATGAGGCCTTTACCACCGAGCAGACGACCCAGTTTACCGACTTCACTCATCATGTCAGGTGTAGCTACGCAGACGTCGAATTCGAACCAGCCCTGTTGAATCTTGTTGATCATATCAGCATCACCAACAAAATCAGCGCCAGCAGCTTCCGCTTCCTTCGCTTTTTCACCTTTTGCAAATACAAGCACACGTTGCGTTTTGCCTGTGCCGTGAGGCAGGACAACAACACCACGAACTGCCTGGTCTTGTTTACGCGGGTCTACACCCAGACGAACTGCTGCTTCAACGGTTTCGTCGAATTTGGCAGTTGCCGCCTTTTTCACAAGCTCTACAGCTTCTGAAGGCTCGTAAGTCGCTTCGCTATTGATCAGCTTAGCGGATTCTTGGTACTTCTTACCATGTTTAGCCATGAAATGTTCCTCCTTTGTGGTATTAGCGGAAATTCCTCCCACATATTACGGTCATGAATGACCGGTTCATCGAATACATATTAGTCTTCGATTGTGATTCCCATAGAGCGGGCAGTACCTTCAACCATACGCATTGCAGCTTCGATAGATGCAGCGTTCAGATCGGGCATTTTTGTTTCAGCGATTTCACGAACCGCTGCGCGGCCCAGCTTCGCTACTTTTTTCTTGTTTGGTTCACCGGAGCCTTTTTCTACTTTTGCAGCGATGCGAAGCAGAACAGCAGCCGGAGGAGTTTTGGTGATGAAGGTAAACGAACGGTCTTCAAATACTGTAATTTCAACCGGGATGATCAGGCCAGCCTGGTCGGCAGTACGAGCGTTGAATTCCTTACAGAATGCCATGATGTTGACACCCGCTTGACCTAACGCCGGACCTACTGGAGGCGCTGGATTCGCTTTCCCTGCAGGAATCTGCAGTTTCACCATTTTAATAACTTTTTTAGCCATGAGTGACACCTCCTTGCGTAAATAGTGGTATTCGAATGCTAAGCAGCATTCTCCCACAAGAAACCCTTGTGCTTGTTATATCTTCTCCACTTGAGTGAAATCCAACTCGACTGGGGTTTCCCGTCCAAACATGTTGACATGTACCTTGATCTTGCTTTTCTCTGCCAAAATTTCTTCCACAGAGCCCACAAAATTCGCAAATGGACCGACCATAATACGTACGGATTCCTTAATTTCGAAATCAATCTTCGCTTTAGGTTCAACCATGCCCATATGCTTCAGAATCTGTTCAACCTCTTCGGGTAGCAGAGCGGTAGGCTTAGAGCCCGAACCAGTTGAACCGACAAATCCGGTAACGCCCGGCGTATTGCGGACAACATACCATGAATCATCAGTCTGAACCATTTCAACCAAAACGTAACCAGGGTAAACTTTGCGCATGACAGTTTTTTTCTTGCCATCCTTGTTTACCAGCTCTTCTTCCATAGGAACAAGAACGCGGAATATTTTGTCTTCCATGCCCATGGACTCAACGCGTTTTTCCAAATTGGCCTTGACCTTATTCTCATACCCGGAATAGGTATGAACAACGTACCATCTTTTTTCCATATCAAGCCACCTGGGACCTCTCTAAATAATCGCTTCAATCACAGCGGAAATACCGATGTCCAGAACCCAGAAGTAAAGAGAAATAACTACAATTGTACCGAGAACGATCAATGTATAGTTTTTCAGTTCTTTACGGCTAGGCCAGCGAACCTTTTTGAGTTCACTCCAGCTCTCAGTGAAAAAGGAAAACAAAGACTTGAAACTACGTTTCACGCCGACTACACCTCCAAAAGACTATCTGGTTTCGCGATGAGGAGTTTGCTCGTTACAGAACTTGCAAAATTTCTTCATCTCCAAGCGGTCGGGGTGATTTCGCTTGTTTTTGGTTGTTGCATAGTTTCTTTGTTTGCAACTTGTACAAGCCAAAGTGATAATTACCCGCATGATGTGCACCTCCCGAAGACGTACTTCTAATCATCAAATTAGAAGACGTAGATATTGATTCAAAAAAAAGCCGCGAATTTAGGCCTACCTAAAACACTTTAGCATAATATCAATGTCTGTGTCAACGAAAGTTTCCCCCATCGCACTGGGTAATTCCGGGTGCTGTAGCCTTCTGCCAAATGTCATCTTTGATCTTGCTTCTTCCTTCGCCACTAGCTGTCTTCCATATCATTATGCTGCAATCCGCTTGTGTATAAACCTGCCATCATCCAACGCTTCACCTATCGTAAATTCATCGTACCCAAATCTAGCGACACTAAAAAAAGACTCGAGTCCCGAGCCTTCCTAGTCATTATATCATTAATTGTCACGCACTTCCAGATATCTTTCCAATTTACGTTTCACTCGCTGCAAAGCATTGTCAATGGACTTCACATGCCGCTTCAAATCTTCGGCAATCTCCTGATAGGACCGTCCGTCCAGATAGAGCATCAGAACCTTGCGTTCCAGATCACTTAGAATCTCGGCCATCTTATCTTCCAGTCCGATGAACTCCTCCTGGTTAATAATCAGCTCTTCCGGATCAAGCACCTGCGTTCCGCATATTACATCCATCAGTGTCCGGTCGGAGTCCTCATCATAGATGGGCTTGTCTAACGAGACATAAGAGTTAAGCGGAATATGCTTCTGACGGGTAGCCGTCTTAATGGCGGTTATAATCTGACGGGTGATGCACAGCTCGGCAAACGCCTTGAATGATGACAGCTTGTCACCCTTGAAGTCACGGATGGCCTTGTATAAGCCAATCATGCCTTCCTGCACAATATCTTCACGATCTGCCCCGATCAAAAAATAGGAACGAGCCTTGGCACGCACGAAATTACGGTACTTGTTAATTAAATGCTCCAATGCGCCACTGTCGCCACCACGGAAGATCTCGACAATTTCTTCATCACTTATGAAATCATACTCGGACAGCATTATTTCCTTGAGGTCGACACTCACCAAGAATCCCCCCGGCTGCAACGCAAGACACATCGTTACTTCTCGAAATATAGGATCAGTATATATTATGTTACCTTACACCGTCAACCGGATTTGTCCAAAAACAATCTTCAATAACATATTATGTCATTTCCCTGTAAGGACTTACTGCTGATCCGGCCCTACTGTCTCCGCCAGTCCTCCAGCCGTTTGCGTGTCTCCGGAGGCAGCTTGTCCTCCAGTGAGTGACGCGTTCCGTTCACGCCTCCCGGTTCGATAACCTTCTTCACCTGCTTCTGGTTCTCCTCAATCTCAAGCCTCAGTTCCCTGGCCGAAATCCGGAGTGCGCCCTGGGCAAAAACGACATGCTGCTCCACAAAATCACTGGTGGCTACCGAAATCTGTCTGCGGCGGTGCGTGAATTCCCCAACCAGCCGTTCGATGCATTCATCCGCCGTTTCCTTCTCCTTGGTGAAGAAGACCTGGATCTTCCCTTGTTCAAACGACCGCCCCAGTCCCGGCACACGATAGGCATCGAATACGGCAATGACGCGCAGCCCGGAGAACGCCTGATAATCGGCCAGCATATCGAGCAAACGGTCGCGTGCCCCCTGCATGCCGGTCTGCGACAATGCCGCAAGTTCCGGCCAGCCGCCGATCATGTTGTATCCGTCCACGAGCAGGATATCGCGCCAGTCTGCCATAGTTATCCCTGTTCTTGGCGGCGGCGGAGTACCTCGTACATGATTACGCCCGCTGCCACCGAAGCATTCAGAGAGTTGATTTTCCCGGCCATCGGCAGCTTAAGCAACACATCGCATTTCTCACGGATCAGGCGGCCCATCCCTTTATTCTCATTGCCGATCACCACCGCCACCGGTCCGGTAAAAATATCAGATCCGAACAGATTCTGATCGGTATCCACATCCGTGCCGACTACCCAGACTCCCTGCTCCTTCAGCCGGTCAATGGTCTGTCCAAGATTCGTTACGCGGGCGACGGGCACATATTCGACTGCACCGGCCGAGGTCTTGGATACTGTGGCTGTAATCTGCGCGGAGCGGCGCTTCGGCACAATGACTCCGTGCACTCCTGTGCAGTCAGCCGTACGTAGGATCGACCCGAGGTTATGCGGATCTTCGATTTCATCCAGCAGGAGCAGGAACGGCGGTTCTCCCTTCGCTTCAGCTATCGCCAGAATATCAGCAACCTCTGTATAGGCAAAAGGCGCTGCTTGCGCAACCACTCCCTGATGCTGGACTCCTGGTGCGAGCTGATCCAGCTTGCGCTTGTCCACATGCTGAATGACAATGCCCGCCTTTCGCGCTTCCGCAACGATAGGTGCGGTCAGGTGTTTTTGCGCGGTCTCGGCGATCCATATTTTGTTGAGTGTCCGTCCCGCTCTAAGGGCTTCAAGCACTGAATGCTTGCCTGCCAATATTTCCTCTTCTGTTCTCAATTCTTCCATTGTTTTATCTCCTGTTCTGTATACTCACTTGGGCCGGTGCATCATATATTCGATACTGCTGTGAACAAGCTCCTGGATTCTCGCCTGCTGTCCTGTGTAATATAAATAGCCGATCATGCATTCAAAAGCGGTCGCGTGGCGGTATTCCAGAACATCCGCATTTTTGGGAATGCTACCGGATTTGGCGTTGCGCCCCCGTCTGACCACATCCTTCTCCTCCTCGGTGAGCACCGGGTCCAGATAAGCAAGAATGGTGCTCTGCGCTCTGGCGGAGACCAGCCCGGTGGCCGAGCGGTGCAGATGCTGAGGGCGTAGATTAGGCAGCGAGATCAGATACTGCCGGACCGCAACTTCGTAGATAGCATCTCCTGCATACGCAAGAACAATAGGCGGCAGCAAATGGGCCGGCTTGGAGGGTTCATACGGGAACCAGGCGCGGTTCAGATCAAACAGCCCGTTCATTTGCGCCGCCACCGCATTCCCTGTGGAGTGTCTTCCAGCAGAATCCCCAGTGCATTCAGCTCATCACGGATTTCATCCGACCGGCTCCAGTTCTTATTCTTGCGCGCTTCTGCACGTTCTGCAATCAGGCGTTCAATCTCTTCGCTTGCCACTTCCTCTTCAGCCTCAACAGTAAGACGAAGCACAGCATTCATCTCGGCAAAAGCCTTCAGCAGTGCTGCGAAGTCAGCCGAATTCGCTTCATGGTCAGCAAGCGTAAGGTTCGCCAGGCTCACCCAGTCAAATACCGCCGTAATGGCGTCTGGTGTATTGAAATCATCCTGCATCCGGACATGGAAATTGCTCACAATAGCGGCCAGCCGGTCCGTAATCTGCGGACTTGCTTCACCCTCTGCCCCTTCCGCCGCCAGCTCAAGGCGATGCTTCACATTACCTTCGGCCAGAGCGATCCGCTCTACGCTTTTCTCAGCAGACAGCAGTGCTTCCTCAGTGAAGTTCAGCGGATTGCGGTAATGGCTGGATAGCATGAAGTAACGGATAGCCCCCTGCTTGAAGCGCGCACGGATATCCTTCACCAGGAGACCGTTCCCCAGCGATTTCGACATTTTCTCATCGCCGATATTCAGAAAAGCATTATGCATCCAGTAATTCGACAACGGTTCACCCGTCAGCGCTTCGGTCTGGGCACATTCGCATTCATGATGCGGAAATTTCAAATCCTCTCCGCCGCCGTGAATGTCGATCGTCGTACCCAAATATTCACGCACCATCGCCGAGCATTCAATATGCCAGCCGGGACGGCCCTCTCCCCATGGACTGGACCAGTGCACCTCACCCGGCTTGGCTGCCTTCCAGAGTACGAAATCCTCCTGGTTCTCCTTGCGCGAATCCACCTCGACACGGATACCGAACCGCAGCTCCTCCAGATTCTGGCGGGACAGCTTGCCGTAATTGGCAAATTTGCCGGTACGGTAATACACATCTCCACCGTTCTCATATGCGTAGCCTTTGTCCTCAAGCTCCTTAATGAACTCGATAATCGTGTCCATGCTCTCCGTAACACGCGGATTCAACGTCGCCGGCTTCACACCAAGTCCGGTCAGATCCTCCTGATAGGCGGCAATGAACATTTCGGCAACCTCAGCTACGGTGATGTTCAGTTCTTCCGCCTTGCGGATCATTTTATCATCCACATCGGTGAAGTTCGTCAGATAGCGGACCTCATTGCCAAGCGTCTCAAGATAGTTGCGCACCATGTCAAAAACAATAACCGGTCTTGCGTTCCCGATATGCATATAGCCGTAGACTGTGGGTCCGCAGACGTACATTTTCACCTTATCCGGCTCCTGCGGTACAAATTCTTCCTTCGTGCGCGTCATTGTGTTGTATATGTGCAAAGCCATTCTTGTCCCAACCCTTTCTGTTGTCCCCGGATTCCTGAAATGCCGGTACCCTTAAATTTCGTAATCGCCGATATATTGCTGGCTTTCGAGCCGCCGCTGTTCTTGCTTCTGATTATCTTCAGTACCCATCCGTTCTCTTAGCTCCTCGATCTCCTTCTGCAGGAACTTGAGGGAATCGATCAGCGGGTCAGGCATCTTGGTATGATCCAGCCGGTCGGATACACGTTCTCCGTTACGCTTGACCACACGCCCGGGATTGCCAACTACCGTACTGTTGTTTGGCACTTCACGCAGCACAACTGCGTTGGAGCCGATATTGGAATTATCGCCGATTCTGAAGGAACCCAGTACTTTGGCACCAGAGCCGATGACTACATTGTTGCCGACGGTAGGGTGGCGCTTGCCCTTCTCTTTGCCGGTTCCCCCAAGTGTAACCCCCTGATAAATGATGACATCATCACCAATCTCGCAGGTTTCACCAATGACAATACCCATTCCGTGATCAATAAACAACCGGCTGCCGATGACCGCGCCCGGATGAATCTCCACTCCGGTCATGAACCTGCTGATCTGAGAGACGATGCGTGCCAAGGTAAACCAGCGGCGTTTGTAAAAAGAGTGGGCCGTCCGGTGTGCCCAGATGGCATGAAGCCCGGCGTAGGTGAAGACTACCTCGAACCTGCTGCGGGCGGCGGGATCATTGTCGAATACTGCCCGAATGTCCGACTTGATATGCTTAAACATCGCGGTTCCCCTCTTCTTTGAGATGCTATATTTCAAGTGGAAACGGCCTTGCAGTCCTTTTAAAGGACGGTACCGTTTCAGCAAGAAATAGAAGGATAATGTATAGCGTGAAACCTATACATTCTTATATTTCAACAAAAAACGCCCCTGCAGCATGATAGCTGCAGAGACGTTTAACCGCGGTCCCACTCTGCTTGAACATTCGTATACACTAGGGGCCGTCTAACTTCCCAGCCCCTGTATCCGGTGTTCCTCTTGGCGTCTGTAACGGCGACAGCCCGGCACAGTCTACAGTCCCGCACAGGGACGTTCAACCATGCAGCTCACAGGTGCATCTTCAGCGGCAGACAAATGAATAACTCCCAGCCTGCTAGGGCATTGGCCCTTAAGCGGTTATTCTCTCTGGTAATTGCCCTTATACGCCTACTTTTCCTGATCCCAGCTATTCTTATATTCTTCTATCTTAGCGAAAAGCCACAGAACTGACAAGGGTCTTCTCCCCTTGCATGTCCCTGCCCTAAGCGCCTTTGATTTGTGATTTCAGGCGTTCGATCACCCGGCTGCGGCCGAGCAATGCAATCGTTGCATTCAAATCACGGCCATGCATCTGTCCCGTAAGAGCGACACGAATCGGCATAAACAGCGCTTTGCCCTTATGTCCGGTCTCCTTCTGCACTTCCTTGATCAGAACAGCCATATGCGGAGCGCTGAAATCTTCGGCAGCCTCCACTTTGGCCAGAAATGCGGACAGCACTTCAGGAACCTGGGCTTCGGCAAGTACCTGTGCCGCTTCAGTCTCCAGCTCCAGATGGCTGCGGAAGAACAGCTCGGAGAGGCCAATAATATCCGACGCAGCTGTCATTTGCTCCTGGTACAGCGCAACCAGGCTCTCCGCCCAGCTCTGCTGCTCCTCACTCAGCACCTCAGGCAGACGGCCAGCCTTCTGCAAATGAGGAATGGCAAGTGCCGCGATCCGCTTGGGATCGGCATGCTTGATATAGTGATTGTTCAGATGCGCCAGCTTATTCGTATCAAATACTGCCGGGCTCTTTGACAGGCGGTCCGCCGTAAAGATCGAGACCAGCTCTTCCTTCGTGAAGATCTCCTCTTCTCCCTCAGGCGACCAGCCTAGCAGGGTAATAAAGTTAAACAGAGCTTCAGGCAGGTAGCCCAGCCGATCGTACTGTTCGATAAACTGAATGATCGATTCATTCCGTTTGCTCAGCTTCTTATGGTCATCGCCAACAATCAGTGTCATATGGCCGAATAGCGGAGCTTCCCAGCCCAGTGCCTCATAGATCATGAGCTGACGCGGGGTGTTAGAGATATGATCTTCACCTCGCAGCACATGGGAGATAGCCATCAGATGGTCGTCCACCGCTACGGCGAAGTTATAGGTCGGAATACCGTCCTTCTTCACGATGACGAAGTCGCCCATTTCTTTGGTATTGAACGAAATGCTGCCTTTTACGATATCATTGAAGGTATAAGTGCGGTCTTCCGGAACAAGGAACCGGATGCTGGCCACGCGTCCTTCCGCCTCGAAGGCCAGGCGCTGCTCCTCGGTCAAATTACGGTGTCTACCGGAATAACGCGGGGTTTCGCCCCGTGCCGTCTGCTCTTCACGTTCGGCCTCCAGCTCTTCCGCCGTGCAATAGCAGCGGTAAGCCAAGCCGCGGTCCAGCATATCCTGCCAGTAGACACGGTATAGATCCAAACGCTCAGTCTGGCGGTAAGGCCCGTATTCCCCGCCTACATCCACACTTTCATCCCAATCGATTCCCAACCACTTCAAATACTTCAGCTGGCTCTCTTCACCTTCTGCAATGTTGCGCTTAAGATCGGTATCTTCGATCCGGATAATGAACTTGCCGCCCAGATTGCGGGCGAACAGATAGTTAAACAAGGCTGTTCTGGCATTTCCGATATGTAAATGTCCCGTAGGGCTCGGTGCGTAACGCACCCGAACTTGATCCGCCATGGGTTTCCCTCCGCTTCATAATGGTTAAAATTAGGCATTTCCTTAAGCTAAAGCCATCTCACGATGATATCACATCTTGCAGCAGACAAACAATAGATTGGGCGGCAATTCCTTCTCCGCGCCCTGCGAAGCCAAGCTGCTCAGTCGTTGTTGCTTTTACATTCACCTTCGATACGTCAGCGTTCAGCGTGCGGGCAATAATCTCCGTCATCTGCGGAATATAAGGTGCCATCTTCGGTTTTTGCGCAATGATAGTTGAATCGATATTCCCCAGCCGGTATCCGCGCTCACGCGCAAGTGCCCATACCTGCTCCAGCAGCTTCAGGCTGTCTGCATCCTTGAAGGCCGGATCGGTATCGGGAAAATGTCTGCCGATATCCCCAAGGCCCAGTGCTCCCAGTATAGCGTCGGTTACAGCATGCAGCAGCACATCCGCATCGGAATGCCCCAGCAGCCCCTTCTCATAAGGAATCGTCACTCCGCCGATAATACACGGCCTTCCCTCGACCAGCTGGTGTACGTCAAATCCTTGTCCTACAGCAATCATCTGTGTTCCTCTCCCCTGCTTCTTACTGTGAATTCAGCGAAATCCAGGTCCTCCGGCGTCGTGATCTTAATATTCTTGTAGCTGCCTTCTACAACTGACACGGTAATGCCGCTGCGTTCCGCCAGACTGGAATCATCTGTACCAAGAAAACCGTCCCGCTCTGCCTCCTCATAGGCGGACAGCAGATCGGACAAACGAAAAGTCTGCGGGGTCTGAATCGCCCACAGACTTCGCCGATCCGGCGTTGACAGCACTTTGCCTTCACTGTCGACCTGCTTGATCGTATCCTTAACCGGTACTGCCAGCACCGACGCTCCGGCTGACTGCGCACGCTCGTAACAAGCCTCTATCTCGCTGTCCTGCACGAACGGCCTTACCCCGTCATGAACCATGACCCAATGGGTATTAAGTTCATCCAGTCCGCGGCGTACCGAATGCTGGCGCTGCGCTCCCCCGGTGATGACAGCAGCCACTTTATCCAGCTTGTAGGCTTGTACCCATTGCTTACAGCGATGCACATCCTCTTCCCCGGTGACAAGCACAATTTCGGAGATCCGCTTATGCCGCTGGAATACCTCCAGAGTATGCACGATAATCGGCTTGCCCTGCAGCAGCAAATATTGCTTGCTCTCTGCCGTTCCCATCCGGGTTCCTCTGCCTGCCGCTACGATAACGACGCCAACACTGTTTGACATGCTTTCGGCTCCTGTCTTTCTTTCACGTATACTCCCATCATAACGTGTTTGGCTGGCATTTCCAAGCCCGAAAGGGCGTTGCCGGAGGCCTTGGCTGAACTTATTGTGCTTTTTCCAGCAGCTTCGGTTTGGCAAAAATCATCCGTCCTGCCGATGTCTGCAGTACGCTCGTCACCAGAACTTCCATCGTAGTGCCGATATAATCCCGGCCGCCCTCCACCACAATCATCGTGCCATCGTCCAGATAGGCTACGCCTTGTCCATGTTCTTTGCCGTCCTTTATCACCTGTACAATGATCTCTTCGCCTGGCAGAACCACCGGCTTCACTGCATTCGCCAAGTCATTAATATTCAGTACTGACACTCCCTGCAGCTCACACACCTTGTTAAGGTTGAAGTCGTTGGTGACGACCTTGCCGTGCAGCACTTTCGCCAGCTTAACCAGCTTGCTGTCCACCTCCGAGATTTCCTCGAAATCCCCTTCATAGATCAGCACCTTAACGTCCAGCTCTTTCTGAATCTTATTCAGGATATCGAGCCCCCGGCGTCCGCGGTTACGCTTCAGCAGATCTGATGAATCCGCAATATGCTGCAGCTCCTCCAGTACGAATTCAGGAATAACAATGGTGCCTTCGATGAAGCCCGTTTTGCAGATGTCAGCAATCCGTCCGTCAATAATCACGCTGGTATCGAGGATCTTATGCTCCTGATTTCCGCGTTCCTCCGGTTCCGCAGAACGCGCCCAGCGTCCGGTATTCCAGAGCGAAGCGAGCTCCTCCTTCTTCTCCAGTCCGATCCGCAGACCCATATAACCCAGGGCAAGCGTAGCAGCTACCTGCAGCAGCTCCCCTGCTTTGCCCAGCCAGGCCATAACGGGATACAGCAGCAGAGACAGCAGCAGACCTCCCGTAAGCCCCGCTGCGCTTGCAGCAAGCTCATTCATCGGGATACGCGAGCAATACGCAACCGCCTCCCGCAGTTTTGAACTTGCCCATTCCGCGCATAAAGTCCCCGCAATCAGAAAAATAATGGCACCCAGCACCGCACACAAAACGCTTCCTTCCATAGGCAAGCTATCCTCCAGTTTCCCAAACCCAACCGGGAAGCCTCTTTCTGCCGCGTGATATAGCGAATAACCGGACCAGGCTCCACATAACCCGGCAAGCATCAAAATCATCTTTTTCCACATAACCTCGCACCTCCTTTTATTCATCCACCAATCCTCTATACCTCACCAGTATGTTCCAATTTTTAGGACGATAATCCAGAGGGCCGTTATTTTTTCTGTAAGCCCGAAATTCCCGGTCAGCTCTCTTGCCGTAAACCTCTATTTCTGGTTGAAAATGAGGGAGGCCCTGACATATAATGAACTCAATTACGAACCCAGGGGTGAATGGAAAATGAGCGCACCAAGTTTACAGGCCTTCCAGGATCAAGTCTCCGAACTGCTGCTCCGTCACCGTAGTCTTCTGGATGTAATGTCCAAGAACGGACAGAGCAGTGCTTCCGTCAATCGAGCCGTCGTCAAAGCCATTACCGAATGCGGCTGCATTCAGCTGCATGCCACCAAGCAGGTCTTCGAACCCACGTTGGGGCTAGAGCAAGCCAAGGAGCTTGCCGGAACCCACCTGGCAGGGGAGCTGTGCGAGAACTGCCGCGAGGTCATTGGCTCCGAGCTGGGGCGCGAGCTGTTCTACATGTCTGCGCTCTGCAATTTGCTTGCAATCAATATGGACGAGGTTGTGGCCAAGGAATCGCAGAAATGCGCAACTCTCGGATTGTTCAACTTGTCCTGAGCAGACCATTCGCGCTCTCCTTCATCCATTCCGCCAGTATGGGGGGGAACCATATACTTATACATCCCTTCCTGTAGACAGCAAAAAGGCATTGCACTCTCCTGATATTCAGGAAAGGCAATGCCTTTTTACTTACGGTCTATGAATGAGATAAGTTCTAAAGAAGGGCTAACCATTCTTGGAATGATATACCTTATCCTCCGTGCGTCTTCTGCGGCGGCGTTGCCGGCGGACCTTAAACAGTCCCAGGCTCTGCCTGAAGCCATACAAAGCGTACAGCGCAAGCAGTCCAAAGATCAGCTTGGCAATCTGCTCGGGGAAGACAACAGCAACGGCTACAGCTAGCACTATGACAAGAGGTGCGCCTACAACCGCTTTTTTGGGAAAACCAATCTTCTTGAAGTTAGGATACTTCACTGTGCTGACCATCAGATAAGAGAGCAGCAATGTAGCCACAATCATGAATGGTGCAGATACATCCTTATGGAAAAGTGCAAGCGTGGCGAGAACCCCACCCGCAGCAGGAATCGGCAATCCTACGAAATATCCGGGAATCCCCGGGCGGACATTGAACCGGGCCAGACGCAAGGCTCCGAATACTGGGAAGATCGCTGTGATCGTCCACCCCAGTGCAGGGTTCAACTCCTGCAGACTTGTCAAATACATAATCAGTGCCGGCGCTACTCCGAAAGAAACTACATCGGATAATGAATCCAGCTCCTTGCCGAATTCACTCTCACATTTCAGCGCACGGGCCACACGGCCATCCAGCCCATCGAGCAGCATCGCGATAATCACCATGATAGCGGCCATGCTCAGCTTACCGTCAAACGCCATCATGATACCAAACATTCCAAGCATCAGATTACCAATCGTAAAAAGACTTGGAATTGATTTTTGTATCATTTCTTCACCTCAGTTTTCCTACTTGTACTGCATGGGACTGCGACATTACGTGATTGTATGGTATTTACATTTGTCTGTCAATAAGAACTTGTTTCTGGAGCCGCTTCAGCCCATCCTGAATATTGCGTGCGCGGATCTCACCGATGCCGTCTACTTCATCAAGTTCAGCAATGCTTGCCTTCATCAGGTTAGGCAGCATTTCGAAGCGTTCCACCAAATTGTGAATGATCACATTCGGCAGCCTTGGAATCTTGTTCAGCAGGCGGTAACCGCGCGGAGTCACAGCTTCTTCGGAGGAAATGGCTGTCGAGGAATAGCCCAGCAAGCGGGCAATATGGTTGTCATCCATCAGTTCATCATCACTGCTGCGCTTCAGCCCGGCAATGATCTCACGGATCTTGTCCTCCTGCTCCACTCTTGCATAGTCTCTGTACAGAAGCCAGGCGTCTTCCTCAGTATTTCCAACCAATTCTTCCATCTGCATGCTGATCAGCCGGCCTTCATTGCCAAGCTCGTTGATGTAACGTTTAATTTCCATTTTGATTCTCAGAACCATCTCCACCCGCTGAATCACACCGACGACCTCCGCCACCGTTACAATCCCCTCGTATTCGGAAGCAGACAGGTTGGTCAGCCCTTGTGTCAGAACGGCTTTGTACTTCTCCAGGGTCTGAATCGCCTGGTTGGCTTTGGCCAGAATCGCACCGATTTCCTTGAGCGCGTAACGGATGGAGCCCTGATACAGCGTAATAATATTACGGCGCTGGGAAATGGAAACAACCAGCTTGCCGGTCTGCTTCGCTACACGTTCAGCCGTCCGGTGACGGATTCCTGTCTCGATCGAAGAGATGGAAGAATCGGGGATAAGCTGTGTGTTGGCGTACAGAATCCGCTTCAGATCCTCGCTCAGAATAATCGCTCCGTCCATTTTGGCCAGCTCGTATAAATAATTGGGCGAAAAATCGCAGTTAATGGAGAAGCCGCCATCGACAACCTCCATGACTTCCGGACTATATCCGACAACAATCAGTGCCCCGGTCTTCGCGCGAAGCACGTTCTCCAGCCCCTCCCGGAAGGGTGTTCCGGGTGCGGCCATTCTAAGCAGATCATTCATATTATCTAATGGATTATATTCTTTCATGTCCCTGTGCCCCCTAATCTAACGCGACCGCTAGTGCCTGTGCTACTGTGCTGACGCCTATAATCTGGATATCCTGCGGATGCTTCCAGCCCTTCAGACTCTTCTCGGGCATAATCACCCGCCGGAAGCCAAGCTTGGCCGCCTCCTTCACCCGCATCTCAGCGCGTGATACCCCTCTCACCTCACCGGTAAGCCCTACCTCCCCGAAAAACACATCATAAGGCTTGGTCGGAAAATCACGGAAGCTGGAGGCGATGCTGACGGCAACAGCCAAATCCACCGCCGGCTCATCCAGCTTCACCCCTCCCGCGACATTGAGGTAAGCGTCCTGATTCTGCAGGAACATGCCCATCCGCTTCTCCAGTACAGCAATGATCAGCGCCATTCTCTGATGATCCATACCTGTGCACATTCTGCGGGGCGAAGGGAAATGTGTCGAAGCAACCAACGCCTGCAATTCAACAAGAACGGGTCTTGTGCCCTCCATGCTGGCTACCACAGCTGAACCGGCCACGCCGAGCGGGCGCTCGGACAAGAACAGCTCTGACGGGTTCTCCACCTCGGTCAGCCCGATTTCCCCCATTTCAAAAATGCCGATCTCATTGGTGGAGCCGAAGCGGTTCTTCACCGCACGCAGCAGACGGTACGTATGATGGCGTTCTCCTTCAAAGTAAAGGACACAATCCACCATGTGCTCCAGCATACGTGGGCCGGCAATAGCGCCTTCCTTTGTTACATGCCCCACAAGCACTGTGGCAATTCCCCGGATCTTGGCGATTCGCATGAATCTTGTCGTACATTCCCGCACCTGTGCCACACTGCCCGGCGCACTGGTTACCTCCGGCATAAATACAGTCTGGATCGAGTCAATAACCAGAAATTGAGGCTGAATCTGCTCAATCGCTTCCTCGATACTCTCCATGTTCGTCTCACATAGAACGTACAATTCCGCAGACAGTGCTCCGAGGCGGTCGGCCCGCAGCTTAGTCTGCCGCACGGATTCTTCCCCCGAAATGTACAGAACGCGCAGTCCCTGAGTGGTAAGGGCATGCGAAGTCTGAAGCAGCAGTGTGGATTTCCCGATTCCGGGGTCGCCTCCAACCAGCACCAGCGAGCCGGGTACGATCCCTCCGCCTAGCACGCGGTTAAGCTCACCGATGCCCGTCAGAATACGCGGCTCCTTGTCACTTTCTATATTTATGATCGATTGCGCCTTTTCTTTACTCTGAAAAATAGGTGCATTCATGCCTTGTGTTTTGACGACGCTTTCCGTTTCCTCTACCATCGAGTTCCATTCCTGGCAGCCCGGGCACTTACCGAACCATTTCGGTGATTCGTAGCCGCATTCGGTACAGAAAAATTTTGTTTTAGGTTTAGCCATGTGCACTCCTTACCGTCCGAACTTGCTAAAATTGCGGATATTTTTCTCTTATTCAAAGTTTACCATTTCTGCACACTTAACGGAAGGACACTTAAGATCTACTTTTCATTTGCGTCTTCATTTAGGCATGTCTAGGTCATGCCTGATGGGCTGGTTACAAACAAAGCTCCCGCCCCTCTATACGGAGGAGCGGGAGCTTTGTTTCATTTTCCGGAACAATTATTCAGTTTCGACTGTTTTCTCCAGGGAGACCTCTGCCGGTGCTTCAACGGTGGTAACAACCAGTTCGCCGTTAACCTCATCAATGTTAAGGGAATCCCCCTTCTTGATGTTTCCTTTGAGCAGCTCTTCGGAGAGGCGGTCTTCGATATGCTTCTGAATCGCCCGGCGGAGCGGACGGGCACCGAAGGCCGGGTCGTAGCCCTCTTTAGCCAGGAATGCTTTGGCAGCATCCGTCAGCAGGAAATCTACATCGTGCTCTCGCAGACGCTTGCGCAGCTCCTCGGACATCAGGGTAACGATCTCGGCGATATGCTTCTCATCCAGGGAGTGGAAGACAATGATCTCGTCGATCCGGTTCAGGAACTCAGGGCGGAAGCTCTTCTTCAGCTCTTCCATTACCTTACCCTTCATATTGCCGTAATCGGCACCGGCATCCTGTACCGCGGTGAAGCCTAGAGTCGAATTCTTACGGATCGCTTGTGCGCCTACGTTAGAGGTCAGGATAATCAGTGTATTGCGGAAATCGACCACGCGGCCTTTGGAATCGGTCAGACGGCCGTCTTCCAGCACCTGCAGCAGAATGTTGAACACTTCAGGGTGAGCCTTCTCAATCTCATCCAGCAGGACCACGGAATATGGCTTGCGGCGTACCTTCTCCGTAAGCTGTCCGCCTTCTTCATATCCTACATATCCTGGAGGAGCCCCAACCAGACGCGAGGTGGAGTGCTTCTCCATGTATTCCGACATGTCGATGCGGATTACCGCATTCTCGTCACCGAACATCGCTTCGGCAAGTGCCCGTGCCAGCTCGGTTTTACCAACCCCTGTGGGTCCGAGGAAGATGAAGGAGCCCATCGGACGTTTCGGGTCCTTCAGACCCGCACGTGCCCGGCGGAGTGCCCGGCTGACAGCCTTAACGGCTTCATCCTGTCCAATTACTCGTTCATGAAGCAAGGACTCCATGTTCAGCAGACGGTCCGTCTCTTCTTCCTTCAGCTTGCTGACCGGAATGCCGGTCCAGCTGGCAACAACCTGTGCGATATCCTCAGGCGTAACCTGAGAATCGGTGCGGCCCTGCTTTTCTTTCCACTGGTTCTTCGTAGTATCCAGCTCTTCCCGAATTTTCTGCTCGGTATCGCGCAGTGCAGCAGCCTTCTCGAATTCCTGGCTTTGTACTGCGGAATCCTTCTCCTTGCGGATATCATCCAGACGCATTTCGAGTTCCTTCAGATTCGGCGGAATGGTGTAAGAATTCAGTCTTACCTTGGAGCCCGCTTCATCAATCAGGTCAATCGCCTTGTCCGGCAGGAACCGGTCCGGAATATAGCGGTCCGACAGCTTGACGGCTTCCACAATGGCTTCATCCGTAATCTTCACCCGGTGATGAGCTTCATAGCGGTCGCGGAGACCGAACAGGATCTGAACGGCTTCTTCCGGCGAAGGCTGATCCACGGTGATCGGCTGGAAGCGGCGCTCCAGGGCAGCGTCCTTCTCAATATATTTGCGGTATTCATCAAGCGTAGTGGCACCGATGCATTGCAGCTCACCACGGGCTAGAGCAGGCTTCAGGATGTTGGAGGCATCAATCGCACCTTCCGCACCACCCGCACCGATCAACGTATGAAGCTCATCAATGAACAGTACGATGTTGCCCGCTTGGCGAATCTCATCCATGATTTTTTTGAGGCGGTCCTCGAACTCACCGCGGTATTTCGTACCGGCTACGACAGAACCCATATCAAGGGTCATTACGCGTTTGTCGCGCAGGGTCTCCGGAATTTCATTGTTGATGATCTTTTGGGCCAGACCTTCGGCAATCGCTGTTTTACCAACCCCCGGTTCACCAATCAGTACCGGATTATTCTTGGTCCGGCGGCTCAGCACCTGAATGACACGCTCAATTTCCTTGCTGCGGCCGATCACAGGGTCAAGGTTACCATCCTTGGCATAGGCCGTCAGATCGCGCGCCAGGCCGTCCAGTGTTGGTGTGCTAACGTTCGCCGGAGCTCCGCTGTGGCTGGAGGTGGCTTCACTGCTGCCCAGAAGCTGCAGTACCTGCTGGCGTGCCTTGTTCAGGCTAATGCCGAGATTGTTCAGCACACGAGCTGCTACACCCTCTCCTTCACGGATTAGACCGAGCAGGATATGCTCTGTTCCCACGTACGTATGACCCAGCTTGCGGGCTTCGTCCATGGACAGCTCAATCACCTTCTTGGCACGAGGAGTATAAGCGATGTTGGTCGGTTGCTCCTGACCTCTGCCAATCAGCGTTTCCACTTCATCCTGTATCTTCTCCAGACCTAGACCCAGTCCGATCAGTGCCTTAGCGGCAATGCCGTCTCCTTCACGAATCAGTCCGAGCAAAATATGTTCTGTCCCAATGTTGTTGTGTCCCAAACGTACGGCTTCTTCTTGCGCCAGCGCCAGCACCTTTTGTGCGCGTTCCGTAAATCTTCCAAACATCATATCTCCTGCACCTCCACGGATAATATATATCTATAATTAATGTTGTGATCCCAATGTCTCCCGGAGCAGCTTCGCCCGGTACATATCGCGTTCGGTGGAAGTCAGCTCGTCACCGAACAGCTTTTGCAGAAAACCAGTCTGGGTCTTGACATTCAACTCATTGAGCACTGAAATCGACGGCCCTTCCAGAATTCCAAGGTCCACACCAAGCCGCAGATCGGAGAGCCGCTGTGCGGACTCCTTAAGCTCCATCACTGCCGCATAGGACAGAATTCCGTAGGAACGTTTAATGCGGTCCGTAATCCGGAGAGCAGAGTCGACCAGCAGGCGTTCACGTGCATTCCGTTCATGCTCTATAATCTGGGTGACTACGCTGTGAAGATTCTCGATGATCTCATTCTCGGTCTGTCCCAGCGTAATCTGGTTCGAGATCTGAAAGATATTCCCTACTGCTTCGCTGCCTTCACCATAAATTCCTCTAACGGTAAGCCCCACCTGATTGACTGCGGACAAAATGCGGTTAATCTGATGAGTCATCACCAAGGCCGGCAGATGGACCATAACCGAAGCTCTCAGCCCTGTGCCCACATTGGTGGGACAACTGGTCAGGTAACCTCTGCGGTCATCAAAGGCATAATTCACAGCAGCCTCAAAAATATCGTCGATGGCAGTTGCCCTTACCCAGGCTTCTCTGACCTGCAATCCGGGGAACAGACACTGAATGCGGAGATGATCCTCCTCATTGATCATAATGCTGACCGACTCGTCCTCATTAAGAATGACTGCTCCGCCTTTGGAATCATCCGCCAGATTAGGACTGATGAGATGCTTCTCGACCAGTACCTTTTTATCCAGCTCATCCAGCTCATCCAGTCTCAGCAGCTCAAAGTTGCCGAAATCTGCAGAGGCTTCACCCTGAAAAACGGGGGCAAGCAGGTCCAGCACCTCTTCGGACTGCTCTCTTGAGGCAAGCAGCGGGAAGGGCAGATGCTCCAGATTACGTGCGATTCGCATACGGCTGCTGATTACAATCTCAGAATGACTGCCACCGCAGCGCATCCAGTCACTAAGTGCTTGTTCGGTAAACCGGAGACTTGACATGTCCAATCCCCCCTATATATCAAAGACTTTACTCTTGTGGCATTTCTTTTTCAAGCTTGCGGATTCTGTCCCTCAGCTCAGCTGCGGTCTCGAACTCCTCCTGCACAATACTCTGCTGCAATTCCTGCTTCAGCTCATCAATCTGGCGTTTGCACATGATCTGTGCACCTGCACGCTTGGGAAGCTTGCCGACATGTGCCGTACTGCCATGCACCCGTCTGAAAAGCGGGTCGAGCGTACTATCGAAATACTTATAGCAAGAGCTGCAGCCAAACCGTCCAAGCTTGCTGAACTGTGAATAGGTCATGCCGCAGTTTTCACACTGCAGACCCTGCACATTTTGCGCTGCTGTTTTGCCCTTGCCCGAGCCTTCCAGATCAAGGAGACCGGAAAGCAAGCTGTGGATAGAGAAGCCTCCCGCAGTCCCGGGAATCAGTTCACCCTTCTCCCGCGCACAGCTTTCGCAGATATGAAACTCCGTCTTCTCTCCGTTCACAATCTTCGTGAAGTGGAGTGTAGCCGGTTTGACGCCGCATTCCTGGCATAGCATGAGCGGTGTCCCTCCTACCATTTGACAAATTATTTGCCTAATAAAGAGATTAACATAGCCTTCATAAGCTTGGCACGAATCTCATCCCGGTACGGCAGATTAACCGTCAGGCATTCCCGGGAAACCGCGGACCGCATCAGACACGCTTCACGTTTGGAGAGGAAACGGGCCTCCTCCAGCTGATAAATCAGCCCTTCGGCACAATTCTGATCAATATCATTCCCTATTGTGGAGTTCAGATGTGCATACAAGGCCACATTCTGAGGCAGCTCATAGCGCTGAATCCGGATATATCCGCCACCGCCGCGTTTGCTCTCCACGACATAACCCTTTTCCAATGTGAACCGTGTACTAATGACGTAATTGATCTGAGACGGGACACAGGAGAACTGGTCCGCCAGATCATTGCGCTGAATTTCCACCGTACCTTCGGGACTTTCATGCAAAATACCTTTCAGATATTGTTCAATAATATCGGAGATATTACGCATCACTCATCCTCCAGTGTGTAAGCATTGGGTAAATCTGTACTGCGCCAACGCCTGCCGTCCAGACATGCTCTTAAGAATTTAACCCGGGCAATGCATTAAGAATCGGCTGTGATCGCCTATGCACTGCGCTTTTCTCTAAATGTTACATTCCTGAGAACGATGAGCTCGGGGCCGCGTTGACTTTGACTTTCTTTGACTTTTTCATATTATAACATATTCTCACTGAATTCCAAGGGGTTACTCTTATTTTTTACTTTTTGGCGGCATTGTATTCCAGTTCCCTTTACAGATCACTGAATTGAGACGTTATGTATAGGAAAGCTCCTCCGCTTCCAAGGGAAGGGGAAGAGCCGTTCTCTGTCAGAAAAAATCGAATAATGCCGTCTCGGCCTGCGGAATCAGCGCTTCAAGCCAAGCTGTCGCCTCAGCAGTCCCCGATAATTGTCCGTACCTGGCTGCCTGATGTGGACGTTTATATCCCATCAGCAGCACAGTAAGCGTACCGATACTGCATTCAAGGTCAGCCTCTGACCGCTCGCCTTGAATCTGGGTAAACGTTGCTTCCCCCTGCTCCGACACATTCCACCGCCATAACCCGTTGTTCCAGGAAGCATGCTTATCTTCAATATAAAGCAGCCGTTCACGGTCACCCTCCGGCACATTGAAGGTCATATTCTCCACAAAAGCCTTAGCATTGACAATACGTGCCATGAAGTATGGATAATTCTCCTGCGCAATCCGCGGATCGGGGAGAAGGAAGGGAAGTATGTCATCAGCAGGCACCAGCTTCAGCTGTGCGGCTGTAAGCATGGAGTCATGGTTGGCAAGAAAGGTCCACAAGCCCTGGCGGGCCAGCTCATTCACATAGATAAATTCATCAATGATCAGCTCTTGGTTCACTATTTTATACAGCACATATCCTTCCGGTTCACCCTGCTCCGAATAAAACACACCTCTGTGCGTATCCTCATCAAGCACTCTTTCTTTCCACCATTGCTCTGTGCGCAGGAGCGTGCCGTTATACCGCATGGCAAATGTATTGTACAACTGCTGAAATACTGCAATATCAGGTGTCCCGCGCTTCACAGTGCCTTGGATCTCCGTCTTCTGCGGGAACTTCCCTACAGGAATGGTATACTTCTTATATTCACAGTAGATCTCCCAGCCAAATTTACGGTAAAAAGGAATCAGGAACGGATGCAAAAAGGACAACGTTTGACCGTTCTCATTCATTGTCTTCAGCGCATGGGTCAGCAGATGGGCTACATACCCCTGCCGGCGGTTCTCCGGCCAAGTCGCGACACCGGCAATTCCCCCCATGGAAACGGGTCTGCCCTGGATACATGCCTGTAGCGGAAGAAGCGTCAGTTGTGCGCCTATTCCATCTCCTTCAAAAAGCCCCCATATCTGGTCCGGCTTAAATTTCTCCCTGGCGCGTACCCGGTCTTCCCCGGACACCTTGTACTGAAAAGCATATTCGGACAAGCTCAAGCTGTCCTCAAATTCTTCGTTCCGTAATTTCCTAATTTCCATTCTGCTCACCCCGTTAATATTTCATAGAAATCGCGACAATTATTGCTTATTAGAGAGTATAACAAGCAAATCGTCCGGATGCTAACGAGGCGCCCCGAATCGGCTTTAACACACAAGTTATCCACAGCTTTTGTACAACAAAATAAAAAACCGGAAAGAGTTTCTTCCGGCAAAAACGAGTTATCCACGAATAGCAATTATCTATCCACATTATTCACTTTTTATCCACAAAATCGGTGTATTACTTATGTTTTTTCTTGACTCATCCCTTGAATTATGCGTTATACCCCCATCTTCCGGGGATAGATTCGTTCCTGAAATTGTATCCACATGTGTGCAACTTTTCTGCACTTACCGAAATCTATCCACAGCTTTTCCACAGGCTTGTCTGCACGCAAAAAAACCACTGTCGATTGCTCGACAATGGCTCATGTGCTTGGCAACGTCCTACTCTCCCAGGACCCTTCGGTCCAAGTACCATCGGCGCTGGAGGGCTTAACGGTCGTGTTCGGGATGGGTACGTGTGGAACCCCTCCGCTATCGCCACCAAACATGATTTTTGCGCTGCGTTGACATCTGTGAGATCACTCCCGCAAAATATCAATCCTCAGAAAGGACATGCAGCTTAAAATCTTTCAGGAATTTGATTCCTGAAAACTGAATCCGAAATGAATCTGCGTATTAGAAATTTGGATAAGCCCTCGACCGATTAGTATTGGTCAGCTCCATGCATTGCTGCACTTCCACCTCCAACCTATCTACCTCGTCGTCTTCAAGGGGTCTTACTAGTTGGGAAATCTCATCTTGAGGGGGGCTTCACGCTTAGATGCTTTCAGCGCTTATCCCGTCCGTACGTAGCTACTCAGCCATGCTCCTGGCGGAACAACTGATG
>NZ_JBHUKY010000102.1:0-33743 GCF_042684125.1 Paenibacillus rhizoplanae | reverse complement strand
CTGCAAGATTGGCTGAGTGAACACGGCTGCCTTGAAGTGGTGATGGAGAGTACCGGCGTGTTTTGGAAACCGGTATGGAACATCTTAGAGGGCAGTTGTGATCTTGTCTTGGCCAACGCCCAGAGGGTAAAGAATATGCCGGGTCGAAAAAGTGACATGCAAGACGCGCGCTGGTTAGCGCAATTGCACCGTTGCGGGCTCATTGAAGGCAGTATGGTGCCAGAACAGGACATCCGGGATTTGCGAGATTTGACCCGTTACCGGAGTAAGATGGTGCAGGCGGTGACGGCGGAGAAGAACCGCATCCACAAAATCCTGCAGGATGCCAACATCAAGCTAACCACCTTTATGTCCGATCTATATGGGGTTTCGGGACGGGGCCTGCTCCAGAAGATCATGTACGGCGAGGTCGTAGACGAAGTGGCCGTTAAAAGCCTGGTCAAAACCCGTTTAAAAAAGAAAGTTCCGCAGTTGCTAGGGCGCGCTCAATGGCAAGTTGCGCCGTCATCATCGGGAGATGATTCGAGACCACTGGGACCACTTGGTCTATTTGGAGAAACGGATCACGGAGCTGGAAGCTCGAATCGAGGCGAAAGCAGAACCGTATCTGGAGATGATTGAACAAATTGACTCCATTCCAGGAATTGAGCGGACGTCTGCCGTGACCATCTTTGCAGAAGTGGGGCCGCATGTCGCGGAAATGTCCCGAGTGATGCGCAGTTTGCATCATGGGCGGGGGTGTGTCCAGGGAACAACGAAAGTGCTGGAAAGCGAAAAAAGTCAAAAACGATGCAAGGGAACAAGCATCTGAAAGGGGCCTTGTGGCAGGCGGCTTGGGCGAACTCTCGCTCATCGAACCGGATCGGCCAATTCTTTCGACGAATACGTAAGAGACGGGGAGATAAAAAAGCAAACGTCGCCACCGCGCATTTGCTGATTCGAATCCTCCATGCCCTGATGCGGGAGAAAAGGTCATACCAAGAAATAGACGTCTCACTAGGCGATGAGACGTCCAAGAAAAACCCGTTGGATAGGTATGTGAAATATATCCAGCAGTTAGGATATAGCGTGCAATTAAATCCTATCCAATAGTCTCCCCTTTTTCAAAAAAACGAAACGTTTTTTTGGGGCGGTGGGTCTTTTTTTGTCAAAATCCGTTCTGCGGCGCATTTTCCGGTACTTTTATTTTCGTATTAAACCGAACGCAATTAGACTGGACGCGCCGCGTAGGCCGAATGTAATCGAAAAACCGAACACAATTGGACCGGGCGCACCGCGTAGGCCGAATGTAATCGAAAAACCGAACACAATTGGACTGGGAGCGCCAGGTAGGCCGAATGTAATCGAAAAACCGAACACAATTGGACTGGACGCGCCAGGTAGGCCGAATGTAATCGAAAAACCGAACACAATTAGACTGGACGCGCCGCGTAGGCCGTGAGTTTATCGTATCCCAGTAATCGCCTGGTACTCCCGGTCCAGTATCGCATAAAAGTATTGGTTCACCCACTGGTTGTTCCAGTGTATTTCTTCCCGGAATACGCCCTCACGCACCATGCCTAGTCTGTCCAGCACCTTGATGGATGAGGTATTGTACTCATTGCACATTGCTACGACTTTGTGGGCCTTACATTCTTTAAAAGCAAGCTTCAAGGCCAACTGCGCCGCTTCGGTGCAGTAGCCTTGCCCCCGGTATTCAGCGAAAAGGCTGTAGCCCAGCTCCCAGCTCTCGCGCTCTTTTATATACCAGTGTATATGCACTTCCCCTACAGGGGTTGCTTCGGGAGTGGCTAGCCTAATCAGGAATTGTCTGTGCCAGTCGCTATGGATTCGTTCCGCCACAGTCTTCCGGACCGCCTCTTTGTCGGTTGGAAGCATATCCTCGAAGGGCCAGAGTGAGGCGTTGCTCTCCAGATCTGTGATGAAATCGATATCGTCCGGGGTGACCGGAGATAGTGTAATTCTTGCGTTCATTTTTGCAAAACCTCCTGCTAGTGTGATTTCGATACGATCTTGCCGTCTTTCATTACCCATCTGACCTGACGCAAGTTGTTAATATCCGCCAGCGGATCTCCCCCGACGACAAACAGGTCGGCTCTCTTGCCTGTTTCAATAGTACCCAGCTCATGAGCAAGCTGACAGATCTTAGCACCGGTTGAAGTGGCAGCCACAATAATCTGCATCGGGGAGAGGCCAGCCTGACCTAACAACTGGATCTCCTTCCACGGCATCCCGGCTCTGTACCACGGAGGAGCTTCTTCGATAAAATCATCCCCCAGTCCAACCTCTCCGCCTGCCTGAATAAATCTCCGGACATTATCCAGTCCTTGCTCCAGCAGCGGCGCTCCGAATTTGTCCTGGAACATCTGGAGTACGGTGAGTGTGGGGACGATATGGATGCTCGCGCTCACCATTTGCCGGATCAGTTGATCGTCCAGCCGATCGTAGACCATATGGGCAGCATCGCTGATCCCTGCATTCACCAGAATCTGAAGATTGCGTGCACTTGTAACATGAGCAGACACGTAAGCACCCATGCTTCGGGCCTCCTGGCAGATCGCTTCGAGAATCTCCTGATCCAGCTGGGGCAGTCCGGCAGTGGCGGGATCGTAGCCGTCTTCCAGCGCTGTTTTGATGAAATGTATTCCTTGTCCCAGGACTTCACGGACCTTAAGCCGCGCCTCCTCCGCACTCCCTACCCCGATAGGCTCCTGACCACCGTACCCGCCTGGAGCTGTGAATACTTTGCCGGACGTAAGAATTCTGGGAAAAGCACCGCCCTCAAGCTGCTGCGTGTGAGTGACCACCTCTTCAATCGATGCTGCCGTAGTCATCCCCTAATCGCGGATCGTAGTAATTCCTTCTGCAAGGCACGCGGCCAAATATTCCGTATGATATCCGTGCAGCGGCTCATTCTGTATGTACTTGAAGCTGGTATGGGCATGGGTGTGAATAAACCCCGGCAAAATGACCATACCCTCAAGGTCGATCACTGTTGTGGCGGAGTCATACCCGGTTCTCCCGTTAATGTCACTATGCTGTGCTATGGTGCCGAAGCGGCCATTAACAATCTCAATGCTTACATGATGCAGCGGCGGCTGTCCGGTTCCATCGATTACAGTTCCGTTCGTCAGCAAGATGCGCTCATTTCCCATGATAGAAGCGTCCCCTCAGTTAAGGTAGTTGTCGTTCCTCACAAAGTATAGGACATTCCTCTTAGCGGATATAGATAATATTCTCTTTGGAAACGTTCCTTACTTACAGACTATCGTTCCGCTATGGGCGGCGGTCAAGGAAGATTTGTTGTTTGGCCAGCTCCAAAGTGTGGTAAGTAACATAACGTAAAGCGATTCAGACAAGCTGCCAGGATGCATAAACACCAGACCTTAAGCCATGCTAACAAGGATGAGTTCAACATTATTGTGAACTGCGAAAGGAGAATGGATTATGCCAGACACAAGTAAACAACCTATCAAAACCCTGCCTCCGCAGGTACAGGATCAGCAGCCCGGAATTGAAAGTGAGATGAATCCGCTTCCGGAGTTTGAGACATCGGCTTACAAGGCAGCAGACAAACTGCTGGGCAAGGCCGCACTCATTACGGGAGGCGACAGCGGGATCGGGCGTGCGGTTGCCGTTCATTTTGCCAAGGAGGGCGCAGATGTGGTGATCTCCTACTTGAACGAGCATGAGGATGCGGAAGAGACCAAGCGCCAGGTGGAGCAGGAGGGCAGAAAGTGTATTTTGATCGCCGGGGACATCGGGGACGAAGCCTTCTGTCAGGACCTGATTCATCAAACGGTTGAAGGACTTGGCAAGCTCGATATTCTGATCAACAATGCGGCGGAGCAGCATCCGCAGGACCATATTGAGGACATCACAGCGGAGCAGCTGGAGCGTACGTTCCGGACGAATATTTTCTCCATGTTCTATCTGACCAAGGCAGCTATGCCTCATCTTAAAAAAGGCGCTACGATCATTAACACCACCTCCATCACGGCGTATCGCGGCAGCCCGCAGCTGCTGGACTATTCGTCCACCAAGGGAGCGATTCTCAGCTTCACCCGTTCGCTGTCGATGAATCTGGCCGATAAGGGCATCCGCGTGAATGCGGTAGCGCCCGGACCGATCTGGACCCCGCTGATTCCGTCAACTTTTGACGCGAAGAAGGTCAGTGAGTTCGGCGGCACCCAGCCGATGAAGCGCCCGGGGCAGCCTGAAGAGCTGGCACCGGCTTATGTATACCTGGCCTCGGACGATTCCTCTTATGTGAGCGGACAGGTTATGCATGTGAACGGCGGCGAGGTCGTCAACGGATGATGGGTGCAGAATAAGATCTGGATGCAGATTCTTTATATAAATTCTATTATAAAAAAGCCTAACCGCTTGCCGGCAGGCTTTTTTTCTGCGCTTGTAACTATTACAATATATTTCCGTCTATTTAGATAATTTGATATGAAAAGGGGATTGGGATGCTTAGAAAAAAAGGATTCATTCTATCTGCAGCGGGGATTTTAGTTTTTCTGGTAGTGTTCATTTATTTGACTCCTTTTGCAGGGAGACTTGTGGAAAATACAAGATTGGAAGGAAATGCAAAAAGAATTGGGATTAGAATTACACAGGAATCGCCGCCGCTACCCCTTGTTACTTCCGGGAAAACCCAAATTCCGGTTACCCAAGGCAGCTATTGCTGGGGAAAATTAGGATGTGCGGATTATACAGGTGGACAATCCATGGTACAGGGGGTTACTCCCACTGTTATAGCCCCTGAGGGGAGGATCGATGTTGCTTATACTTATAAACCGGCACCCGGCGGGTTAACCGTTCAGCAATTTGTCGATGATAAAGAAGTACAAATTCCATTGAAGAACGGCTCTTTTAATGCTCCAAAAGAACAAGGTGTTTATTACTACGGCATATCAGCATTCTGGACAACCGAGGATGGTAAATTTTCAGAAGGGAGTTCATCTGTGGTTTTTGTAATTGAAGTAAAATCTACGAAAGAATAGCTCTAACAGGAATTATATGCTAATATACAACAAGCAAGACGAAACAATCGCATAGAACGATCACTAGGGGTGCCGCAAGGCTGAGACGGGCGTATCTGCTCGGACCCTTTGAACCTGATCTGGGTTATACCAGCGTAGGGAAGTGGAGAACGAATAATGCAGCGGGGGTATACGGCTAGTACCGGTATTCCTGCTTCTATTCCAGACTGCTTCCTTATGGGGGCGGTCTTTTTTGTGTTGTGGAGTGGTGTAGAGTGAGCTGGAACAGACGGGAGGAGAAGGGTATTGTACGAGATTCATGCGGTCTCGGACGGGCGGCTGATGCCTGAAGCGCTGGCCGAATGGGCAGTGGCGGTACATCCCATGGTGGATTATATTCATCTCCGGGAAAAAGCCATGTCCGCCCGCGAACTGCTGGCTGCGGCGCAGCAGATGCTTCAGGCCGGGGTTCCGCCTTCGAAGCTGGTCATTAATGACCGGATCGATCTTGCCCTGGCCGCCGGGGCAGGTGGTGTACAGTTAGCCTGGCATAGCCTTCCGCCAGCCGCAGTGCGCGGCTGTGCACCGGACCTGCGGATCGGCAGGTCCGTGCACTCCCGGGAAGAGGCGGCGGAGGCTGGAAGGCAGGGAGCGGACTTTTGCCTCTACGGGCATGTGTTCCCGACGGCCTGCAAGCCCGGACAGCAGGCACGCGGACTGGAGCAGCTGGCGGAGGCCGTCCGCTGGAGCCGCATACCGCTGATTGCGCTCGGAGGGATTACCCCGGGCAATGCCGGAACAGTGCTGGCCCAAGGGGCGGCTGGCATTGCTGTCATGTCGGGGATCTGCGGAGCCCCGGACCCGGTGGCAGCGGCCCGGGCATACAGGGCAGCGGTTCAGAGGGCGGCCGAGCTGGCTGAGACGCCGGATATGGATCAAGCACAGGGCACAGCAGGAGGTGAACAGACGTGGATGTGACCGTTAACGGGAAGAGTCAAAGGATCGAAGAGAGCTGCCGGACACTGGCGGATCTGCTGGCCCGGCCCGAGTGGGCCGGTAAGCTGGTGATTGTCGAGCTGAACGGTGAGCTTGCCCGTAGAGAGGCTTATGGAGAGACACTGCTCAGCGAGGGGGACCGGATGGAGCTGGTTCATTTTGTAGGCGGAGGTTAGGGATAGGCGGGCAGAGGAGAAGCGAACGAGCAGGCAGATTGGCAGTTTAGATGCAGGCGAAGAATTATCCCAGGAGGCGTTAAGATGAAAGATCCATTGACGATTGGCGGAGTGACTCTAACCAGCAGACTGTTCATTGGTACCGGAAAATACAGCCGTAACACCCTCATTCCCGAGGTCATTGTACGCTCAGGCTCACAGGTCATTACCGTTGCCCTGCGCCGGGTGGACCCGGAGAGCAAGGACAATATTGTCAGCCATATTCCTTCCCATATGACCTTGCTGCCCAATACCTCCGGTGCGCGCACCGCAGAGGAAGCAGTACGGATTGCCCGGCTGGCGAGATCGGCGGGGCTAGGCAACTGGGTGAAGATTGAGGTTATCAACGACCAGAAATATTTACTGCCGGATAATATGGAGACCATCCGGGCAACCGAGATCCTCGCAGCAGAAGGCTTCGTGGTGCTTCCGTATATGAGTCCTGATCTGTCCGCCGCTCTCCGGTTGAAGGCTGCGGGGGCGGCGGCCGTGATGCCGCTGGGAGCGCCAATCGGGTCCAACCGCGGACTGCAGACCAAGGAGCTGATCCGCATTCTGATCTCGGAAACGGATCTGCCGGTCATTGTGGATGCCGGAATCGGCAGACCCTCTGAGGCTGCTGAGGCGATGGAAATGGGAGCCGCAGCGGTGCTGCTTAATACAGCAATTGCCACCGCCAAAGATCCGCTGCTGATGGCAGAGGCCTTCCATGATGCGATATCCGCAGGGCGTAAGGCTTTTCTCGCCGGACTGGGGCCCGTGGAGGAGACGGCGGCAGCCTCTTCACCGTTGACCGGATTTTTAGCCTGACAGATGGAATTGGGAGGGGGAGAAGGGCATGAGCTTTTATGAGACGATGACCCGGCTGGAGCAGCTTCCTTACGGGATGCTGTGGAACCGGTATACGGCAGAGGATGTGAAGCGCGCGCTTCGTGCAGAGCAGGTGGATGAAGAGGGGCTGATGGCATTGCTGTCACCGGCAGCGGAGCCTTATCTGGAGGAGATGGCGCAGAAGGCGCACCGTTTAACGCGTACGCATTTCGGCCATGTGATGCAGCTGTTTACACCGATGTATCTGGCTGATTTTTGCGTGAATCACTGCACGTATTGCAGCTTCAGTTCTATATATGATTTTCCGCGTAAAAAACTAACGCTGGAGCAGGTCGCCCGGGAAGCAGAGACCATCGCAGCCACGGGCCTGCGCCACATTCTCATTCTGACCGGAGAATCCCGGAGGGACAGTCCGGCCGGTTATGTGAGGGACTGCGTGAATGTGCTCCGGCGCTATTTTTCCTCCGTCAGCATTGAAGTGAATCCGCTCTCGACAGCAGAATATGCTGAGCTCAGAGACGCCGGTGTGGACGGTCTGACGCTCTATCAGGAGGTCTACCACCAGGAGACTTATCGTGCGCTGCATGTAAAAGGACCCAAACGCGTCTACCGCAACCGGCTGGATGCTCCCGAGCGGGGCTGTGAGGCCGGGTTCCGTTCGGTGAACATCGGAGCCCTGCTTGGCATGTACGAATGGCGCCAGGAGGCTCTGGCCACTGCGCTGCATGCGAGGTACTTGCAGGATAAGTACCCGGAATGCGAAATCGGGCTGTCTACTCCCAGATTCCGGCCATACCTGGGGGAATTCAACCCCGCAAGTGATGTGACCGACCGTGCACTGGTGCAGATTATCCTGGCGTACCGTCTATTCCTGCCGCGCTCTGGCATCTCACTGTCTACACGCGAGCCTGCCGCTCTGCGCGATCATCTGGTCCAGCTCGGCATCACGAAGATGTCGGCAGGGGTATCCACCGAAGTGGGCGGACATTCCCTGGAAGGGGGAACGCCGCAGTTTGAAATTTCGGACAACCGCAGCGTGGATGAGATCGCCGGGATGCTGCGCTTGCGAGGGCTGGAGCCGGTGTTCAAGGACTGGGATATCCTGTCCGAGCCGGTTGGCTTGGCTTAGCCGAAAAGAATTGGATGGATGTAGTCTGGAGTAACTGACTGGATTGACCAGACTCACGCAACTGACCAGATTGACCGGACGCAAATAACCCGCCGTGAGGCGGGTTATTTGCATAATCTAAAGATTACAGGGCTTCTCGCGTCAACTTCTCCTTCTATTGTGAAGACGTATGGCCGAATGTAAGCGAAAAACTGAACACAATCGCGATGTGCTGGAGAAATATTACATGGATCGATTGTGCGCTCCTCAGGGCTGACACCGGATGCGGACAGAAAGCAGTCGACTGGAAAAAACAGGTTTCCGCTTAAAAGCGGCATTCGCATAGCATTGTTCACACGTAAGTGTAACTGCCAACGCTATGCGAATATCGTACTCTATTTACTCTATGGATTCAGGTTGTCCGGCAGACTGTCCCTGACTCGCGCTGGAGGACAGCTCGTCCAGTGACATCTCGAAGCCCGGAGCCATGTGTTCAAGGAAATATTCCATCTCAGGCATTCCCAGCACATGCAGCTTCGCGGCGGTCTGCTCCTTGGCAGCGGCGAATTCTCGGTTGCCTGCGGCGACCTCCCAGACGCATTTCAGGTAAGCGTCCAGCACATCCGCTGCCTTGACGTAGCGGAGCAGTCCGGCATCTTCGGAGCCGGGCGGGCTGGTGTGCGGCTGCAGGAGCGGCGCGTAGACTGCGCTCAGCTCCGGCGGAATCATGGCCGCCAGCCGGTCGGCGGCCACCTGCTCCATCTCGCGGAAGCTGGACAGCAGACGCGAGTTGTTATGCTTCACCGGCGTGGCGATGTCGCCGGTGAAGACCTCGGTGGCGTCGTGGAACAGCGCCATCGTGGATGCGCGGTCGGCGTTCAGCGACCGGCCGAAATGGGCGTTGCCTATGGTGCATAGCATGTGCGCCAGCAGGGCGACCTGGAACGAATGCTGCGCCACGTTCTCCGGGGCGGTGCTGCGCATGAGGCTCCAGCGCTGGATATATTGCAGCCGGTAGAGATAGGCAGAGAAATGGTAGTTCAATTTTGAAGTAACCCCTTTCATGAGCAGCGTAATGTGCTATTATAGTAACTAATTGTACCAGAGATAGGGCCGCTTGAACCAGATGGAGAGGAGACTGAATGAAGATGCAGCATTTTGAAGAGAGCATTTATAATTTGATTGTAGAGACCTCCACGAACCTGCCGGGCGATGTGCGCCGGGCGGTGGCCAGAGGACGGGCGCTGGAAGACCGGGCGACACGCTCCGGACTGGCACTTACCACGATAGCGCAAAATATCGGAATGGCGGAGCAGCAAATATCGCCGATCTGCCAGGATACGGGGATGCCGACTTTTATAATTCATACGCCGGTGGGCGTGAATCAGATAGAAATGAAGAAGGATATTCATAGTGCGATTATCCGCGCTACGAAGAACGGGAAGCTGCGGCCTAATTCCGTGGATTCGCTAACCGGCGAGAACAGCGGGGATAATCTGGGGGCAGGGACTCCGGTGATTCACTTTGAGCAGTGGGAGGAAGAGAGCATTGACGTCCGGCTGATCCTGAAGGGCGGCGGCTGCGAGAATAAGAACATCCAGTACAGCCTTCCGGCAGAGCTGGAGGGACTCGGCAAAGCCGGACGCGACCTCGACGGTATCCGCAAGTGCATCCTGCATTCCGTATACCAGGCGCAGGGCCAGGGCTGTAGCGCAGGCTTCATTGGCGTAGGCATTGGCGGCGACCGTACCACGGGCTATGAGCTGGCGAAGAAGCAGCTGTTCCGCAAGGTCGAGGATGTGAATCCTATTGAAGATTTGGGCAAGCTGGAGAATTACATTATGGAGAATGCCAATAAGCTCGGAATCGGCACGATGGGCTTCGGCGGTGAAGTGACGCTGCTGGGCTGCAAAATCGGAGTAATGAACCGGCTGCCAGCCAGCTTTTTCGTCTCAGTGGCTTATAACTGCTGGGCCTTCCGCCGTCAAGGCATTCTGGTCCATCCGGCTACCGGTGACATTCAGGAATGGCTGTATGAGAGCGGCACCGGGATATCCGTTGAAGGAGAAGCTGCACCGCAGCCTGTTGCTGAATCGGTGGGAGTAGCTGCGGCAGATCGGGCAGCTTCCGGCGTGGTGCCAGAGGATGCTACGATTCCTGCGGCACCGGCTATTGTATCCGGTACGGGCGAAGCCGCTTCGGATGCGTCCGTCTCAGGGAATGGGGCAGGATCTGAACCGGCTGCGGCAGCTTCCGCTGGCTCAGGCGGCTCGCGTGAGATCCGCCTGAGCACACCGATCAGCGAGGAGGACATCCGCAGCCTGCGCGTCGGCGATGTGGTTATTCTATCTGGTGAGATGCATACCGGCCGCGATGCCCTGCACAAATACCTCATGGATCACGACACCCCTGTCGATCTGAACGGTGCCGTCATCTATCACTGTGGCCCGGTCATGCTGAAGGATGATGAAGGTTGGCATGTGAAGGCCGCTGGCCCGACGACCAGTATCCGCGAGGAGCCGTATCAAGGCGATATTATCAAAAAATTCGGTATTCGCGCCGTAATCGGCAAAGGCGGTATGGGACCCAAGACCCTCAAGGCCTTAGGGGAGCACGGCGCGGTCTACCTTAATGCAATCGGCGGTGCCGCGCAGTATTACGCAGAATGTATCAAGAAGGTTAATGCGGTAGACT
The DNA here is from genome assembly GCF_042684125.1 of Paenibacillus rhizoplanae. Lineage (NCBI taxonomy): Bacteria > Bacillati > Bacillota > Bacilli > Caryophanales > Paenibacillaceae > Paenibacillus > Paenibacillus rhizoplanae. Next base: position 22,911 of record NZ_JBHUKY010000102.1, on the reverse strand, counting down.
TCATGGAATTCGGCATACCCGAAGCGATGTGGCATTTACAGGTGGAAGGGTTCGCAGCAATTGTGACCATGGATGCCCATGGTAACAGCCTGCATGCCGATGTGGAGAAGGATTCCGCCGCCAAGCTGGCCCAGTTCCGGGACCCGGTGTTTAAGTAACAGGACCTCAAACAAACCAAGAAACAGCGTCAGCCATGGACGAGAGTAATGTCCATAGACTGACGCTGTTTTTAAATATAAGATGCTTATTGAATTAGCGTATACCGGAATTTTTCAATATACGACTCTTTCTTGTGCTCTACACGCTGCAAATGGTCATAGAAGCTATGGGGGAATTTAAACACGTGACCATAATCCCAATCCTGCCCGCTATAGTCCTTCTCCCAAAACTTAATGTCGGTCGGCAATACGTCCGCACGCTCAGCCGGCTTCAGGGGCAAATGATCGACAGGTGAAACCAGCTTGATGGGTTCTCCAGGTACAAGGTTACGGCTGTGGCGCAGAACTTTAATCAATTTCATTAAAGGCGGTAACCCTCTTTGGAAAAAGGAGACATGGCCAAGGTCATACAGGATGTTTAACGCGTGGGAGAAAGTCAGCATATGACCCATCAGATCATGATGTGCTTCTGCCCGGTAAATGACAGGGAAATGAGCTAATTCTTCCAGCACAAGCGAAGAAAGCTCGCCGGGCGTCGAGATGACCGGAAAGCCGTCCTCGTCAGTAAGCTCCATCCTCTTCACTTCGGAAGCAGAGAAGCCAATCCATGACCGCCCCGGAATTGTCCGCTCAAACGAGCGGATAAGATCGGTTATTCCTGCAAGATCCTCCGCACTTCCCCAGCCCTTAAGTTCATGGATGGCCAGCAGACACGACGCGCTGTAAATCACATTATGACCGACCCAGTGTAACTGATCAATCGTTGTATCAAGGGCCTCAAGTATGGCATTTACAGCTAGCTGCTCGTCACAGCCGGTACGATGTTGTGTGCCGTTCTCCCCAAGTATCCTTTGGATCATCGCTTCGGTCTGCAAAGCTACAAGTCGGACGAGTTCTGCTGCCGGATTATTCGTTTTAATAAAAAAATAACTGCCAATAGCGGCAGCACCAAAGTGAGCCTGCCAGATATCCCCTGTGTCTTTTTTACATGAAGAGATGATTCTTAATCCGTCCCGCAGAATGGATGGGTTCAACATAATATCTGTCCCCCCTATATTGCAGCATTTTTATTTATCAGTCTAACACTATATTTTCTGGAGGCAACCGGTTCCTGAAAAGAACTTACAGCTATTCGGCTGTGCCGAATAATATTTTTTTCATGTTTTGCAGAGTCGGCATCCCATATAGGATGGGGCTTGTGGAAGTTATAAATTATATGTCTTGACAGCGCATACAGGGACATGTTAATTTTTAGTGGGGAAACCGGTTTCCCTTGCATTAGAAAGATTGGAGTTATTGACGGCAGCTTATTCATTGCTGAAAGTGTGTTGCATCCGTTTTTATGAGAGGGAGATGAGGAATGAAAAGTAAACGTACACGCCTACTTGTTCCCGTACTAATCACATCTATGATACTGTCGATCGCGATGAGCATGTTCGTTCTGCCCCCGGCCAGGGCTGAAGCAGCCAGCATTGGAACAGTAACCGAGAATGACACGATTTATCAGATTATGGTTGACCGTTTCCATGACGGAAACACTTCCAATAATGCCACAGGAGCAGCCATCCGCTACGGGGAGAACTCTGAGGAGGATTTCCGTTACATGAAGGGCGGCGACTGGCAGGGGGTCATTGACAAGCTCCCGTATATTCACAATATGGGCTATACCGCGATCTGGATCTCACCGGTAGCCGAGCCCCAGATGACTAACCGTGAGAACAACGGTACAGGCAAGAACACTGCCTACCACGGCTACAATGTCAAAGATCCGAACAAGGCCAACCCTTACTTCGGCACCAAAGAAAAGCTGAAAGAGCTCGTAGACTCCGCGCATGCGCTCGGAATTAAGGTGATCATTGATGTCGTTCCCAACCACATCGGTGATTACATGCTCGGCACTCAGGCCTATTATGATATCCCGTCCCTGCAGCCGGCTGCTCCGTTCAATAATCCGGCCTGGTATCACCATAACGGGGATATTAACTGGTCACTTGCCGATGGACGGTACGATCAGTGGGCCCAGGATTATCTGGAGAATCATGATCTGGGTGGTCTGGATGATATCGACTTCGATGTTCCTGCCGCCAAGCAGGCCATCTTCAGCTCCATTAAAGGCTGGTTCGACTATACGGGGGCAGACGGTGCCCGTGTCGATGCGGCCAAGCTGATCAAGCCGACAGATATCGGTGAACTTCAGAACCTGCTGGGCGTGAATACCTTCGGGGAGAACTTTGACGGCAATGCCGAATTCGTCTCCCGCTGGGTCGGTACCAATAAGGAGTGGGGGATGCTGGACTTCCCGCTGTTCTTCTCTGTGCTGAACAGCTTCGCGTACGGGCAGTCTTTTGACGCGAATATTAAAGGCACCCTGGCTCAAGACTCCTACTACGGCGGCAATGCCAACCATATGGTTACCTTCATCGACAATCATGACCGCAACCGCTTCCTGACCGAGGCCGGGGGCAGTGTTGAGAAGCTGCAGAATGCTTTGTCCTTTATTTTCACCGTACGCGGAACGCCTGTGGTCTTCCAGGGAACAGAGCAGAATAAGGGCAACGGCAACGGGCAGATCATGACGGGCGGGATCGCCGATACATGGAACCGCTGGTCGATGGTGAAGCGGGATGCAAACGGCAATGTGCTGGAGAATTATTTCAATGAGAATGCCAGTACCTTCAAGCATGTAGCCAAGCTGAACGAGATCCGCAAAAACAACCCGGCCCTCCGCACCGGCACCCAGCGCGAAATGTGGTCCGCACAGAATCTATACGCCTTCTCCCGGCGGATTGATACGGGCACGAATGTCGGCCAGGAGGTCATCTCCGCATTCAGTAATGCATCCGGCGGATCACAGACGGTGACGCTGCCGCTGCGCGCCGAAAGCACGCTTACCGCAGGTACGGTTCTGGTGAACCAGTTGAACCCCTCCGATACTGTGACTGTGCAGGCGGGCGGTGCCACCGGTAAGCAAATTACAGTTACCCTGGGCGCCAATTCGGCCAAGATCTACTCCAAGACTCAGTCCATCGTTGATACGAAGGCTCCGACTGTTCCGGAGAATGTAACGGCTACGGTCCAGAATGCCTCCAGTGCGCTAGTGTCCTGGTCGGCCTCCACGGATAATGTCGGAGTTACAGGGTATGAGATTTACCGCAATGGAGTCAAGATCGGAACCTCTGCGACTACATCGTATACCGATAGCGGATTATCCGGCAGCACTAATTATTCTTATACGGTAAAAGCGTATGACGCCGCCGCCAATCTGTCGGCACTTAGCGCAGCGGCACTGATCGTCACACCAGCCGGGAACAGTGTAACGATATACTACAAGCAGGGTTACACCAATCCGTACATTCATTACCGCCCGGTTGGGGGTACCTGGACAGTCTCGCCGGGTGTAGCGATTCCAGCCGCTGAAGTGGCAGGCTATAACAAAATCACCATCAACATCGGCGCAGCCACCCAGCTCGAAGCCTGCTTCAATAACAGCAGCGGCACCTGGGATAGCAATGGCGGCAGCAATTATCTGTTCGGCACCGGCACCTGGACCTACACGCCTACAGGCAATATCCAGGCAGGCGGCCCGGTAACGCCAACGGCATCGCCGACTGCTACGCCAACCGTAGCACCAACAGCGACACCAACCGTGGCGCCTACGGTGGTACCAACCCTAGCACCGACTGCAACACCGACTGTAGCACCCACCGCAACACCAACAGTAACACCAACGGTAGCGCCTACGGCAACACCTGTGCCAACCGCCACTCCGGCGGGCAACACTGCGACAATCTATTACAAGAATACGGCGTTCAGCAACGCCTATATCCATTACAAGCTGGATGGGGCAACGGTCTGGACGACTTCACCGGGCGTGCAGATGCAGGCCTCGGACTTCACTGGCTACAAGTCCATTACCATTCCGCTGGGCAGCGCTACAGGTCTGACCGCAGCTTTCAATAACGGGAGCGGCACCTGGGATAGCAATGGCGGTAACAATTATCATTTTGGTACCGGCAGCTCCAGTCTGGCAGGGGGGAGCTTAACCACAGGTGAACCTCAGGCAGACAGCGTGACCTTCCGGGTCAGCGTTCCGGGGTCCACTCCGCCGAATGCCCCGGTCTATCTGACGGGATCATTCAACAGCTGGAATGCGGCAGATCCAGCCTACCTGCTGACACGCGGCAGCGATGACATCTATTCCGTCACCTTGAGTCTTCCGGCAGGCAGCGCCGTGACGTATAAGCTGACGCGCGGAAGCTGGGGCACGGTAGAGACTACATCCAGCGGCGCAGAAATTGCCAACCGGACGCTTACGCCGGCAGGCGGAGCGCAGACAGTGACAATAAGCGTGCAGCGCTGGAAGGATCAGTAAGCAGCTAGAGGGGGCGCAGGATGAATGTCCGGCGCCCCCGTTTTTTTTGACGAAGAAGAATGAACCTGATGAGAAGGAGTTGACCAATGACCAAGAAATCTACCTCCCTGCGCAAAATTACAGCCATGCTCCTGGGCGGGCTTCTGAGCATTCCGGCAGTATTGTCTCCTGTCTCGGCAGATATTGCCGCTACGCATGTCTACCATAATCATATGCCGAATTTCTGGGCCTACTATGACCTGAACACTTACAATTCCACACCTGTAGGCAGCCCGATCCGCTATACCTACGATGGAGAAGTTATCCAGCTGAAGCAGAATCCGCCCTCGGGATATCCCTATTATCTGCCGAATGGATTTCCAATGCCCCATGATGATCTGGTCTCCTATTATTCGCATCACGCCAAGACCGGTGCGTATTTAACCTGGCCCTGGAGTGTGGCGAATGCGCTGAACAGTAATCATCCCCAGGCGCAAATGCATGTTACCATGTCGGGGTCTGTAGTGAACAATGTGAACAGTATTATTCAACAAGGTAATGTAAGCGGATACAATAATCCTGCCTGGGGAACTCCCTGGAAGAACGCCGTAACCCAGCTCAAAACCACGGGCGGCGACAACATGCTCGACCTGATTCATTTCTCCGGGCATCATTCGATGGGACCGCTGGTCGGCAACGATTATTTGCTCAAGGATATGATCTATCATGGAGCATCAATGGCCCAGCCGTATTTCCTTGGCAGCAGCTATAAGTCATCGAAGGGGTTTTTCCCGACAGAGCTGGGGTTCTCGGAGCGGATCATCCCGGTGCTGAACAAGCTCGGCATCCAGTGGTCCGTGATCGGCAATAACCACTTCTCCCGCACACTTAAGGATTATCCGCTGCTGGACAGTCCAGGCACAGATACGATGGTCTCACCACCCAACCGCAGTGATCTGCAGAATGTCAGTACAGCCGGGGACTGGGTAAGTGAACCGATGTTCAATGAGCAGCAGGTGGTCTATAACAAATATCCTTTTGCCTCCACGGCCCATTGGGTCCGTTATGTCGATCCGGCAACCGGGGCTGAATCCAGGGTGGTCGGCGTACCAGTCGCCCAGGCGCAGTCCTGGGAGGAAGGATACCTGGGCCAGGTAAAAGCAGATGTGCTTAAGCCGTATGAGAATCTGGTCGCGCAGAAGCAGATTTTTGTCGTGGCCCATGACGGGGATAATTCTTCGGGCCGGGCAGGTTCCGAGGAGACTTGGCGTAATGCCGGGAATGTCACCTATGCAAGCAGCGGTGTGACCGGAATGGGGATTGATGAGTATCTGCGCAGCAATACACCAGCAGCTAGCGATGTGGTTCATGTACAGGACGGCTCCTGGATCGATACCCGGGATTCGTCCTCTGATCCGACCTGGTACCACTGGCATCTGCCGTTCGGAATCTGGAAGGGACAGTTCGCGGCCTTCAATCAGGTGAATGGAACCGCGTACGCTCCGAAGAAGAATCTGGCGGGTGTCCAGGAAGGTATGACCGTCTCCTTCGAGAAGGGCTATCATTATCTTGAGCGGAACTTTGCCCTGCTCCAGGCTTCCCTGAATTATGCCAAGACGGCTGAGCAGATCTGGCTGGATGAGCATCCGAATTATTGGAAGCCAGGGAATCCGATGGACCGGGAGGTGACCTACGAGGGCAATCAGTTGAATCCGTGGATGCTCTCCTATCCTGTGAAGGGGAACGCCGCGAATGATTACGCAGGAGGTGCCAATCCCGCTGAGCTGGCCTGGTATTTCCTGCTTCCTGCGATGGACTCGGGATTCGGCTATTATGATGAGAATGTGGATGACAGTGTGAAGCCGGCGTTGTCCTTCAATCAATCGCTCTATTTCTCCAAGCCCTATGTATCACAGAAGCTGGCCAAAGATAAAACCGGCCCCTCCGTCTGGTGGCCGCAGCGCTACCCGTACAATCCGGGCAGTGCCAATGTCAGCAAGGCAGAAGGCTGGACTCTTCAGCATTACAATAATGCTTTTGCCATTTATACGTATGCGTTCGATACGAGCGGGATCAGTGAGATCAAGGTTAAGGTCCGGGCACACCGCGATAAGACGGCAGATGCAGCGGATAACACCTTCAAAGTATATGATCCCGCAGCTTTGGCTGCAGCTGGTGTACCCGGCATTGATCCCGTCAAAGTCGGTGCGTGGACGGAATACCCGATGAATGTCCGTGACCTGAGCGCGGATATTAACGGTGTAGACTGGCAGCCAAGCAGCAAGACGATCATGCAGAAGGTTCCGGCCACGGATATCGGGAACCTGTATTTCTCCTACATCTCCGATTACCGCGATCAGCTATTGGACTACTATATTGAAGCAAAGGATGCCAAAGGTAACGTCACCAAAAGCGATATTCAGCAGGTCTACGTCGGTGCCGGCAAATATACGCTGGAGAACGGAAAATATAAGGAGAGCATCCAAGGTACTATTGAAGGAACGCATCCGTTCATCACCGATGTGCCCGCTGTCCCGGATACTGAAGCTCCGGCTGTTCCAGGCAATTTTCAGGCCACAGTGGTTAATGCTTCTTCTATCGGGCTGACCTGGAATGCCGCTACAGATAATATCCGTGTTACAGGCTATGAGGTCTACCGCAATGGTGTCAAAATTGGAACAACTGCCTCTACCTCATATACAGACAGCGGCTTGTCAGCCAGTACTGCATACGAATACAGAATTAAAGCCTATGATGCGTCCGGCAACCTCTCCGGCTTCAGTGCCGCAGCAGCTGCCACTACCCCGGCAGGCAATAATGTTACGATCTATTATAAGCAGGGTTATTCCACTCCTTACATCCATTACCGCCCGGCAGGGGGGACATGGACGACTGCACCAGGCGTAGTGATTCCGGCATCGGAAGTGGCAGGCTATAACAAAATCACCATCAACATCGGCGCAGCTACCCAGCTCGAAGCCTGCTTCAATAACGGCAGCGGGACTTGGGACAGCAACGGCGGCAGCAATTACCTGTTCGGCATCGGCACCTGGACCTATACGCCTACAGGCAATATCCAGGCAGGCGGCCCGGTAACGCCGACAGCTACGCCAACCGTAGCTCCAACAGCGACACCAACGGCTAAGCCGAGTGAAACGCCAACGGCGACGGTGATACCAACGCCCACGGTGAAGCCGAGCCCAACGCCGACAATTGCACCTAGCGCGACACCCACGGTGGCACCAACCGTAGCGCCGACCGCAACATCGACCGTAGCACCAACTGTAGCACCAACCGCCACACCAATGGTAGCGCCAACGGCAACACCTGTGCCAACCGCCACTCCGGCGGGCAACACTGCGACAATCTATTACAAGAATACGGCGTTCAGCAACTCCTATATCCATTACAAGCTGGATGGGGCAACGGTCTGGACGACTTCACCGGGTGTGCAGATGCAGGCCTCGGACTTCAGCGGGTACAAGTCTATTACCATTCCGCTGGGCAGCGCTACAGGTCTGACCGCAGCTTTCAATAACGGCAGCGGCACCTGGGATAGCAATGGCGGTAACAATTATCATTTTGGTACTGGCAGCTCGAGTCTGGCAGGGGGGAGCTTAACCACAGGTGAACCTCAGGCAGACAGCGTGACCTTCCGGGTCAGCGTTCCGGGGTCCACTCCGTCGAATGCCCCGGTCTATCTGACGGGATCATTCAACAGCTGGAATGCGGCAGATCCGGCGTACCTGCTGACACGCGGCAGCGATGGCATCTATTCCGTCACCTTGAATCTTCCGGCAGGCAGTGCCGTGACGTATAAGCTGACGCGCGGAAGCTGGGGCACAGTAGAGACTACATCCAGCGGCGCAGAAATTGCCAACCGGACGCTTACGCCGGCAGGCGGAGCGCAAACAGTGACAATAAGCGTGCAGCGCTGGAAGGATCAGTAACGTTCAGTATAGTGGCGCAATTAAGTCTGAGTAGTACCGGTCAACTGCTGGGGAGTTAGCGGAAGATGATTTCTAGAACTCCCCGACGGATGGATTGATGCTGGCAGACTGAAGGATCTCAAGTACGTCTTCGGCCGGCCATAAATGTTGCATTTGTTGCAGCTTCGATTCCTAGATGACTGGATGTGCGGGAGAATTGTTGCATGAATTGCAGGAATTGTTCCGCAGACCCGCCTGGAGATAGTGAAATGCTGCTTTTTCTGCAACACTTTTGGTTTTGGGCTGATCTAATGAGGCGAATGTTGCATTTTGAGCAGGATTTTAGAAGTAACCGGCTCTCTCCCGCGAATAGCGAATAAACCAGTAGATGATACGCTGAAAGTTAGTGGGAGACCAAAGAGTCATTGGTTATAAGTGTATACAGAATTGCTCTTTATTTAAGAGGCATGATACTGCCCTTTAATAAAGGGCGATTTCTTTTTTAATTCATTATATGGACTGGGTTTAAGGGTTTAGGGTTTGCCGTAACTCCCCCCTCTTAAACAGCGCAGCGGACGGACTGATTGTGGAGAAGCGGCAGCGTTCGCCTTTGTCTCCGGATTTTTACCGTTTAGGGGAATAAATAAAATCTGGAGACAACAGCGATCGGAACAACAGTCCGTTTGCGGAGCGTCCATTAAAGATCCCACAGCGCTCCATCCTCGGCCCAGGCTCTTGGATCTCAGATATCGCTCCATCCTCGCCCCTCAGTATATTCCAGCCCCGCCCCCCGCTCTCCGCACATTTTACACTCCGTTGATAATCGCCGCCGGAACTGGTATTTTGACGAAAATGAAGGTAGAGTGTTCTCAAGGACATAATGATAAGGAAGAGGACTACTGCTGATGAAACCATTCCGCATTCGACTTACAATCATACTTATGGCACTGATAGGAATATCAATGACCGGGGCCGGGATCACCATGGCTCAGCTGTTCAAGGATTCGCATATTTCCGTGCTGGAAGAGAACATGTCCCGGGAAATAAAGCTGCTCTCCGGCACCTTTTCATTCATGGATACCAGCAGTCCGGATGCCCTGAACTACTATACAGAACAGGCAGAGAAGATCTCCAGCTTGACCGGATCACGCGTCACCTTCATTACGAAGCAAGGCCGGGTTATCGGCGACTCGGAGAAGAATCCGCGCGAGATGGACAACCACTCTACCCGCGAGGAGGAGCTGCTGGCCGCGAAGGAGGGGATTGGCCGGGCGATCCGTTACAGTGATACATTAGACCGTGAAATGATGTATGTGGCGGGTTCCGTGTCCTCGGCTCAGGGCTTTGACGGGTATATCCGGCTGTCGATGGGGCTGGATACCGTAACTGAAGGACTGAACCGGGCGTGGATGATCATGGCAGGGGGGCTGGTGCTGCTGTTCATTGCCGCAACCTTGGTGAGCTACAAGGTGGCTTCCAGTATGACCTCACCGCTGGAGCAGATCACCAGAGTGGCACGGCGGATTACCGATCTCGATTACGATGCCCGGGTGCCCATGAAGCGCAAGGATGAGATCGGCCAGCTGGCTACAGCAATCAACGCGATGGCGGACAGTCTCCAGGCTCAGCTGAAGACCATCCGCGACAATGAGGACCTGCTGCAGAGCGTCCTCGACAATATGACCGGCGGCATTGTGATGATTAACGCTGAAGGAGAGATTGCCCTGCTCAACCGGGCCGCCGAACGGCTGCTCGATGTGAAGAACAGCGAGATGACCGGGCATTCCTATAAGGAGATCAAGCATCACTATGAGCTTACCCGGCTGATCGATGATGGAGTATCCGCAGGTGTACCTGTTCACGAGGAGCGCAGCATCTATAATCCGGTGGAGCGGATTGTGCGTCTGGACGGGGTGCCGATGATCCAGGACGGCTGCTCCCGGGGCATGCTGTTCCTGCTTCAGGAGGTTACAGAGATCCGCCGGCTTGAGAAGATGCGCAGCGAATTCGTCGCCAATGTCTCCCACGAGCTGAAGACCCCTGTCGCTGCGGTAAAAGGCTTCGCCGAGACCCTCCTCGGCGGTGGGGTTACGGATGAGAAGACAGCGCGTTCGTTCCTGCAGATTATTTACGATGAGAACGAACGGCTGAACCGCCTGATCGGTGACATCCTGGAGCTGTCCAAAATCGAATCCAAACGCGTTCAGCTGGAATGCTCCCCGATTCATCTGATCGAGTTCTTCGACTCCGTGCTGGAAACGCTCAGCAAGGTAGCGGAGAAGAAGAAGATTACGCTCAGCTCGGATGTGCCTGCGGAGCTATTTATTGAGGGAGATGAAGACAAGCTGCGCCAGATCTTCATGAATCTGCTCTCCAATGCGATCAACTACACCCAGGACGGGGGCAATGTCAGAGTGACGGTGGTGAGTATCCAGAAGAAGGATGGCACCGAGAGCGTGCGCTTTACAGTCAGCGATACGGGGATGGGGATTCCGCGTAAGGATCTGCCCCGGATCTTTGAACGCTTTTACCGGGTGGACAAAGCCCGCTCCAGAAGCTCCGGCGGAACCGGCCTCGGTCTATCCATCGTGAAGCATCTCGTCGAGCTGCATCGCGGGTCTATTAACGTAGAGAGCGATCTGGGCATTGGCAGCTCATTTATCCTGGAATTGCCGCTGCTGCAGGAAGAGAATCAATAACCCTGGGGATCATAGCGGACCCTAATAGAGAATAAATTTATAATTTTACACCAAGTTAACATTGTGGTGCTATGATGTGCATGTGTGCAGTTTTGTAAAATTAATAACCTATGAAAAGACGGGGGAACCTATGGCACAACGATTGCTTGTCATTGAAGACGAACCGACACTGGCCCGGCTGCTGTCTTATAACCTGACACAGGAAGGCTACGAGGTGACGGTGGAGGATCATGGAACGGCAGGATATGACCGTGCGACTAGAGAACCTTTTGACTTGATCGTACTGGATCTGATGCTGCCCGGCATGAACGGCATTGACATTCTGGATAAATTGCGTGGACAAGGCATCCGCACACCGGTTATAGTGCTGACGGCCAAGAATGCGGAAGAGGATGTCGTCCGCGGGCTGAAGTCCGGTGCGGATGACTATATTACGAAGCCCTTCGGCGTATCCGAGCTGCTGGCCCGGGTCAGCGCAGTACTGCGGCGGATCTCCGGCATTGCCGAAGAAGCTCCGCCCGAGACAGCGGTATCTGCATCGACGATTATTCTCGGACAGCTGGAGATCTATCCCGAGCGTTATGAAGTCTCGCTGGGCGGACAGAGCATCAATCTGCGGCCGAAGGAATTTGAAGTGCTGCTGTATCTGGCCCGGAAGCCGGGCGTCGTTCTGACGCGGGATGATCTCATGAATGCGGTCTGGGGCTTCGACTATATCGGAGGCCAGCGTACCGTAGATGTGCATGTCAGCTCCCTGCGCAAGAAGCTGGAGCTTGACCCTGAATCGGTGCATATCGATTCCATCCGTGGCGTGGGCTACAAACTGGTCGTCAACAAGAAGAGAACACCGGTCATTTAACATGACGGTGTTCTTTTCTCACAAGATAAGCATCTTCTCCTCCGGCATTGTCTAACTGTACAAGGATTTTTACACTGCGTTAACAATTCTCTGGAGCTCTATTTACACTGAAAGCTTATCATGGGGAACGAAGATGATGAGAAGGAGACAACAGAAACTAATGAAATCCATCATTGACATAGAGAAGCTAGATCTCTACTATGAGTCATTCCATGCCCTGAAGAATGTGGATTTGCAGATTCCGGAGAAGCAGGTGACCGCTTTTATCGGACCCTCCGGCTGCGGGAAATCCACACTGCTGCGTACCCTTAACCGTATGAACGACATGATTCCCGGAACACGTATTGAAGGTAAAGTAAATATCGGCGGCAAAAATATCTACAGCGACGAGATCGAAGTGGAGAGTCTGCGCAAGCAGGTGGGGATGGTGTTCCAGCAGCCCAATCCTTTTCCCAAGTCGATCTATGATAATGTGGCTTATGGCCCGCGTCTGCACGGTGTGAAGAGCAAGGCCGAGCTGGATGTCCTTGTAGAGCAAAGCCTGCGCCAGTCCGCGCTCTGGGAGGAAGTGAAGGATTTCCTCAAGAAGTCTGCCTTAAGTCTGTCCGGAGGCCAGCAGCAGCGTCTTTGTATTGCCAGAGCCCTTGCCGTACAGCCGGATATTCTGCTGATGGATGAGGCGACGTCAGCGCTCGACCCGGTATCCACACTCAAGATTGAGGAGCTGGTCCAGGAGCTGCGGGATAAGTATACGATTGTAATGGTCACGCATAATATGCATCAGGCCGCCCGGGTATCGGGACGCACTGTATTTTTCCTGAACGGCGTCATTGTGGAGGCTGCGGACACGGAGCTGTTGTTCTCGAATCCGAGAGATTCCCGCACAGAAGATTATATCTCCGGCCGCTTCGGCTAAGGATGGCTGACTCGTAAGTCTCAGGTTCACTCCGTTCACCCGATATGACCATATGTTTTTGAGGAGGAGCACTTTCGATATGATTCGCAGAAAAGAATTCGATAAAGATCTGGAAGAACTGCGCACCCTGCTGCAGCAGATGGGCGAGCATGTAACGGATGCCCTGGATGGGGCGATACTGGCCCTGCAGACCCTTGATACGGTACGGGCACAGGAGATTGTCAAAGCCGACCTGCGGCTGAACGCTATGGAAGACCGGATTATGGAGATCGGCTCGCGGCTGATCATCACCCAGCAGCCGGTGGCGAAGGATCTGCGCCGCATTATTGTAGCCTTCAAAATCTCCAGCGATCTGGAGCGTATGGGCGATCTGGCACTGGATGTAGCCAAGGTGACGATGCGCATCCAGGGACAGCAGCTGATCAAGCCGCTTGTGGATATTCCGCGCATGGCTGAGCTTGTCACGATCATGACCACGGAGGCCATTCAGTCTTATCTCGACGAGAACACGGACCTTGCCTACAAAATGGCGCAGGATGACGATCAGGTTGATGGCCTGTACAGCGCGATGATTAACGAACTGTACACTTATATGGTTCAGAAGCCTGAAACAGTGAATCAGGCGATGCTGCTCACACTAGTTGGCCGTTACATTGAGCGGATTGCCGATCATGCCACGAATATTGGCGAAAGTGTAGTGTATCTGGTTACAGGTAAACGTCCGGATTTGAACCAATAATTGCATAATGTCGGCGCACAGACACAGCTTAGCAGAGCTCTGTGCCTTGAACGTCAGGCAGCAAGCCTCCTCTCCGGGGCTTGCCTTTTTTTGTTCTAAAGTGAGCATCGCCTAGCAAATCTGTATTCCATACCATCAGCAGCGGCAAAGGGCCGGGACAGGGATGGATCTTCTTGTCTCAGGTTCTGTTTTGGGCGGAGCATATGGTACTATGTAAGGAGAATGCAAGAAAAAGGCGAGGTGCTAGTGTGGACAAGCTGATACTCATTGATGGAAATAATATCATTTACCGGGCGTTCTTCGCCATGCCGCCGCTGACCAATACAGCGGGACAGCAGACGAATGCGGTATACGGTTTCACGACGATGCTGCTGCGTCTGCTGGAGGAGCATAAACCGACACATATGATTGTGGCCTTCGACGCGGGGAAGATTACCTTCCGGCATGAAGGCTATGAAGATTATAAGGGCGGGCGCCAGAAGACCCCGCCGGAGCTGTCCGAGCAGTTCCCGCTGCTCAAGGAGCTGCTGAAGGGGCTGGGGGTTCCGCAATTCGAGATTGCAGGCTACGAAGCTGACGATATTATCGGTACCATCTCCAGGGAAGCGGATGCCGCCGGCCGTCAGGTAATGATTGTGTCCGGGGATAAGGATATGCTGCAGCTGGCTTCCGAGCATACGACCATAGCGATGGTGCGCAAGGGAGTTACGGAAGTGGAGCTCTACGGACCTAAGCAGATCCGTGACAAATATGATCTCACCCCTGATCAGATCATTGATCTGAAGGGGCTGATGGGCGATGCCAGCGACAATATTCCCGGGGTGCCGGGAGTCGGGGAGAAGACAGCGCTTAAGCTGCTCCAGCAGTTCGGATCGGTGGAGGGCGTACTGGCCGGAACCGGTGAACTGAAGGGGAAAATGAAAGAGAAGCTGGAAGAGCACGCGGACAGCGCCATCATGAGCAAAAAATTGGCGACGATCTACCGCGAGGTTCCGCTTGAACATACCTGGGAGGATATGGTGTTCAGCGGAATTGTTGCCGATACGGCGGGTCCTGCCCTGGCGAAGCTGGAGTTCAAGTCTCTGCTGGAACGCCTGTCGCTGAGCGCCTATTCGCATGCGGCGGACGGCAGTCTGTCCGGCCCCGCAGCGGTGGAAGCGGCAGAGCTTACGATTACAATCGTTGACGAAGCCGGAATAGAGAAGCTGGTTCAGGCACTGCCGGGCATTTCTGCTCTACATGTGGAATCTAACGGGGAGAACCCGCACCGTGCCGAAGTGATCGGCCTCGGGCTGTCTTCGCCGGAGCAGCATTATTTCGTGCCTTTTGCCCTGCTGAAGAGTAAGGCAGCGGAACCGCTGCGGAACTGGCTTGGCGACGATCAGGCACCGAAGAGCGGGTATGATCTGCACCGTGCCGATCTGGCGCTGCATTGGCAGGGGATTGCTCTTGCCGGAGCCGCTAATGATGTTCAGCTTGCCGCATACCTGCTGGACCCGACCGAAGCGAGCCAGAACCTGAATGACCTGACCACGAAATACGGCCTGCCCCGCTTATCGCCGGATGAAGATGTCTTCGGCAAAGGGGCCAAATATAGAATTCCTGAGCTTAAGATTCTCGGTGAGCATGTCGCCCGCAAGAGTGCAACCGTGCTTGGCATTGTGCAGAAGCAGCAGGTGGAGCTGGACAAGACGGATATGACCGGTCTGTTCCAGGACCTGGAGATGCCGTTGTCGCGGATTCTTGCCGATATGGAGAAACAGGGCATTGCTGTTAACAAGGACGATCTTATCCAGCTCGGCAAGGAATTCGAAGCCCAAATCTCCCGGCTGGTCACTGAGATTTACTCCGCTTGCGGAACCGAATTCAATCTTAATTCTCCGAAGCAACTAGGCGAGGTTCTGTTCGTGAAGCTCGGTCTGCCAGTCGTGAAGAAGACGAAGACCGGATATTCAACGGATGCAGAGGTGCTGGAAAAGCTTGCGCCTTATCATGACGCCGTGCGCCTGATTCTGCAATACCGTTCCATTGCCAAGCTGCAATCCACGTATGTGGAAGGCCTGATGAAGGAAATCTCACCGGAGACCGGCAAGGTACACACCTTCTACCGGCAGACGATTGCGGCTACGGGCCGGCTGAGCAGCCAGTTCCCGAACCTGCAGAACATTCCGATCCGGCTCGAAGAGGGCCGTAAGATCCGTAAGGTATTCGTGCCCTCTGAGCCGGGCTGGTCGATTCTGGCGGCGGATTACTCGCAGATCGAGCTGCGTGTGCTGGCGCATATCTCGGGCGATGCGCGGATGAAGGAAGCTTTTGTCGAGGATATGGATATTCATACCAAGACCGCGATGGATGTATTCGGCGTCCCTGCGGAGAGTGTGGACAGTAATATGCGCCGCTCGGCCAAAGCGGTTAACTTCGGCATTGTATACGGCATCAGCGATTACGGCCTGTCGCAGAACCTGAACATTCCGCGTAAGGAAGCGGCCCGGTTCATTGAGCAGTATTTCGAGGTGTTCCAGGGTGTGCGCCGTTACATGGATGATATTGTGGTCGAGGCCCGGAAGCAGGGATATGTGACTACGCTGCTGGAACGCCGCCGTTATCTGCCGGAGATCAATGCGAAGAACTTCAATCTGCGGTCCTTCGCAGAACGTACGGCGATGAATACGCCGATTCAGGGAACCGCTGCGGATATTATCAAGCTGGCCATGGTTCATATGGATAAGGCGCTGCATGAGCGCGGCCTGAAGAGCCGGATGCTGCTCCAGGTACACGATGAGTTGGTGTTTGAGGTGCCGGAGGAGGAGCTGGAGCAGATGAAGCAGCTGCTGCCAGAGGTGATGGCCGGAGCGCTGGAGCTGTCTGTTCCGCTGAAGGCAGAGGTAAGTTTTGGGAGCAACTGGTACGAAGCGAAATAGGCTCCCCGCACATGGCAGATATCCGGTATAATGGAGTGGAGGTGAGCCATGATGCCGGAATTGCCGGAAGTCGAAACAGTCAGAAGAACACTTAATGAGTTAATTACAGGCAAGCAGATAGAGCATGTCACCGTCCGGCTGCCGCGGATTATTCAGCGCCCGGATGATATTCAGGCCTTTGCCCATATGCTGGCAGGCCATAGTGTGGTTACCGTTGAACGCAGAGGCAAGTTTCTGCGTTTCGTATTTGACGGGCTGGTGATGGTCTCCCATCTGCGGATGGAGGGCCGTTACGGGATGTACCGTAAGGACGAGGTGCTGGACAAGCATACGCATGTTATTTTCCATTTCACAGATGGGACGGAGCTGCGTTATACGGATGTGCGCCAGTTCGGAACGATGCATCTGTTCGGGCCTGGGGAAGATCTGCTGCTGAAACCGCTGAATAAGCTGGGGCAGGAGCCGCTGGATGCGGATTTCACACTGGAACGGTTCAAGGAGATTGTCACGAAGCGGAGCACCAAGATCAAGCCGCTGCTGCTCAATCAGGAATATATAGTAGGGATCGGCAATATTTATGTAGATGAGTCCCTGCACCGCGCAGGCATCCACCCGGAGGAGACCGCGAAGTCCCTCACGGAGGATCAGCTGGCCAGATTGCACCTTGCTATTGTCGCAACACTGACGGAAGCGGTGAATGCCGGAGGCTCCTCTGTGAAGTCGTATGTCAACGGCCAGGGGGAGAGCGGGAGCTACCAGGATCAGCACAAGATCTACGGACGCAAGGATCAGCCGTGTGCCACCTGCGGCACGCTGATTGAGAAGAGTGTGGTCGGCGGACGGGGAACGCATTATTGTCCCACCTGCCAGCCGGTACCTGTACTGATTCTGTAATTTTCTTATAGTGTCAGCGCTGCGTTTACAGCCCGTTTCCGGGCCAGTTACACCTGAATAAGCCAGTTACATCAAAAGATAGGCACTCACTGCCCGTCCCGCCCATATAATGTGTGAAGATTGCTGATTATGGCGAAACGGAGCTCCGGCCAGGATGGCTTAATCCACCGGCTCCGGTTCTTCACGGGAGGGATTGCGGGTGCTGAGCCCATTGTTGTCACTATTGCTGCTTGCGTTTGCTCTTAGTCTGGATGGATTTGGTGTTGGCATTACATATGGACTGCGTAAAATGAAAATTCCTTTGCTCTCGATTGTGATTATCTCGCTCTGTTCTGGAGTGGTCATTTATGGTTCTATGCAGGTCGGCGTGCTGCTGGCCAAGGTGGTCTCGCCGCATGCCGCTTCCAGTGTCGGAGCGGTTATTCTCGTCTTAATGGGCTGCTGGTCCCTGTTCCAGATGCTGACGCAGAAAGAGAAGGAGCAGGAAGTGACTGCCCCAGGGACCGCAGACGAATATTCCGGGCGGGAAGCCAGGCTGGAGACGGCAGCTGCCGTACAAAGCGCGGAGGCAGAGCTGGAACCGCTGAAGCCGGCCGTATTCTCGCTGGAGCTTCGCCATCTAGGCGTGGTTATTCAGATTCTCCGCACACCGTCTTCTGCTGATATGGATGCCTCGGGGAGTATTTCTTCTATGGAAGCCATGATCCTGGGCATAGCGTTGTCGCTGGATGCCTTCGGGGCCGGCCTTGGTGCGGCACTGCTCGGATTCAGCCCGTGGTCCACCTCGCTGATGATCGCTGTATTCAGCGGAACCTTTCTGCTGCTGGGGATGAAGACAGGACTGAGATTATCCGGCAGCTACTGGATGAAGCATGCCGCTGCGCTGCCCGCGATATTATTAATTGTAATGGGTATAATGAAGTTATTATGAGGTGAGTACATGATTATAGGCTTAACCGGAGGCATAGCTTCGGGAAAAAGCACCGTGTCTGCACTGTTTGTCCGCAAGGGAGCTGCACTGGTGGATGCCGATGTCATCGCCCGAGAGGTGATGCTCCCCGGACACCCGGTGCTGGCGGCAGCGGTGGAGGCTTTTGGAGACCGTATCCTGCTGCCTGACGGCTCGCTGGACCGGGCGGGGCTGGGGGAGATCGTCTTCCGGGACCCGGAGGCGCTCCAGACTTTGAATAACCTGACCCATCCGGCCATCCGCAGGGAGATCAAGGCCAGGATGTATGCGCTTGAGCAGGAGAATCCGCAGCGGCTGGTCATTGTGGACATTCCGCTGCTCTACGAATCAGAGCTGGACTCCATGTTCGATCAGATTATTGTAGTCTATGTTCCGAGGAGGGTGCAGTTAGCCCGCCTCATGGAGCGCAGCGGAATGAAGCTGGAACAGGCTGAGGACCGGCTGCGGTCCCAGATGGATATTGAACTGAAACGCAGGAAAGCTAATTATGTGATCGACAATAGCGGTGATCCTGAGTCTGCCGAGCTTCAGGTTGCCCGGCTGTGGGACAGGCTGGGCCTGATATGATGAAGTGGCTGCGCAAAAAAAGAGTCCTGCTGCTGCTGTTCATCGGCTTCACAGCGATCCTGTTTCTCGGCTCCAACTGGATGTCATGGTTTTATCCCATATATTATAAAGAAGAGATCCGCCAGCACAGCCAGACGTATGAGATGGACCCGTTCCTGGTGGCATCCATCATCCGTGTGGAGACCAATTATAAGACCGGCCGCGAATCCAAAAAAGGCGCACTGGGACTCATGCAGCTGATGCCGGATACCGCCAAGTGGGCGCTCGAAAAGGCCAAGCTCCCCGAGGTGTCTCTGGAGCGGCTGAAGGAAGAGCCCTCCTCCAATATTGAATTGGGTACCTGGTATTTGTCTACGCTGTCCAAGCAGTTCGATGGCAACCGTATAGCGGTCATAGCTGCCTACAATGCCGGACCCGGCAAAGTGCAAAGCTGGCTGGATGAAGGGCAGTGGGACGGAACAGAAGCCTCTGTGAAGGACATTCCGTTCGGTGAGACCCGTCACTACGTGCAGCGTGTGATTTATTATTATGATCAATACACCGAGCTCTACAGTGAGTTCTAGGGTGCTTGTTACTTTTGCTGCTGTTATGTAAAAAGAAGCATCAAACGGCCGGAGGCCGTTCGATACTTCTTAGGCAAGCTTATGTCGCGCTTAACAGGTTATTATTTGTACTGACCTGCCAGTTGCTGTTCAGCCAGGGTTACAAGACGTTTAGTGATGTAACCACCGATCGAACCGTTTTCGTAAGAAGTTTTATTGCCTTGGTATCCATCTGGGGAGAGGGTGATACCTAGTTCCTGGGCAACTTCATATTTCAGTTGTTCCAAGGCACCGCGTGAGTTTGGAGCTACCAGGTTATTGGAGTTGTTATTTTGGCTCATTGCTGTTCACCTCCTATCGGTTGGTAACTGTATTATGTGCCGGACATGTCAGATTCATAACAACAAATAAACGGTGTTTTCTGGAAATTAATTTAAGCCCGCATAACCCTGGTGTATCAAAGGACCGGGCCTGACCATTCTAATGATGAGGAAGTGAAGTAGCTTATGAAATGCCCTTACTGTGACCACACCAATACCAAGGTCCTGGACTCGCGCCCGGCCAATGAGAATAAGTCCATCCGCCGCAGGCGGGAATGCGAGCTGTGCAGCCGCCGGTTCACCACCTTCGAGATGATTGAAGAGACCCCCCTGATTGTGATCAAAAAAGACGGCAGCCGTGAAGAGTTCAGCCGCGACAAAATCCTCCGCGGTCTGATCCGCGCCTGCGAGAAACGTCCCGTTCCTGTAGAGCGTCTGGAGGTCATTGTATCCGAGGTGGAGAAAAGCCTGCGCGGCATCGCCCTCGCCGAGATCGAGAGCCGCCAGATCGGCGAGCTGGTCATGGAGCAGCTCTATCCTGTCGACGAGGTAGCTTACGTCCGCTTCGCGTCCGTGTACCGCCAGTTCAAGGACATTAACATGTTCATGAAGGAATTGAAGGGACTGCTCTCGAAGACTGAGGAGCTGGACGGGCTGTAAGCTTCGCCGCTTAGGAGTGAAGGGTTCGATTGGTGTAGTGGGGCTGGCTCTGGGGTTAAGGGCCAGTTCCCGGGTGGGGCGTCTGTCCTCAAAAATAATTTCGAAAAAGTGTTGACACTAACAATGAATTTCTGTATTATATAGAAGTCGCCTACGAAACACATTGATGAATAAGCGGCTTGAACTTATCGGTCAGATCAGATTTTAGAATACATAATGTAATTCTAAATTGGTAAAATTATAAAAATATGGGGCCATAGCTCAGCTGGGAGAGCGCATCGCTGGCAGCGCGCTTTGTAAATTACGCAGGTAACCCCGTTGTTTGTTACGGTGACTGTTACGTTGACTGACGGTGACAGCACACAGATATGCGCTACGATAAAACGATGATATACGTTATTCAATCGGCATCTTTCCGTAAAAATACGGGAGGTGTTTTTTAGTTTGAGCGAGGATAAACGTAAAGGACGGACTGTTAAGAGCGAGCGGTCTGCGGATAAACTGCGCTATTCACTCGATTACCTTTATGATTACTATTACCAAGCGAAGAAGTCGGAAGGACGCGCGGAGAATACCCTTAAGACGTACGAACAGAATTACGGATACTTTTGTGAGTTCTTGGACCTGCGCGGTATCATTCGTGATATCCGTAATGTTACCGTAGAGACCGGCCGCGAGTACATAATATGGCTGCGCGATGAAAAGACGAAATTTAGCGATAAATGTAACGTTCCAGATTCGGTGCGGACCGTTGGGTTACTGCCAAAGTCGATTAATACACGCGTTAAGAATATGAAGACAATGTTTAAGTTTCTAAAGGATGAGGGAGTTATTGACGCGGACCCATTCGTCTACTTAAAGAATGTGCAGGACATTGGGCGGGATATCGGCGTTCTTAATGCGGACGAGTTGAGCCGCCTTATACATGCGCCGAATCAGCGGAAATATAACGAGTTTAGGGATTACGTGGTACTTAACCTTTTGGTTGACGGAATGTTTCGCGTTGACGAAGCGCTATCTCTGAAAAAGACCGACGTTGATTTAACCGCCTGTTACGCTTCTCTACGCAGAGAGGTTACGAAGTCACGCAAGGCCCGCGTTGTTCCGATCACGAAGCGGACCGTTAAGTTGTTGCAGGAGCTGATACGCGAGACTACGGAATTTGACAGCGAGTATATTTTCCTCAATAACTACGGTGACCGGCTAGTTCCGAACCATTTCCGCCATCAGCTCAAGAAATACGCGGATAGAGCTGGCATAGAAAAGCGAGTCTATCCTCATTTACTTCGCCACTCAGGAGCTACGTTGTTCCTCGAAGAAGGAGGCGCGCAGCACCATCTGCAGGTGATCCTTGGCCACGCTGACAGCCGGATGACGACTCACTATACCCACCTTTCGAACAAGAACGTTAAACAGAATCACGATGAGTTTTCGCCAATCCACGCCGTCATAAGTAAAGCGGAGAGGCCACGCAAAACAAAACGTTAGCACGCAAATAAATAGCGCCAGTCTTAGCGGAGAGAGTCCGTTAGGCTGGCGCTTTTCGTCGTTATATTAGGCGCTTAAGGGCAGCGCTTTACCTGTCCGTTGATTTACCGTTGAATTAGCGCGCATAGGCTCTCCGGAGTATTAACGGAAGGGTAACGGTAGAAAGGCGCTAATTTGCTGCGTAAACTTGCGTCGGGCAGGCAAGAGTTACCGGTTGATTGGCGCGTGGCTGGGCGTGGGTCATGCGACAGTAATACGCTGGATGAAAGAAACGGAGGAAATTCCAACTGTACCGAATGAACCAGTTGGAAACGTAGAATCAGCGGATGGAAAGTTCCGCCCCGCGAACGCTGCGTCCGCCGAAACGCTAACCGAACGCGAAGAAACAGCGCTGCGCCTACGTGACGAAGGCCACACGCTAAAAGAGATCGCGCTCGCAATCGGAGTGTCCTCGCCGCAGACCGCAAGCAATACGCTGGCGCGAGCGGAGAGTAAGCGGCTGGAAGCGCAGGACGACGCTGATCCGGACGAAGAGGAACCGGAGATTCCCGCTAAGCCCGCGATCGACATGCGCATCTTTGAGCTAATCGAGTATGCAGCGCGGACTAAGTGCGAGAGCTGCTGCGGAGGTTACATATACCGCACGTTCTGCCTGCGTACGCCCGTGAATCAGCCGCGCTAGGTCCGTCGGAGGGTTAGCGTAAGGGTACGGGCGTAAGGCGCTAATTTGACGGTGATTCTACGGTAAAAAGACCGCTACCTTATTCGGCGCGGCCTGTATTCGTATCTTCTATAAACTCGACAACTTCCTCGATCTTACATTCCAAGTCCTCACAGATTCGCGCAATCACACTGAGCGCAACAAACTCGCCATTAGACATTTTAGCAATAGTGGCAG
>NZ_JBHUKY010000101.1:0-36241 GCF_042684125.1 Paenibacillus rhizoplanae | reverse complement strand
AAGTGAACGGTATATTCACGTTTTCTCATAGTCGATACCTCTTTTTTCTCGACTATATCATATCTACCATTAATTAACTAATTTAAATCTGATGCTGTACTAGTGTAGTTATTTTATAATGCTTAGCAAGCATTGCTTCTTCTAATGTACGAGCAAAATTATCTGTTTCGCCTTGGAATATTAAGCAAGCAAGTCCGCCAAATAAGATATTTCTTTTACTTTCTTTCCATTGATATAAATCAGATACTGTTGGAGAGGCTTCTGGGAATTCTATTTTGTAGAAATTATTAATGGTCGCATTTGTCGTCATAGAATTCTTGATAAGATTTTCGGTATTAGCAGACTTTGTATAATCAAGATCTGTTAGAATTAGCGTTTTAATATTTATAAACTCTATTAGTTTTCTGTAATTATATGCGTATGCACCACCAACCTGTACAAATGCTATATATTGCTGATTTAAAATTTGAAAATCTTCTAAAGTTGCAAGTTTTCGTATTAGCATCCTTTCAGTATCACCTTCGTAAATAATAACTCTATCAGCGAAGACGATATCCGAGAATCCTATTTCATAAAACCAATCGTAAAAATTTTCAAGAATGGGATCATCACTGATACTTTCTTTAAATGAAGAAAAATCAAATATTTTACTTTCAAACAAATTAATCGGACGTGCAACTCTAAGATTTCTCATATCTGTTGATCGAACCATCTCACTAGAATGGGTTGTCACAAGACCTTGAATTTTTTTTTGTTTGTAGTATGTACGAAGGTACTTACCAAATACATTTTGCATCTGAGGATGCATATGTGATTCTGGTTCTTCTATAATAAAAATATTTACTAGAAGAGGATCTATATTGCGTTTATATGCTTCTAATTGAAGAAGAATAAAAATCATATTGCTATAACCTAAACCTTGTGATGCTTCACTTAAAAAATGGTCTTCAATTTGGTATTTTGCTTTTGTTACCTGATTTAAAAGAGTATTGATAGCATCTTCAGAAATATCAAGGTCAAGGACTAGACCTCCTGTATTACCACCGTTTGCTTGAGCTACTGAACGCATTGCTTCACTTAATCCATCAATAGAGGCTTTACGAACAATATCCGTTATTTCTAGCTCCTCTATAGGTTGAAGGATTTTGTCGGGTAATACTTAGTAAAGAAGTCCACTTGTCATCGTGACATGCTACGTCAAGCACATTTCTACTTATACTTCTTAATTTTCCATTATTCTGGTCATCAAGCGGCCTTCCAGCAATAATATTTTGAAAATTAAATAGTTTTCTAAACTCTGAAAGTTCCATCTCATTCCGGATTTGAAATTGGCTATCTGTAAAATAACATTTTTCAATAATACTAGACACATATGTAATTAATTTTTTTCTTTAAACACTTTAACTTTAGGAGTCTCAGCATCTCTATCATCAATTTTTTCAAATCTACTTTTAAGTTTGTCGTAATCACGTTCTAAAGCCTGAACGAGAGATGTCTGATTAACTTCAAATGAATATTCAAGATAAATAGAGCGTTTATCTGTGTCAAAATCCATGATATAATCAGCATAGTTTCTTATATCATCGTTTAAATCATAATCAATTTTGAATTTAATTACAGTTGAAGGAATAATAATTCTAGAAGTTTCTTCGAATGATTCAAGCGGGTAAATCTCATTAACTAACGTTGTAACTGTTTTGTCTTTGTCCAAATCATTATTAAAATGCTTAATAAATACAGGGTAGACTGTATCCAACCATTTTTTGACAATTTCACGGGAATATCGGAAACACAAAAAGAAGTTTTCCCAACATTAAAAATACACCCAAGGAGATCTATAAACGATGTCTTCCCGCTATTATTTGCCCCTGCTAAAAGTGTAATGTCATCCATTAATGATAAAGAAGAGTTTAAAAATTCCCTATAATTCTCAATGGTTATTTTGTTTAATATCATTATAATCCTCCTACTCTTAAGTGTACTGATTTTACTAGGTACTAGGTTGTAAATTGTCGGTTTGCATAGGTACATCTTAGAGTTCTATATACGCCTTTGGCCCCCCCCTATATGTCCCTATAATAATTTTCTACAAATTCCTACAATATCCTTCTTTTCATCAACTTCCTAATAAGGATATTTCTCTAAAGTTTAACAATCGGCTATAACAAAAAATAACTTAACTACAATCATTATATTTTCTAAACACATTACCCCCACAAACTAGCTTTTCAACATATTCTAGGCTCACACTCTGCTTTTTAAATACAACTTTATTTTCAGTCATTTTATTAGTCCCTATATAGTATTTTTTGAAATCTAAAAGCTCATTAATTTTAAGCATAGAAAAAAGCAACTCATCTCTCAGATAAGTTGCTTTTTTCTATGCAATTCTCAGAAATACTACATTTGTAGTTATTATCTAGACATCACCTTTTCACCTTATAAAACTCATGATACAGCTTCATCAGCGCCCTCTTCTCAATCCGCGACACATAACTCCGCGAGATCCCCAGCTCCTTCGCAATCTCCCGCTGCGTCCGTTCTTCCCCGCCTGTATCTAATCCAAACCGACCAACAACCACTTCCTTCTCCCGGTCATCCAAGATATCCAGATTACGATAGATCTTGCTCTTCTCAATCTTCAGATCGACCTCTTTAATCACATCATCCGCTTCCGAGCCTAGGATATCGATCAGGGTGATCTCGTTGCCTTCCTTATCCGTTCCGATTGGATCGTGGAGGGATACGTCCTTGCGGGTCTTTTTCAGCGACCGGAGGTGCATCAGGATCTCATTCTCTATACAACGAGCCGCAAAAGTAGCCAGCTTCGTGCCCTTGTTCGGGCGATAGCTCTCGATGGCCTTGATCAGCCCAATCGTGCCGATGGAGATCAGGTCCTCCATGTCTTCGCCGGTGTTGTCGAATTTCTTCACTATATGGGCAACCAGCCGCAGGTTATGCTCAATCAGCAGGTTCCGTGCCTTGGCATCTCCCTCGGCCATCATGCCTAAGTATTTGCTCTCATCCTGCTCCGATAGAGGCTGGGGAAAAGCGTTGTTCCTTACGTAAGATACCAGCAGCGTCAGTTCTTTGATCAGCAGCGCAATCGTGCTTATGATTCCAGGCAACTTGGCGACACCTCCCGCACATGTACAATGAAACCGGTCAGCAAGGAGAACTACGGGTTCATGGTCCTTTTATTGTATGTGGGTAGGTGCCTAGAAGTGCATGTACGGGGAAAATAGGTACGGGCTTCCTACACCCAGAGCAACTCGCGGATATCCTCCTCCGGCAATCCGATGGTCTTGTTCTCGCCAGCCTCGATGACCTCTTCGATGAGATCCTTTTTGCGCTGCTGGAGCTCCAGAATCTTCTCCTCGATAGAACCTTCTGTGATCAGCCGGATCACCTGCACCACATTCCGTTGCCCCATCCGGTGCGCTCTTCCGATAGCCTGCTCTTCTACTGCCGGATTCCACCACAGGTCATATAAAATAACGGTGTCCGCGCCGGTCAGATTAAGTCCTGTTCCGCCTGCTTTGTTCCATCCCGGTTATTGAGGAAATCAAATGATCCATCTGGTTATATTTGTGTTTGTCGTTCTTCGATTTTTTACTAACCGACTTGCTTCTCTTCTGCTTAAATATAGCAATAAGTGTTGCCGCCACATGCTTACAGCATCCATAGCTCTCATAAGCAGGACAAGTACAGTAGGCCTCGGTATCATTTCCTGTAAAATTGATATTAAAAATCTCAACGTGGTAAGCTTTGCTTCCCTTTACCCATGCTCTATAGCGGTTGATTTCTGCATCAAAGATCAGCTCGCTTACCCGCCCGGAATTATAATAGGATTGTCCACGCTCATAAAAGGTGTCCCCGCAGAAGTCCCTGATATCTTCTAAAGTAAAATTTATCTTCATCACCTTCTTCATTCCTGGATAGCTCTAAAACTCATCTCTGTCTAAAGCGTTCTCATTAAGGGGAAGACTCTCTTCAGTCCCAGTGCCCTTTTTCTCAGCCTCATATTCTTCCCAAGTGATTCCAAAGGGGAACCCACCCTCTGTGTATCCGGCAATAAAATAAAAATTCTCATCCTGCTCTAATACTTCGAGCTCCATTGTATCTGCTACCTTCTTTCGCTTTCGTTTCTTGCCTGACAATATAATCACATCCTTATATATTTAAACTCCATACTCTCAAAACAATCCCCAACTGATTCACCCGCGTACCCATCCGCTCCAGTGTTTCGGGGGCATGGTCCCGGAGATAAACATGTTGCCGGGTACATAACCCGCATAACGGCTCTAATCACTCGGCATCGCCGCTTCTCTACTATTATCATAACTCCAGGCAACAACCGTAGCACTGTCCTGGCCTAACTGCTCATGTACATCCTCTAATACCTTGTGCACACTTCCCTCCAGATCCTCTTCCCCTGTAAAAGCAAGATAAAGCCTGCGCGGGTCCTCCATTACCCTTGCTCCTACCTCCAGAAGACCGTCCGTCGTTAACACGATCACGTTACGGCCCTGCCGCAGCTCACGGATGCCTGAGGAGTAACAGGCAACGGGCTGGGCGAAGGTGTTCACGAAGCCGATCCATTCGTAGTAATTGCGCTGATTCAGAAGATATTGCCCGCGGGCAGCCAGCTCAGGGTGGAGTACATAGAGCGAGTTATCCCCTACCGAGAACCACCAGAGATAATTCTCCATGCGTACACAGATCAGACATGCCGTCTCCCCGGTAACCTGTCTGCACTCGCTGATGAACGTCTCAGATGTGAAAATAGACAACAGAAATTCCTCCAGCGCCCGGAACGCCCGCTGAACCGGCAGCGACAGCAGCCTGATGATCTCATCAGCTTCATTGTCGATTGTGCGAATCAGCAGCTCCGCGCTTTCTGCCGTATGGTGCGCATCCAGGAGCATTACCCACTCCCAATCGCCGCCCGGCTCGCTTAATACGTAAGCGCCATCTTCATTTTTGGCGGCACCGGCCGCAGTGTTTCCACCGTAACGGCCGATCACCATCCTCTCATGCGCATATGTAGTTGGATGATCCAAATACATCTCATCACTGCCCACCCAGCTGAATTTATGAATCCCCTGTTCCATCCTGCTCCTCCTGTCCGTAAGTACACGGTTTTGTATTTCTAGTATTATATACTTATACGCTTCCTGCGTTAAGCCTGCACCCAAGCAGCCGTCATTAGCTGCAAGCAAATAGGATCACAGCATATAGCCCCCGGACCGTCCATACGGCCTGGGGGCTATCTTGGCATCACCTATTCAGATCAGCTTACACTGCCGGTTCTCTCCATATACTCTATCTTCTCCCGGCTGATCCTGTAGAGCCTGGCATCCGGCCCCGAGTTCAGGCTGTCGCTTGCTGTCACATATCTTCTATCCCGGTCCCGCAGGATATACATACCTGTAATTTGCTCTCCCCCAACCAGCTTGATGTTCACTCTGGATTCCTGATAATAATTCACAGCAAACCAGCTATACAGCGGCCGCATCAGCAGCTTGCCGATCACGAAGTAGAGGACAAGCATAATCAGCAGCACTGCGTACACCACCGCACGATCCTGTCCATAGACGAAATAGAGTATATCGAATTGATTCGTCATGTTAAGATTATACGTAACGATCAGCCTGCTCATCAGCAGCATGCCGAACAGCAGGTAGAAGCTTATGCCCAGCAGCACATGGATCAGCAAGATCCAAGGGCGGCATGGGGAGAGCCGCTTGCGCATATCGGAGGTCATAAAATACGTAACAAGCAGTCCCGCAGCAGCCAGCGAAATCAGCAGCAGATTATCCATCGGATGAAGAACATACATAAGCAAGCCGTTCAAGGCCGCAAAGATCAGAATATCCGCCATGATAGATTTAGTCCGCTCCCGGATACTGCGCGCTTGAAGCTGTTCCAGGAACCCAGCCTGTAAGAAGTCTACGATCCATACGATCAGTAGCAGAACACTGAACCAGACTAGCGTAGTGGATAACGGAATAAGATTAAAATACTGCAAAAGCGATGCACCATCCTTATTTTTCCTTTTATCATAGCATTTCTGCCGGTCTGTCCGCCGTAACATTCATCTCCTTCATTTTCTCACACTTCAACTGTATCTGGAGGCTAACCATTCATGCTGTTGCTGAAATTATGCGTTATTGCTGTACTGCTTTCTTTTTCATACCGGATCTTCGAGAGGGTACTCGGGGTTATCTCTAAACTGCAAGAACGGTATACGATTTATTATTGGGGAGCCGCCATGATCGGTGGGAGTCTTCTCTGGAGCAACAGTTACACCTTCAACGCTCCACAAGATGTAATGAGAGTGCTCCCGCTGTTCCTTATTATTCTGCTTGTGAACCTGATCATCTCCAGATCCTCCGGCTATAATCCTGTGGGAACTTATAATACGGTCAACTTTGTGCTGTGCTTCCCGATCTTTGAAGAGATCGCCTTCCGGGGGCTGGTTCTCCCCATTCTTGCGCAGCATCCGGGTCTTGGGCAGCTCCATTCCAATTCCCTTATCGATGTCAGCGGCGCTATTCTCCTTACCGCCTTCCTGTTCGCCGTCTCCCATTTGCAGTATTACAAGCTGAACCGCGAGAGCGTCAGATTCATGCTCTTTGCTTTTAGCGGAGGAATATTCTTTGGGCTGATCGCACAGGTTACCGGTTCCATCCTGCTGACGATTCCGCTCCATATCGCTTTTAACGGATCAGCCGTGCTGTATGCCCGGGCCGCCTCCGCAAGGAAGCACCTCCAGGCCTGACGTATAACTATATATGTATGAAAAAAGAGCCACAGCTCATCTACAGAGCCAGCGCCTCTTCCGTAATCTGTCTGATATCAATCGGAGACAGCGTCTCCTCATTCACCATATCCGGCAGAATCTCTGCCAGGAAGTAATCCACACACTTAAGGTCAATATTCTTGATCTTGATCAGGGCATTGCGGTACATCACCACGAATTCCTTCTCTGTGTTCCCTCTTTGCAGCTCGGCAAAAGCTTCGTACACCTGATCCATCTTGTCAGCAACCTCCAGAATCAAGCCTTCGATCGACTCGTCCTTGCCTTCGCGCAGCTGATGGTAGAAGATGCTTTTGAACTCGTCCGGAATATGCTCCTTGATGAAGTTGTCGATCATGCCCTCCTCAACCTGCTGAATGAGCGACCTTAGCTGGAGCGAGGAGTGCTTCACCGGCGTTTTGATATCCCCGATAAAAATCTCTCCATAATCATGGCTGCTCGTAATCTCGTACAGCTTCTTCCAGTCGATCACCGCGCCGTGCTTCTCTTCAATGTCCGCTAGCGTTTTGGCATACTGTACGACCTTCCAGGAATGGGCCGCTACGCTATGCTCCTCGAATTTGAATTTGCCCGGACAACGGATAATGCGTTCCAGCTCATTCAGCGAGCGAAAATACTTATGAATTCCCATGGGGCCTTGTCCTCCCGTATGTTTGGATATGCTCTAGATTAGAGTGTAATCCTCCAGTGTTATCCCCGGATGAACCGCAGCACACCATTGTGTAAAATCCGCACGGCTACGCGCATCTAACGTTATTTCCCAGCCTCTCCCCGCCCTATTGCGGTCCGCATCCCCGACTAAGGTCGGGAACAAAGAACAGTCTGCAGGCCGTTTTGCCAAGCCGGAAATATTCGTACAATACATACATAGACAACGCAGTGAACACGCCGAACCGGCGATCACCATATAAGAGAGGAAGATATCACTATGACAAAAAAATTAACCCGCTCCGTAACAGACAAGAAGCTCACCGGTTTATGCGGAGGACTGGCCCGCTATTTCAAAGTTGATGCAACCCTTGTAAGATTGATTGTTGCTATCGCTACGATATTCAGCTTCGGCACTGTAGTCTTTCTGTATATTATCGGTAGCCTAATTGTTCCCCAGGAATCCTACGGCGGCTTCGATGATGGCTTCAACAACTACTAATTCCTTCTATTAAATACTTGCGTCATACCTTAACCAACCCACATATAAAGGAGATCATTATTATGAGCATATTCCAAAGAATCACTACACTAACTAAGGCCGCTATTCATGAAGGACTGAACAAACTGGAAGATCCGATCCTGCTGACAGGGCAATACCTGCGGGATCTGGAGGACAAGATCGCTAATGCCGAAGGCAAACAGCGTGAACTCAAGGCAGCAGCCAGTGTGCTGGAGCGCCGGATCTACGAATACAAGGTGCTCGCAGAGCGCAGTGAAGCGGAAGCAGTCCAGTTCATGAGCGAGGGCAATGAACCTGCTGCCCGCCTGGCGGTAATGGCTAAGCTCCGCTACACAGAGAGCGGACAGGAATGCACTGCCGGACTTCAAGAGACGCAGGC
This sequence comes from Paenibacillus rhizoplanae, assembly GCF_042684125.1. NCBI lineage: Bacteria > Bacillati > Bacillota > Bacilli > Caryophanales > Paenibacillaceae > Paenibacillus > Paenibacillus rhizoplanae. The sequence continues at coordinate 27,868 of NZ_JBHUKY010000101.1, read as the reverse complement.
AGCACTTGCCTCGCTGGAGGTACAGCTTGCCGGTGTTAAGGAAGAACATACGCGCCTCAAAGCCAAACGAGCCGAGCTGGCTGAACGTGCCCGCAAAGCTGCTGAGATCAAGCAGTCTGCACAAGCCAGCGCATCATGCTCCCCGGCCGGATACGGCGGCCAGGTACTGAACGCTGGTGCCGCAGCCCGTGGCTTCGAACGGATGGAAGACAAGATCGCCATGCAGGAAGCACTGGCCGAGCAATCCGGGCTGGCTGCAGCCGCAGCAGCTCCTGAATCCCCGCTGAACAGCGCGGTTGAAGCCGAGCTGGAACGCCTCCGCAACCGCAAATAAGCTGACGGTATATAGTCAGCAATAACAATAAGGATGCCTCCCTTTTTATCAGGGTTGGCATCCTTGTTTGGTGTCTATGCAAGTATGACAACAAAGGCTTCATACGGCTGTAATTGCAGTTGCTTGAAGTCCACATGATCTCTGGAATAGTTGCCGATGATGAATCCGGCCTGACCCAGTTCCGGCAATTCCAGCGTGATGGGCTCCCCGCTGAAGTTGGCCGTTACCAGCCAGGTGTGTCCTTCATAGCGGCGGTAGTACATGAACACTTGATCCGGCACGCCAGTCACCAGTTCGAACTCGCCCCATACCACAATCGGGTTGTTCTTCCGCAGTTCAATCAGCTTACGGTAGCAATGGAACACCGAATCCGGATCCTTCAGATTGGCCTCCATATTAATTTCCTTATAATTCGGATGTACAGGCAGCCATGGCTCTCCGGTTGTAAATCCTGCGTTACGGGTAGTATCCCACTGCATCGGAGTCCGGGCGTTATCTCTTCCCTTGGCATTAATGGACTGAATGATAGCTTCCTTGGCATAGCCTTGCCCGATCCGTTCATGATACATATTGATGGCCTCAATATCCTGCGCTTCGCTGATATCCTGAATCGGATAATTGGTCATTCCGAGCTCCTCGCCCTGATAAATGTAAGGCGTGCCCTTCATCAAATGCAGAAGAATGGCGAACATTTTGGCGCTCTGCACACGGTACTGTTTATCGTTGCCCCAGCGCGATACAATTCTCGGCAAATCATGATTGTTCCAGAACAGGCTGTTCCAGCCCTCGTTCCCCAGCTCGGTCTGCCATTTCGCCAGCACCTGTTTCAATTCGCTTACATCCAGGGGCTTCAGGTCCCACTTCTCTCCCCCGTCCTGCTGATCCAGACCAATGTGCTCGAACTGGAACACCATCGACAGCTCCTTGCGGTCGGGATTGGAGTAGAGCTTGGCTACTTCCGGAGTCGCCCCCCAGGTCTCTCCCACCGTCAGGACATCATGCGCTCCGAAGGTCTCCCGGTTCATCTCCTGCAGATATTCATGCAGCTTCGGACCATTTCCTGTGATCTCCTGATCGGGAATTTTGCCGACCAGATCAATGACGTCCATGCGGAATCCGCCGACGCCCTTATCCAGCCAGAAATTCATCATATCCCATACCTCTTGACGGACCTTGGGGTTCTCCCAGTTCAGATCCGGCTGCCTGCGGCTGAACAAGTGCAGAAAGTATTGGCCGCTGACTTCGTCAAGCTCCCAGGCCGATCCGCTGAAGGTGGAACGCAGGGAGTTGGGAACGCCGCCGTTGACCGGATCACGCCAGATATAATAGTCACGGTACGGGTTATCTTTTCCTTTATGGGCTTCAATGAACCAAGGGTGCTCGTCAGAGGTATGGTTCACAACCAGGTCCATAATAATCCGGATATTGCGCAGCCTGGCCTGCTCGATTAATTCATCCATGTCATCCATGGTTCCGAATTCGCTCATAATATCCTGGTAATCGCTGATATCATAGCCGTTATCGTCATTGGGTGATTTGTATACGGGACTAAGCCAGATTGCGGTAATGCCAAGCTGCTCCAGATAGTCCAGCCTGCTGATAATCCCCCGGAGATCGCCGATTCCATCCCCGTCGCTGTCTTGATAACTTCTGGGATATATCTGATAAATTACAGCGGTCTGCCACCATTTCGTATTGTTCAACCCATTCACTCCTGTAAGCTAAATTTGACTACAACCATGGACCAGATGCGCAAGGACGGCAAAGTGAATCTGGCCGCAAGTCCTTGCCCGTGAGGAACCACCTCGTAATCCAGGAAGTTCACTTCCTGGGCCTGATCATCCGGGCTGGCCATGTAAATGCATTCAATCGGCTGTTCGATCAGCAGTGTACACACCACATCATTTTGAACCTCCGGCCGCTGTTTCTTGCCATGCTCCCAATAGTCATCCTCAAGCCCGGCAAGGTTAATCAGCTGCAGAATCTGATAGCCCGGCTTGCGCTTAATGATCGTCCAGACAGAGTCAATATCTCCGTTCGGGGCAAAAGGCACATGGCCTTCGAAGGTAATCTCGGTGTTAACCCCGGCAGTATAGGTATAAGACACATCCTCTAATTGCGCATCATGTATCAGCACTCCAAAACGCACGATGAAATCATAGTAGCGTCTGACCTCGACAGCAAATTCAGGCCGCATCACTGCATAATCGGGATAGTAGGGCATCGTCAGCATTCCATGATCCTCACCCAGCAAGAGGTGATATCCCCCGCCGGCGAATATGGAGGCCATCGTCAGCAGCGCCCCGTTCTCGGCCCATTCCTTGTCATGTCCGGCTTCCGGGTAGAAGGAGGGCAGGTAGGCGGAGAGAATCACCGGCTTGTGCGGGTCGAGGGAACGCGCATGATCAATCAGTCCTTTAAGCTCCCGCAACCGGACTACCGGCGGCCACACTTCAATATAAAGCGCCTCCTGATCCGCCGAGGCCGTCTTATTTATAGGATAATTACCCACATTATTGAAAATAACCCCGGCCTCTGCCTTGATTTCCTTCACGGCCGCCTGGGTCCGGTTAATCAGTGCCGGATAACATTCCGCCAAATCGACCAGTTCTTCTTTTCCGGCGATACGGCGCACTGCTTTCTTGGGAAAGCCGTATTGGTCCATATGAATTCCGTCGAATCCGGCCTGTACGGCCTGACGGAACTGTTCAACAATATGATCGGTCCAAGGCGAATCCGGGGTAATATCCATAATATAGAACAGATTTATTAAGTGAAACGGATCTCCCTGGCGGTTATACAGTCCCCATTCCGGACGCGCCTGCAAGAAATCCTTAAGACTTGCATATACCGCTCCATAGGCCATAGCCGCCATCCCTTTATCGTGTACGGCTGCAACTTTTTCACGAACCACCTTATAGGACATCGTCCGGCCCATCGGATCGGTAAATTCATCCTCTGCAGGAACCAGCTCATCATGCCGGTACATCCAGTCATAGAACTGTATGACATTCAAGTGGAATTTGTTCATGCTGTCGACGTCACGGGTGTCTCCGGATTCTTCACTCCGGAAATCGCTTAAAAATCCATACCGCGGCGCCCGGCCCCAATGATCGGCAATATCGTAGGAGGTGTAGGCGGTTGACACTACAGCTTCATTGCACAGCACTGTAGCCTTGACCCCGTAACCTGCCCACTCTGTAGCTTCAGTAAACAAGGGAACGGATACTCTTTGTCTCACGCCTGGTTCCGTACGGATGCTTAGCGTTGCTTCAGCAACCTGCTGCTCCAGCTTGTAGAAGCCGACAACCAGCTCCAGAACTACTTTCTCCCGGGTTTCTACTTCAATGATCACGCTGCCGGATTGACTGGTTTTGTACTGGGCCTGATCGGGATATATATCTATATGCGTCAATACTCCATTGTCCATATGAATACTCCATTCCATGTAGATTGAGCTTAGTTATTCCGCTTATTTCTTGCCGTTTTCAGCGAGCCAGGCATCCAGCTGCTTTTGCACCTCCGCGAGTACTTTGTCTGCTCCCGCCGCTTTTTGTTTGTCCAGCATTTTAGGAAGCGACTCCTCCGGATCGAGCTGGCCGGACTTCAGACCGTCAACAAAGGTTTTGTTGGCGTTGTCGATCGAGATCAATTCATTTTTTACCGGCTCCGGATCGAAGACAAATCCGAAGATCCGGGAAGGATTAGAGGACACCTGTTCGTTGAACTTTTCATAGTTCTGGTATTTATTCGGATCTTCGCCTACACGGGTATAATTGAGCATTTGATTGCCTAGCTGCCACATAATATCATGGTAGTAGCCGACATTATCTGTCGTTTTGCCTTCCGGCAGCGTAATTTGCCCGTCTTTGAGCACATAATGGGTGCCTTCAATCCCGAAGTTGAACAGGGTCAGCAATTCCTTGTCCTTATAGAACAGGTTAAGCAGCATCATGGCACGTTCCGGATCAACGGAGCTTTTTGCAATCGCATACATGGTTGCTGTCATTTTGCCTGTCTGCAAACGGTCAATATTAAGCGGAACCTGCAGCATCTCACGGCCTGCTTTAATCGAACCATTGGGTGATACGGCTGCTGTGCCGATCTCCATATCCGCGATAATATCCATATCAGAGACAAAGGCGAAGCCTTTACCCGCTTGAATCTTCTTCCAGGCATCCAGACCAGGTGTCAGTGCATCCTTGTTAATGTATCCTGCCTTGTACCATTTGTTGGTAAGCTTGGCAAGCTCCATATACCGCGGAGTCGTGTAGGAATTGATGACTGTATAATCATCTGCCGCTGTTCCCACGGTGTTAATCGCTGCAATACTCACAATAGAATCCAGATTCGTGGATGAATAGTACGCTTCGAGAGGAAAGCTCGGTGCGACCAGAGGCGTAATCCCCGGTTCGTTCTCCTTGATGGTCTGGAGCATCGGTTCCAGCTCCTCGACTTTACCGGACTTCAGTGCAGTCAGATCAAAGTTGTACTTGTCAACAAGCTCTTTGTTCAAGTAGACCCCTTGTGCACCGCCCAGCTCCTGGTGGGTATGAATACCGTACAGCTTGCCGCCGCGTTTAGCCGGCCCGTGATAGTCCTTCTCTACAGCTTCGATGTCCGGGCCGTATTTAGCGAGCAGCTCATCCAGCGGCAGCAAGCCCCCTTTGGTCACCTGTTGCTGGAACCCGAGCCAATCTGCTGTAAACAGCAGGTCCATTTTGTCGCCGGAGGCCATCATCAGGTTCGTTTTATCACTCCACGCGCCCCAGTCGATAGGATTCAGCTTGACCGTCATGTTCATTTCCGGATAAGTCTTCTTAAGATAATCATTCATCGCATCCTGTACCCGCTGACTATCGTTTTGCGGCGCATCGGGGAATACCATTACCACTTCGTAAGGCTTCAATCCGGAGCTGGCCGCGCCTCCAGGCTGGGCTGTGCCCGCCGGTGAATTGGCAGCATTATTCCCGCCGCAGCCGGTTACTAGAGCTGAAGTCAGCACAAGCGATGTCAATACAACAGAACTCTTTTTCAACCACTTCATAATAATAGACCTCCCTGGAATTCTTCTGTATTATTGCCTCTTCCTTCTGAACTTGCCTATACTAATCCGGCCGTTTACCGGGATCAGCCCTTCACAGCGCCTACGGTAAGGCCTTTGACGAAATACTTTTGCAGGAACGGGAATACCAGCACCAGTGGTCCGATTGCAATCATCGCCATCGCCATCCGGATGGATTCAAGCGGCGTTGTAACCTGTGCGGTTGAGCTGTAAGCCTTATTGGCAATCGTCTGCAGGAACGAAGCGTTCATTAAGGTTTTGGTCAAAAGATATTGCAGCGAGAACAGCTTCTCATTCTGGATGAAGACCAGGCTTGTAAACCAGTCGTTCCAGTAGGATACGGTGGTGAATAACCCGATGGTGGCCATTACAGGCAAGGACAGCGGCAGAATAATGCTGAAGTAGGTCCGGAATTCACCTGCCCCGTCGATCTGAGAGGAATCAATCAGGGAAGGCGGTATGCTGTTCGTGAAGAAGGTCCGCATGATGATCACATTGAAGCCGCCGATCAGACCCGGAATGATAAGCGCCATCAGCGTATCCTGAACATGCAGGAACCGGGTGTAGACAAGATACCAGGGCAGCAAGCCGCCTGAGAACAGCATCGTGATCAGAATGTAGAAGCTTAGAGCACCTCTGAGCGGGAACTCTTTCCGCGACAAGGTATAGGCCATGGCCGAAGTCACAAACAGACTGATGACAACTCCAATCAGTGTTACCGAGGCAGACACACCGTAAGCCCGCAATATTTTTCCGGCATCTTCAAACAGATACTGATAAGCGACAAGACTGAATTTGCCGGGCCAGAAGCTGTATCCATTCGCCGTTACCCAGTCTTCGTCGGCGACCGAGATCATAAAGATAAGCCAGAACGGGATCAGGCAGGCAAGGCTGAACAAGGACAGGACAATAAGGATCAAGGGATTCGTTCGTTTTTTCTCCATGATGTTCTCCTTCTAGAACAAAGCATTTTCTTTGCTGAATTTACGGACGGCCAGATTGACGGTAATGACAAGTGTAAAACCAACCACCGATTGCAGCAGCCCTGCCGAGGAGGCGAGTCCCGTATCACCGGTAACCATTAACGCCCTGTATACATAGGTATCGATAACATCCGTTGTCTCTTTGATCATGCCGGAGGCCATGGTTGCCTGATAGAACAGGCCGAAATCAGCGTTAAATATCCGGCCGATCGCCAGCAGTGTCATGATGATGATGATCGGTGCAATCAGAGGAATCGTAATTTTCGTCATTTGCTTCCAGCGTGTGGCCCCGTCAATGACGGCCGCTTCATAATATTCAGAGTCTATGCCGACAATGGCTGCCAGATAGACAACGGCCGAGTATCCCACACCCTTCCAGGTGTTAACAAGGGTCAGGATATAAGGCCAATGCTCTGCTTCCGCATACCAGTTTCTAGGATCTATCCCGAAGGGCTCCAGAATGAATTTGTTGATGAAGCCCAGCTCCGGATTGAGAAATCCATACACGATGTAGCCGACAATGACCATGGAGATGAAATTGGGCAGGATTACTGTGCTCTGAAAGAACTTGGAGGCGAGCTTATTCTTGACCTCGTTAAGGAGAAGTGCCAGCATCACAGCGAGTATCGTATTGATGATCAGGAAGCTAAGGTTGTACAGTAAGGTATTCCTGATGATCAGCCAAGCGTCGTTCGAAGCAAACAGAAACTTGAAGTTATCCAGTCCGATCCATTTGCTGCCCCAGATTCCTGCCGTATAATTCAGGTCCTTGAAGGCCAGGAAAATACCGAACATGGGCAGGTAGTTATTGATCAGCATCAGCAGCACACCAGGCAATGCCAGCACGGCCAAGGCCCTGTACTTCCATATGCTTTTCCATTTTGAGCTGGTTTCCGAAGCCATAGTTCCACACCTTCTTATTGGGTTATGGCTTCATTATAAGGAGTTGCCTGCAGCTGCTCTGCCGTTTTTGTAACCTTAGTCTATTCGTTTTGTGACCTTGCGGTATTCCTGGGGATTGACGTCGAACTGCTTGCGGAACATTTTGGTGAAATGGGAGAAATTGCTGTAGCCTACCTGCTGCGCGATCGCGCTGACCGGCATATCCGTGGTGTCCAAAAGCTCGCGGGTGCGGTCCAGCTTCACCGAAATCAGGAAATCAATCAGGTTCTGGCCGGTCTCTTTCTTGAACAGCCTGGAGAGGTAAGCCGGGTTCAAGCCCACATAATCAGCGACACTGGCCCTGGAGATCTCTTCCTCCACATGCTGCCGGATGTAGCGGATGGACCGCTCAATCATTCCGCCCTTCTCCTGCCGCTCGAATTCCGCTTCCATGACTGCCGACACGATCCCTTCCGCCCAATGCCTGTATTGAAGCAGTCCTCGTATCCGGGCGGTTGTCCAATCTGTAAACAGGGCGATGCTTCCCGCATTGATTCCTCTGACCTGCAGGAAGTGATATATAATCTGCAGGGTATCCTGATGCAGGGCGTCCAGATGTCTTCCCTGAAAGCAAGGATTGGCCTCCAGCTTCGCTGTCAGATGATGAATGAACTGCACAGCGGACTCCCGTTTGCCGTTCAGCATATAAGAGATCAGATCACCCAGCAGGATATCCTCCGAATTAGAATTAGCGGACAACATCTGGTCCTGCGGTAAGTATAAGAGCACGGATTGGGTCCGGGAAATATTGTCACGCTCCATGGTCTTTAGACTTTCACACATTCCCGGCAGCTCCTGAAGGGGTTTGAATGAACCGACATAGCAGGTTACAATGCTGTAGAACAACTCCTGGCAAGCTTGGATGAAACGTTTACCTATGGCCGTGAGCTGCTGAAGGCTAACCTTCTTAGCTGCATGTTCCCCCTCTACACCTCCGGCATACAGCAGAATGAACAGCACCCCGCTTTTATCGGTGACGGCCTCCCCCGGATGCTCTGCTGTGAAACATTCCTCCGCCGCTTTCTTCACCGCATATTCCATGATTTCCTGATCACGCGGGCTGAGCGGTTTGGACCACTCCTCAATACTGATCAGAATCGGGAGCACCTGATCATCAGGCGTTAATCCTACTCCCGCACCCGCCAGCTCCCGGTCAAAAAAATCCCCGAACGACAGGATGCTGCGGGACAGCAAATCCTGCCAGAAGCGTTCCACACGCTTCGGCTTTTCCTGTTGCCACAGATTCAGATACTTATGATACATTTGGTTGTAGGACGCATACTCTTCCTTCTCGCGGATAGCCGCCATCATTCCCGATACGGCAGACAACAGCTCATCCGTGTCAACCGGCTTCAGCAAGTAATCAAAGCTACCGAGGTTAACGGCTTTCTTGGCATAGGAGAATTCGGAATGGCAGGTCAGAAAGATCGACTCCGTCCAGGGAGAATGCTCCCTCACCCAGCCGACCAGTGAAAGTCCGTCTTCATCCGGCATCTCAATATCGCAAATCAGCAATTCTATTCTCTGATCCTTCAGCAGCTCCCTGGCCTTGTCGGCCCTGTTCGCCGTCAACACCTCTTCAATCCCATACGCCTTCCAGTCGCAGCAGTAGAGCAGCCCCTCCACAGCGAATTGTTCATCATCTACAATCAATAATCGCATCTCTCAACGTTCTCCTTCTGTATATTCAATGGGCAGGCTAAGCCGCACTCGGAATCCGGACGGCTGATTGCCGCTGAAGTGAATTCCGGCCCTCCCCGGATAGATCATTGCCAGCCTTTGCTTCACATTCCAGATCCCGATATGCCCTTCATCTGTGGCCGGGTTGTAATCCGGTGAATTCAGCTCCTGCAGCTTCTCTGCACTGCTGCCTTTTCCGTTATCCGAGATTTCAATAATCATGGTATCGGCCGCTTCTTCTGAGAGACCCGCCGAAATCTCCAGATGAAAGATCTCAGCCTTCAGACTTATGCCGTGAAGCATGGCATTTTCTACAAAGGGCTGTATGATCAAGGACGGTATGGAGGCGCGGCTAAGCTCATCGGCTACGGTGATCTGAAACTCAAACGACTGCTGATAGCGCATCTTTTGAATTTCCAGGTAATTGCGGAGATGTTCCAGCTCTTGCCCCAAAGTAATGCGGTTATCCTTGACCTGAAGCATAAAGCGGAAATACTGCACGAGATGCCGTACGGTCTTTTTGACCAATTCGAAACGCTTCAGATCGGCAAGCTGAAAAATAATATTGAGCGTGTTCAAGAAGAAGTGCGGATTAATTTGCATTTGCAAATGCTTCATTTCTGCCTTTTGCGCATTAATCCGTTCCTCATAGATATCAATTCTCAAATCTTGAATTTCCACCACCATGTTATTAAAGGCCTGATTCAGCGCCTGGAACTCCACCAGATTAGAATCGGGAAGCTTGGTTTCCATGGTGCCATTGCGGATCCGGTGGATGCCGCTCAGCAAATCCAGAATCGGGCGGATGACCATACGGCGGAAATAATATAAGTAAACCAGTAAAATGAGCAAAATAATAAAGGGCAGGACATTAATAATCGTCTGGAAGGTATTGAGTCCCTGGAGCAGCTCGGAAGCGGGGATGACCACAGACAGATTGATTCCCAGGGCGGAGGACTGGCTGGACACCACAAACCACTTCAGGCCATCATGCGTAAACGAAAAGGAAGAATTCAGATTCATCTTCTCACCCGGCAGCTTGAAGTCGTAGCCCATGGATGCCGATGTACGGGTTAAGATATTCCCTTCATTATCCACAATCAGCACATCACCGCCCGATTGCAGGTTCAGATTGCCCAGCGGTGAGCGCATAGAGTCGATTCGGATCAGAGCACCAATACAAGCGGTATGGCTCAGATTATTGCTGACGGTCCGGTTTAAATAGTACTCTCCGGCAATATTAACGATCGTCCATTTGTACTGGAGCGACTCCAGATGATCTTCATTCTGAACCTTAGCCGTGATCCAATCCCTTATCTGGTCCATATCATCCTCTGTCGTTCCCAGTACATTGGATAGTGTCAAGGTATCATTAACGCCGGAGTATAGATAAAACATGTCCACACTATGGTAATAGGCCTGGTAGGCTTGATTTCTCTGCATAATCCCCATACGGGCAAAATAATATTCAGACTCTGTCAGCCCCGGCTGATTTAATTGAAGAAAATTCACATCATGATCGACAATATCGACCAGATTAATCGTAATGTCATTGAGGCTGCTCTCCATCATCTTAAGATTGGAGTTGACCAGATTCTGATAGGATCTGGATACCTGATCGAGCACAATTCCCTTGGCATAATATCCCCCGGCAAAAAGAACAGCGAGGAGAGGTATCGTTATTGCAGCAGACAGCTGAATCAGTCGCACACCCAGCGAGTTCTTCCTGTTTTTCATCATGCATCCTTTCTACACCAGAACATAAGATAGAGTCACCGCAGGATGCTACCACGCTGGAGTAAACGTTTACTAAAATGTGTAAAGAGCAACTCTTTAAGTGTAATTTACTACGTTAACGTAAACGTTCACCTAAAAGGTATCCTGTTTATTTTTCCTTGTCAATGCTCAAATCCCCCGGAATATTAATTTCAATTGACAAAGAAAAAGCAAGGACTTATATTTTCAGTAAACGTTTACTGCTAAACGGCAGGTAGGAGAGTCCATGAAGCCCACAATTAAAGATGTTGCCCAAAAGGCGAACGTATCCATTGCCACCGTCTCACGGGTTCTGCATAACTTAGGCGGATATTCAGATCAAACGAAGCAAAAGGTAGATCAGGCCATCAAAGAGCTTAAATATCAGCCGAACGCAATCGCCCGCGGACTGATTAACAAACGCACCCAGACCATCGGCGTCTTATTTCCTGATGTGTCGAGCAGCTTCTCCTCCGATCTGCTCCACGGAATCAGCGAATACGTCCATGAGCACAATTACAGTGTGATAGTCTGTAACACCGATCAGGACGGCAAACGTACGCTGAAGTATCTGCAGCTTCTGCGCGAGAAGCAGGTTGACGGGATTATTTTTTCCAGTGAAGTGCTTAAGCAAGAGTATTATGACATGCTGGAGAGCATGAACGTTCCAGTGGTGCTGGTCTCTTCCCGAACGGATTATGCCAATGTCCCTTATGTCAAGGTCGATGATTATCAGGCGGCCTATGACGCTGTCTATTATCTGATCACCAAAGGCCACCGCAGCATCAGTATGATCAGCGGAACCAAGGGAGATCCCATCGCCGGAACTCCACGGGTCGAAGGATACCGCAAAGCGCTGGAAGCACACGGCATCGCCTTCGACAGCCGTTATCTCGTATATGGAGACTTTTCATACGACAGCGGCTGCAGAGCCATGGAAGTCTTATTACGGAGAACGCCCGAGGCTACTGCTGTCTTCGCAGCCAGTGACGAAATGGCGATTGGTGCCCTGTCGGTCGTTACGAAGCATGGAATGAATGTCCCTGAAGATATCTCCATCATGGGATACGACGATCTCCGGTTAGCCCGGATGGTCAATCCGCCATTGACTACGGTGCGCCAGCCGCTGTATGACATTGGAATGACCGCTTCCGGGAAGCTGATCGGCATGATTGAAACGGGGGAGCCTGCGGAGAGTCAAATCTGCACCCACTCCATTGTGGAAAGACAAACGGTCCGGGCAATTACGTGAACAATAAAAGGTTGTTCCTAGTGCCATAATGGCAGAAGAAACAACCTTTTTCTGTACCATGCCTTATTTTATTTTTACCATTATTTGTAACTTTCTCTAGGCATTCGCATAGATATATTCTACAACTATTTCAATGCCAAGGAGCGATTCTGTTGGAAAATCAAATGTTATCCCCGCAAGTCTGCAATGCAGAGACTATTGGCCTACCGCCGCAGTCCAATCCCAGCCCGCCAATCATCCCGATTCCCCCGACTCCCGAAACCTTGTGTACAAACACCTGGGTGTATATCTGGACAAATACCAATGTGGGGAATCTCTGGGTTTATGTTCAGCGAGTCATTCAAGGTAAACGAAACACCTTAACCGGCTGTGCCTTGTTCCAGGATTGGAGCGGCAGATTCTATTATCAGCAAATCACCGTCGACTTGGCTTATATCACGATGTATGTATGCCATTCGCCAATCTCTGACTCCCTGAGTCTTTCCCCTGACGGTGTACCCGCAGGAACATTACCATCCGGGAAATCCTTAGTCAAGCTATGCCTGTACCAGCAGTTCCCAGTAGGTAATTTCGTCTACGAACTTACCCCGTTAAATACGGAGTGTCCAACCCGACCTTGGGATGAACGAATTCTTAAAGGCTCTATTACCATCCCTTACGATCCTGCGATGCCTGAGACAGGAGAGTTCAAATAATTTTACTAGAATCGGAAACAAGTTCTTTGCCGTATATAATGCAAAGAACTTATTCCCTTTACGATCGGGCGGATTCCCCAATCTCCCAGTCTACCCGAAATAAGTTTTACAGGTGTTGCCCGGCCGGTTCAGAAGCCTTGGAATAACGGTTCTCCGGTACCGGCAGCCCAAGGTTCCCCCGCAGGGTATCACTTTCGTATTCGGTGCGGAACAGCCCGCGCTCCTGCAGAATCGGAACGACCTGATCCACGAAATCCTCCAGCCCGTCCGGTACGGCGGCGGCCAGCATGAAGCCGTCGGCAGCTCCGCCCTCGAACCAAGCCTGAAGCTGATCGGCCACCTGCTCCGGCGTACCGATGAAGCTGCTGCGCGGCGTTGCCGATTGCAGGGCGACCTGCCGCAGGGTCAGGCCCTGCTCTTTGGCATCCTTTTTGATTTTGTCCGTGCCGCTCTGGAAGCTGTTTCGGCCCAGGTCGCCGACATCCGGGAATGGCTCATCCAGCGGATACTGCGAGAAATCATGATGCTCGAAGAAACGGCCCAGATAGTTCAGCGCATTCTCTATCGTTACCAGCCCGGCAACCTCCTGGTATTTGCGTTCTGCCTCCTCCGGGGTAGCTCCCAGAATCGGTGCTATGCCCGGGAAGATCAGCACTTCCTCGGGATTGCGCCCGAATGAAGCTACCCGGGTCTTCACATCCTTATAGAACGCCTGGGCAGATTCCAGCGAGTCATGACCCGTGAAGATGGCGTCCGCCACGCTTGAAGCATAATCCTTGCCGACCTCGGAGGAGCCTGCCTGGAAAATAACCGGCTGCCCCTGCTTCGAGCGGGCGATATTCAGCGGACCCTTCACCGAGAAGAATTCTCCCTTGTGATCCAGCGTGTGCATTTTCCCCGGATCGAAGAAGACGCCCGTCTCCTTATTGCGGACAAAGGCATCGTCCTCCCAGGAATCCCACAGCCCGCGTGCCACCTCCAGATATTCGGCGGCGATGCGGTAACGCTTGCCATGGTCCGGATGCTCCTGCTTGCTGTAATTGAGCGCAGAGCCTTCGAGCGGTGAGGTTACCACATTCCAGCCGGCCCGTCCGCCGCTGATGACATCCAGTGAGCCGAATTGCCGGGCCACCGTGAACGGCTCACTGTAGGAAGTGGACAAGGTGCCTACCAGACCGATACGGCTGCTGACCGCCGCCAGTGCACTAAGAATCGTCAGCGGCTCGAAGCGGTTCAAGAAATGAGGAATGGATTTCTCATTAATGAACAGACCATCTGCAATGAAGATCAGATCCAGCTTACCTTCCTCCGCCTTGTGTACCCATTCCTTGTATAACTCAAAATTCACACTGGCATCAGGCTTCGCATCGGGATGACGCCACATAGAGGTGCTTCCCCCCACGCCGTGCAGCAGTGCTCCCAGCTTCAATTGTCTCGGTGTAGTCATGTTCATTCCTCCTCAAGATGGTTGGTGTATTACCGTTCGCTTGCGGCCGTTCAGAGCAGCCTTATAGCAGGTTTACAGCCAGTTCATAGTGCTGCTTGCTGCGTAGATACACCCGCCTCCGCTCCACGCTTGATCCGTTCAATCTGGGCCAGATGGTTCTGCACATGGGCGGTGAAGCCGTGGACGATATCGGCAATTCGCACACTCTCTCCCTTAGGGTTAATCCCGCTTTTCTCCCATTCTGCATCGCTCAATCTTCCCAGCAGGAGACTGTTGTAATGCAGCAGGCTGCGGAACAGCTCCAGGATGTCTGCGGACTTCCCCTGATTACTATGCTGTCCGCTGACCCACGCATCCTGCTGGAACGCCGGGAGCTGAACCTTCGTATCCGCCAGAATGTCACGGATGCGGAAGGATACCACGATGCTGTGATCCGCCAGGTGCGCCAGCACCTCGGTTACGCTCCAGCTTGACGGCTCCGCCTTCCACTTCAGCTGCTCATCGGATAAGCCTTCCAGCGCCTGCACTAATTGCCCGTGCGTATTCAAGTACTCCGTTAGCTCCACACTGCTCATTCGATCTCCTCCAATGTAAGTTTCGGTTGCGGCTGGCCAAGCCTACTCAGGCCTTTTATTGAAGCGTGACAACGCAAACGGAGCAATATTCTGCCTGGTATGTCCCTGCACAGCCAGATCCGCAAGGATCTCTCCGACCACGCTGGAGAATTTGAAGCCATGTCCAGAGAAGCCTCCGGCCAGCAGCACGTGGCGGTAATCCGGGTGGCGGTCAATAATGAAATCTTCATCCGGCGTATGCTCATACTTACAGACGGAGCCCTTCAGCAGCCGCCCGGCTGCTCCCGGCATATAAGCTTCCAGCACGCGGCGGAGGTCGCCTTCGTCACTCTCCAGGCTGCCGAACGGTGCCAGCGGTTCACCGGGCTTCCATTCCTCGCCTGTGTCATGGCGGCCGATCTTCAGCCCTGCACCGCCGATACTTGGGAAGCCGTAGAACCCGCCTTCCTCTGAACCGAGCGTGAAGCCGGGGAACTTCCCGGCATCGAAGTCCGGCGTACTCCCAAACCAGCCTACTACCTTGCGGACCGCCTTAATCGACAGGCTGATGAAGGGTGACAATGAACTGAACCAGGCACCGGCGCTGAGAACAGCCGCCGCTCCATGATAATCGCCATGCTTCGTGTGAACGGTGACACTCCCTTCGCGGTCGGTCACATGCAGTACGGGTGTATTCGTCAGCATCTCCGCACCGTGAGCCAGCGCAAGCTTACGGTAAGCTGTTATGCACCGCTCACTGTAGAGGTAACCGGCATCCGGCTCATACATCGCTTCGAAGGATTCCGGAAGCTTCAGCGCGGGCCAGCGGAGGCGGATCTCCTCCGCATCCAATTGCTCGGCCCGAACCTTCCGCTTGTGCGCTTCCGCCAGGCGGCCGGAGAAGGAATAGACGCCGCTGTCTGCCAGATTGAGCACGCCCGAAGGGACAAGCAGCTCCAGGCCGCTCTCCGCTTCGACTTCTTCCCACAGCACCTGGGCACGGAGCGCCAGGTCAATATAGGCCGGGTCACCGCTGTAGGCATGCCGGATCAGCCGGGTATCCCCGTGATGGCTTCCTTCGGTATGCGGCGGATCGAAGGCATCGATCAGCAGCGTCTTCACGCCGCGCCGGGCCAGATGATAGCCCGTGCTCATCCCCATTGAGCCTGCGCCGACAATAATCACATCAAATACGGGAGGGTCAGCGATGATCCGCACCCCCTTCAGCGAAGAGATGCTCAAGTACACGTACCGCCAGACCGCTGAAGAACCCGGCGCCTACAGGCAGCGCCGCTTCGTCCAGATCGAACGCCGGGTGATGCCATTCCTGTCTCCCCGCCGTGCCGGTGAAGACAAACAAACCGGGAACCTCCTGCTGGTAGAAGGCGAAATCCTCCCCGGCCGGTGAGGGCACCGGCTTCACGGAGGTATACCCCAGATTCGCAGCCGTTTCTTCTCCCAGCCGGGCCAGCAGCGGATCATTGATGACCGGCGGAGGTCCGCCAATCCAGCGCACGCTAGCCTCGGTCCCCAAGGCGGCTGCAACACCAAATACCACTTCTTCGAACCGTCTCAGCACCCTGGCGCGTACCGCTTCATCGAATGAACGGATCGTCCCTTCCAGCACCGCCGTCTCCGGGATGATATTCCACGAGTTCCCGCTGTGAATCTGCGTAACACTGATGACAGCACTGCTCAGGCTGCTCACATTGCGGCTGACGATGGATTGCAGCGCCGTTACGATATGCGAGGCCGCCACGATAGGATCTATCCCGGCTTCCGGCACCGCCGCATGGGTTCCGAAGCCGCGGATCCCCACTCTGAATCCGTCAGCGGCTGCCATCAGCGGGCCATCCTTAATGCCGATGGTCCCTACCGGCAGATCGGGCTTATT
Organism: Paenibacillus rhizoplanae; assembly: GCF_042684125.1. Taxonomy (NCBI): domain Bacteria; kingdom Bacillati; phylum Bacillota; class Bacilli; order Caryophanales; family Paenibacillaceae; genus Paenibacillus; species Paenibacillus rhizoplanae. Next base: position 11,267 of record NZ_JBHUKY010000101.1, on the reverse strand, counting down.
GTGCATCCCGATGACGGCGCGGACCTTCTCCAGCCCTCCGGCAGCGATAATCTGCTGCGCGCCTTGCGCCTTCTCCTCGGCAGGCTGGAACAAGAAGCGGACCGTTCCCTTGAGGCTGTCCTCCTGCTCCTTCAACTGATAGACCGCCCCAAGCAGCGCCGCCGTATGGAAGTCATGCCCGCAGGCATGGCTTCTGCCGGGAGCCTGCGAAGCATAAGGCAGTCCAGTCTCTTCCTGAATCGGCAGAGCATCAATGTCAGCCCGCAGGGCAATCACCGGACCGCCCTGCAAGCCGCCGATCTCGGCAATCACTCCGGTCTTCAGCCCGTAATCCACTATCTTCACCTCTGCCTGCTTGAGCAGTGAGGTGATATATCTTGTAGTTTCAACTTCTTCATTGGAGAGTTCAGGATGCCGGTGCAGATGACGGCGGATCGCAACCAGCCGCTCCTTGAACGATAACGCCTGTACTTCCTGTGCCGCAGATTCCGTGGCTGAATTTGTCATTAGCGGGATGCCTCCGCCGGCACTTCAGCCAGTGCCTCGCTGAGCAGCTCGAAGGAACGCTGCCGCTTGCCGAAGGGCTGCACATTCGTCGTGACGATGAACTCCTCCACCCCGGAGGCTTCGGCTAATGCCAGCAGCTGTTCACGGACGCTCTCCTTCGTTCCCTTGGTAATCTCAGGCTCCCGCTCCTCCAGCGTGTAGGATTCTTCACTCTGGCGGGTGAACTTCTCCGCCTGTTCCCGGCTGCCCAGCGTCAGCGTCTTGCCGCTGGCGAAGCGGATACGGATCAGCTTCTGCGCTCCCGCAAGCTCCCCGGCCTCCTCCTCCGTATCCGCCACGATTACAGCCAGCGCGATAATGACCAGCGGCTCCTTCCCGCCGCTCGTGTTGAAGGCGCTGCGGTACGTCCGCACCGCGTCCAGGGCAACGGCCTGATCGCCGCCGATGAACAAAGAGAATACATACGGCAGTCCCAGTTCTGCCGCAATCCCTGCGCTGGCGACACTGGCGCCAAGCACATACAGCTGCGGCGGCGTTGCTGGCAGCGGGCCTGCCTTCAGCCCGGTGAGCGGATGATCCGCCTCCAGCCGGTTATGGACATACTGGTCCAGCTCCACAATCTTGTCCGTCAGTGAAGAGGCTTCGCCGCCTCCCTGCTGCAAGGCCTGTGTGCTGCGCGGCAATCCGCCAGGAGCGCGGCCGACGCCAAGATCCACCCGTCCCGGTGCCAGCGAAGCCAGCACATTGAAGTTCTCTGCCACCTTATAAGGGCTATAATGCTGAAGCATAATCCCACCGGAGCCGATACGGATACGTTCCGTCTTGGCCAGCAGGTGCGAGATGAGTACCTCGGGGGAAGATCCGGCCACCTGCTCGGAATCATGATGCTCGGATACCCAGAACCGGCGGAAGCCCAGCCGCTCAGATAGCTGCGCCAGCTCGATCGTATGCTGAAAAGCCTCTTCCGGCATCTCCCCGGGATAGATCGGGCTTTGGTCCAATACGCTGATTGTAATTGCCATAGATACGCCTCCTAGATCGAATAGTTCAGCTCCGGCGTGATCCGCTTCAGGAACTGCTTCGTGCGTTCTTCGCGTGGATGGTTGAATACCTCACTCGGGGTCCCTTCCTCGACAATCACCCCGCCATCCATGAATACCACATGGTTCGCCACATCGCGGGCGAAGCCCATTTCATGCGTCACCACAATCATCGTGATCCCTTCCTTGGCGATTTTGCGGATCACCTCAAGCACTTCGCCCACCAGCTCCGGGTCCAGTGCCGAGGTAGGCTCATCGAAGAGAATGACCTCCGGCTCCAGGGCGAGTGCTCTGGCAATCCCGACCCGCTGCTGCTGGCCGCCGGAGAGCTGGCTCGGATAGGCATCCAGCTTGGCGCCGAGTCCGACCTTTTCCAGCAGGGCAACACTCTTCTCCCTGGCCCCTTCCTTCGGGAGCTTCTTGACGATCAGCAGACCCTCCATCACGTTCTCGAGCGCTGTTTTGTGCCGGAACAGATTATACTGCTGGAAGACCATCGCCGTCTTTTGCCGCAGCTGGTGAATATCCTTCTTGCGGGCATGGCGGCAGTCCAGCTTGAACTCACCGATCGAGATTTCCCCGCCGCTGGGCTTCTCCAGATAATTCACGCAGCGCAGCAGAGTCGTTTTGCCGGAACCGCTGGGGCCGAGAATGACGACTACTTCCCCTTTGGATACCTTGAGATCAATATTGTTCAGCACCTGATGGCGCCCGAAGGACTTCGATATACGCTCCAGCTTAATCATGCGACTCCCCCCCGGTTATACAGATTTATCCGTTTCTCGATCAAGGCGGTGGCCCGTTCAATGAGGAAGGTCAACCCCCAGAAGATCAGCGCCGCCGCTAAGTAAGCCTCGAAGAATTTCCAGTTCGTTGAAGCCACAATCTGCGCCTGGGCATTGATATCCACGACCGACACGGTAAAAGCCAGCGTAGACCCGTGCATCATCCCGATCACCGAATTCGACAGGTTGGGCAGGCTCGCCGCCAGCGCCTGGGGGAACACAATCCGCCGGAGCGCCTGGGGCGTACTCATCCCTATGGAATGCGCAGCTTCAATCTGACCGCGGTCCACCGCCAGCAGGCCGGAACGGACCACTTCGGACATATACGCCCCAGCCGTGATCGAGAAAGCGATATAGGCGAAGCCGATCATCGGAATGGATACCGAGCGGAAGCTCCAGCCGAACTGTACGGCAAGCCCGTCGATGATCATCGGCAGCCCGAAATAAATCAGCAGCAGATGGGTCAGCATCGGGGTGCCGCGGATGAAGGTGACATACCCCACCGCCAGCGGATACAGCCCGGGTGTTCTATATATGCGGATCAGCGCTACCACAATGCCTATTACGAATCCTGCCAATACCGAGACTACCGTGATATACAGCGTCGTAGGGATAGCACTCAGAATTTGCACGAACGCCGTCCAGATAAATGATGGGTCCAGCTTCATTACGCGCCGCCTCCTTTGCCTGATCCTAGTTCTGCGACGATAGTGCGGAAGGACGATTTTTTGTGCAGAGTGAACCTCTTCTTCACCGGGCTGCCCTGGTCTTCATGCCGCAGTAACCGGCGTTCCGCCACCAGCAGCAGCTTCTCCACGCATAAGCTGATTACGAGATAGATAAGTGCAAGGGCAATATAGGTTTCGATAAAATGCTGAGTCGCGCTGCCCAGTGTCTGTGCCTTGCCCGTCATCTCCATTACTCCCAGCGTGAACGCCAGCGAGGTATCCTTCAGCAGCGCAATGACCAGGTTCGAGAATACGGGAATCGCAATTCCCAACGCCTGCGGCAATACGATCCGGGTAAAAGCCTGATAAGAGGTCATTCCCGTGGCGTACGCTGCTTCCACCTGACCTTTATCGACTGCCGTTACCGCTGCGCGGATCATCTCCGACATGAAAGCTCCCGTATGCAGACCGTAAGTCAGAATCACGAAGACCAGCACCGGCGTCCGCGTCATATCGAGATTGACCAGCTTCAGCACCTCAGGCAGACCGTAATAGAACAGGAATAATTGGATCAGTATCGGCGTCCCCCGAAAAAAAGAAATGTACACCTCCGCGCAGGTCTTCAGGACCGGCACCTTATACAGGCGGGGAAGGGCAATGATAAATCCAACCACCATCCCTGCCAGCAGCGAACAGGCTACGATCAGCAGCGTGGTGCTCAGCGTAGTCAGCAGCTTGGGCAGGAACGAGAACACAAAACCTAAATCAAACGGCGCACCCATCCTGCACCTCCTTTCCGCTGTAGGGGTCTACGCATTATTGAACCGATGAGGTGGTGACGTCTGCCCCCAGCCACTCTGTGCTTATTTTGCCAAGCGTACCGTCTGTCTTAAGCTCCTTGACCACTCCGTCAATGGCATCCGACAGCTTCTGCGACGGGGCATCCTCCTTGCGGAACACATACAGAATGTCAGCGGAAGACAGCTCAGGACCGACTGCCTGCAGCTTGCTCTGCGGATCAATAATCGGCAGTACGAAATCCGCAGCCAGCGTGGCATCCACACGGCCCGAGTCAACCTGGCTCACCGTATCGTTGGCCGCACCGTTCTGATAGACAATTTTGATCGAATCCGCGCCATGCTCCTTGTTGTAATTCTCGAGGATTTGCGCTTGTGCGCTGGTTGCGCCCGTCAGCACCTTCTTGCCTTTCAGATCATCCAGCGTCTGGATCGAATCATTACCCTTGGCCACAATAATGCGGTTTCTCCAGTGGGCATAGGCTTCCTTGTTGAAGGTATACTTCAGCTCCCGCTCCGGGTTCTTCTCCATGACATGGGCCACTAAGTCAATCTTCTTCGTCTCCAGACTCAGCAACAGATTGCTGAAATCCATCGTCTGGAATTCAAATTCATATTCCGGCAGACGCTGGTCAATTTCCTTCAGCAGCTCTACGTCGAACCCGGTCAGCTTGCCGTTCTCATCAATGAAGCAGACATTTGGAAAAGCGGTGCCCGTGCCGACCACAATCTTGGTCACCTCAGCCGGTTCTGCGGCTGCAGTTGTTGTCTCCGCACTGCTCTGCGGTGCTGCTTCTGCTACTTTCCCGCCATTGCCGCTGTTCGCGCCGTTATTGTTGCCGCATCCGGCAATCACCAAGGTTAATGCCAGTGCTGATGCGAATGAAATGGTCTTCTTCATCTCTCTATCCCCTTTCAATTTAGATAATTCCCATATGTTTAGTGGTGATTATATGCAGTTAACTTTATCACTGCATGTTGCCATGCGCTAATAGAGATTTTTAATACAGTTATACAAGAAGTCGATTCAGCTTGCCCGGGGTTCCCAGCTCCAGCAGGGCTTCAATGAATTCCCCATTCTCTCCGTTCAGGGAGATCAGGCTGGTTCGCAGGGAGATCCCTTCCGTCTCGGCGATATCTACCCGGATCAGCGTTCCTGCCCCCACTTCCTCCTGCACACTCAGGGCTGGAAGGAAACAGATCCCCGCTTGCTTCAGCACCAGCTTCTTGGCAGTCTCCAGATTATCCACCTGATACACAATGCCCGGCGGCTGCTCCATGCTCTCAAACACACGGTGCAGGCGCATCCAGTCCAGCGAGCCGCATTCGAAGAATACCAGTGTCTCGTCAGAGATCTCCTCGATGGAAGCACGGCCCTTGCGGGCCAGCGGATGACCGGCGTAGACATACAGCGAGATGGGATCTTCACAGAAGGGAAACGACTGGATGGCCGGATTAACCACCTTGCGGATAAAAGCGAGATCAATCTCCTTCGCCTTCAGCTTCTCAATCAATAGTTCGGTGGAAGCCGTGGTCAGCTTGATGCGGATGTGGGGATACCGCTGCTTCAAATGCAGCAGGAGATGCGGCATCAGATAATTGGAGACCGAGACCGTACTGCCGATTCTCAGTTCCCCCGGGATTTGACCTTTGGATTGCAGCTGATGTTTGCCGTTCTGATAGACTTGCAGAATCTGCTGCGCGTAAGGGAGGAACTGACGGCCTTTATCCGTCAGGTTAATCTGTTTGCCCAATCGGTCGAATACCTTGCAGTCCAGCTCCCGTTCAAGCGACTGGATGCGGGCCGTTACTGTCGGCTGCGAGATGTAGAGTACATCTGCCGCTTTGTTGAAGCTGCCGTAGTGGTTGATGTAGACAAAGGCCTCAATATTCTCAATGTTCAAGCGTAGTCCCCCTCCACATTTTATAATTTACTATTCCAATCGACTAACAATGAATTAGGACCGCACTTCCCTATAGAATTTGTTTATATCTTAGTCACCGGCCCTTTTTTTGTCAACAGACTTATCCTCTAATATACAGCCAATACCATTACATGGATCACAATTGCAGATAGAACTTTTCTATCCGTTAATCGAAATTGTCAAATTCCTCTTATACTCATCGGATTTATGGATTATAATGAGCGGCATACCCATTTCCGAACAGGAGGCGCCAGATGAACATTTCCGCAGAGATTGTAATCCGTGAAGCCGCAGACGCAGACCGTGAAGCCATTGCCGGAGTATTACTCGAAGCCTACAGCGAATATTCAGCCGTGCTGCCCGCGTCTTCGTGGGCGGATTACCGCGACTCCATTCTCGATTCCGTCCACGGCGATGCACCGGTCTCCCGGATTGTAGCCGAACTGGATGGACAAATTGTAGGGAGCGTGCTGCTGTTCACCTCTTCCGAGGCCGCTTACGGCAGGCCCGAGCTGAGCATCCATACGCCGATCATCCGTCTGCTCGCTGTCTCTCCGGCAGTCCAGGGACGCGGGGTCGCCAGGCTTCTGATCCATGAAGCCGCAGGAAGATCCATCGCGCTTGGGGCAGCCAGCTTAAACCTTCACACTTCAGATATGATGGCGTCTGCGGTCAGGCTGTATGAAGGCTTAGGCTTCAAGCGGGCTTATGAGACAGATCTGAAGAACGGGGATACTCTGGTCAAAGGCTACTGCCTGGCGCTGCCGGTCTCCGCTAGTCTTCAGACGAAATGAACTCCGCAGCCCTTTGTTTTTGAGCAGGATCAACGTAAACACTTGGATGGACGCTGCGCGAACGGACCGATGTTCCAATCGCTGTGGTCTCCAGATTTTTTTATTCCCCTTAGCGGTGAAAATCCGGAGACCAAGGCGAACGCATTCGCTTTTCCACATTCGTTCCGTCCTCTCCGCTTTTTGAGCGGGATACGAACCCCCTTTTTTCAACAATCACAAAAAAGAAACCGCCTTTTTGGTCAAATATTGGCCAAATACAAAAAGCAATGATTCTCCAATTAACGGGAGAACCACTGCTTTTTTAACGTTTGAAGCTTTTGAGAAATTTGAGAACCTTCCGGCGAGCCGCCCTAAAGCCCCGCTTCGGCCGCGAGCTTTTGCAAAATCCTGCCCAAAATACAACATTCCCCTCAACATCCCAGCCAGAATCCAACATTGTTGCATAAAAGGCAGGATATCTTCCCCCTACGGACTGCTTAGCAGCACAATTCCTGCATTTCCTGCAACATTCCTCCCTACACCCGGGTAACAAGGAATCCAAGCTGCAAAAAGTGCAACATTCATGTCTATATACTGCGAACGTAAGCACAATAGATAGGGTTGAACGTGAACATACTACGCAAAAATTACTGGTTAAATCAAGAAATCTCAGATGGACAGCAGCCGGAGGGCCCAACAATCCCCGGTGTCTCGTCAATACCCAGACTATTGTCTTCCCTCCATTCCCTTCCTACCATTTCCTCACTGCCCTCTTCTCCCTGCCGCTACAGAATCCGCTTCGCCTTCGCAGCCTTCAGCCACTGCGGGAACTCATTCAACAGCTGGTCATACAGCTCCTCGTCGGAGACATCCTCAATCCGGTCCAGATGGATGAAGCTTGCGTTATCCACCAGTCTGCCGCTCATCGTGTCCAGTTGCTTCAGCACCTCGAAGTCGGAGTCACCGATGCCCACAAACTGCCAGAAGATCGGAAGGGAAGAGGCTGCCATGATGACTTTGCGGGTCGGCTTCACTACGCCGCCGTCATTGATGAAGATAATGAACACAGGGGTCGTGTCCGGCTCCTCCTTGGTGTATTTTCCGATGACATCCTCCATGACCGGCGGTTCGTTATTACGGCCGAATTTATGGATCGAATCGTTATTCATGATATGAGTGACGACATAGCTGCCAAGCTCCTGTTCCGTAACCGGCGGCAATCTGCTGAATTCTGTATCATAGACCCACACATCCAATGAGCCGTTGTCATCGAACTTGCTGGCGACAGCGAGAATACGTTCTACCACTTCCTGGACAACGCCTCTGGCATACAGGCTTCTCATGGAGCCGGTAATGTCCAGCACGATCCCCACTCGGGCTGTTACATCCGTTAACTGTTTTTTGATGAGGGTAAGCTCTACTATTTTTTTGCGTAAGTCGATAGAAGACAGCACATTAACCGGTGCGCTGTCTTCCGCCTGCGGCCGGGCAGGCTCTACACGTTCCACCCTCTCCGCCACTTCTGCCGTTGCTGCCACCTCACTCCCGGTCTCTTCCTCAACCTCAAGCCCGTAGCTCTTGCAGAGTGCAGCCAGTCCTCCGTTATACCCGCTGCCGATTGCGCTGAACTTCCACTCTCCCTGATGGCGGTACAGCTCCCCGGCTACGACAGCTGTCTCCTCTGACAGATCCGCCCCATACTCGAAGCGGTACAACTCTTCCCCAGTCCTGCGGTCTGTCAACGTTAGCTGCAAGCCGGACAGATCCTTCATCCGCTGGTTGCGCTGCTCGCCCTCATGTATCGTCAGGGTTACCGCAATGCGGGCATAATGCTGAGGTATTTTCGATAACGAAATGGACAGGCTCGCCCCGTTCTCCCCCTCCGCAGAATGAGCTACTCCCCCCTCCCTCGACACCGGATTCCCGTAAAATATAAAATCCTCATCCCGTTCACACCGGTTCTGATCCGACAACAGAAAGGCTGCCGCATCGACGCCCACTCCGCTATGCTGCGTGTTCCAGCGGAGCTGAATGGATATCTCGTGAGCCTCTCTTCCTTTGGTGATATCTGCCTTTTGACCCTTTGACAGCTGCAAGTCTCTCATCTCCTCTTCATAGCAGTCTAATCCAGAAGTTCATAGATAAGGTATACCCTATTGAGGCAGCCTTGCACAACCTGAACAGATTGTATTTCCAGCTTTGCTCCTTTAATATGAAAGGTATTAGATGATAGATAGGGGCTTTACCTGATGAATTTCACTGCGATAGATTTTGAGACTGCCAATTCCGGCCGCTCCAGCGCCTGTGCCCTGGGGCTTGTTCAGGTCCGCGATGGTATCGTTACAGCAGAACACAACTGGCTGATTGACCCGCAGCAACCGTTCGACGGGATGAATATTGCCATTCATGGCATTACGCCCTCAATGGTCAGAGGCCAGCCTACCTTCGCTGAGTTGTGGCCCACGGTAGAGCCGCTGCTGCAAGGCGAGATTGTGATCGCGCATAATGCCGCCTTCGATATGAGTGTGCTGCGGTACTGCCTGGACGACTACTCTCTCTGCTATCCCGGCTTTCAATATTTATGTACCTACCTGCTCGGCAAAAAAATGCTCCAGGACCTCCCCTCCCATAAGCTGAATGTCATCTCGGCGCATTTCGGCATCCGGCTGAAGCACCATGATGCCCTGGAGGATGCCAGAGCTTCGGCACTGATTCTCCTGAAATTGATGGAGCAGTGGCAGCAGTTCGATCCGCTGCTGTTAGCCGGCAGCCAGGGCTACAGGGCCGGGACGATGTATGACGGCGGGTATACGCCGTTCAAGGCAGCACCCAAGAAGACCGCGAAAAAGCCGGCTGCCGGGAAGAAGGCAGCAGCTAAGCCCACAGTTGCTGCAAGCCCGGGATTGCCGGTTAGCGGAACGGTAACTGAACAGGCACAAGTTGAAGCGCCAGCAGCTTCACTTGACCAGCTTCCGGCCGCAGCACCGCCAGCCGCCGGTGCTGCGGCTGTCCCCATACTGGTTCGCGGCCAGCGCGTGGATATCGGTGACAAGCTCAGCGCCACCAGACTCCTTGCCGCTGTGGAGTGGGACGCTCCGGCTTCGCACCCGGCAGCGGTCCAGCCGGAGACCGCCGCCTTCCTGCTCCGGGAGAGCGGACGCTGTGAGCAGGAGCGGGAGCTTATCTTCTCTGGGAATATGGAAGACCCTAGCGGCTCCGTCTTCTGCTCTAAGCCCTCTGCGCACATGGGACATCTGTATCTTCAGCTGACCAGCCTGCCGGCAGCCATCACGCGGATTGCGATGGCCTTCACGGTTGCGGAGTTCAGCGGTGACCGGAATCCGGGCCCGGTCTGGAACGCTTCTGTATCACTGATTGATTCCCGGACGGGAGTCAGGCTGGCTGTATTCCCCTTCGGCCGGAGTGTTATGCCAGGCATGTCCGTTGTTATCGGAGAGTTCTACCGCTATAAGGACAGATGGAGATTCGCTGCTGTCGGAGAGTGGCTGCCGGGCGGCCTTTCCGCCCTAGGCAGCCATTACGGTCTGGAAGCGGGCAGCACCACGAAGGCACAGGAGGAGTCCGCAGCTTCAGCGGAGGCTGAAGGTCCAGAGCATTAGCGCCTAACGGGTGAATGATGCTGATGTCCGCCTGAACATCTAGCTCATGCAACTTCGCCGGTGCCTATTGTGTTCGGTTTAATACGAAAATAAAAGTATCGGAAAATGCGCCGCAGACTGGATTTTGACAAAAAAAGACCCACCGCCCCAAAAAAACGTTTCGTTTTTTTGAAAAAGGGGAGACTATTGGATAGGATTTAATTGCACGCTATATCCTAACTGCTGGATATATTTCACATACCTATCCAACGGGTTTTTCTTGGACGTCTCATCGCCTAGTGAGACGTCTATTTCTTGGTATGACCTTTTCTCCCGCATCAGGGCATGGAGGATTCGAATCAGTAAATGCGCGGTGGCGACGTTTGCTTTTTTATCTCCCCGTCTCTTACGAATTCGTCGAAAGAATTGGCCGATCCGGTTCGATGAGCGAGAGTTCGCCCAAGCCGCCTGGCACAAGGCCCCTTTCAGATGCTTGTTCCCTTGCATCGTTTTTGACTTTTTTCGCTTTCCAGCGCTTTCGTTGTTACCCGGACACACCCCCGCCCATGAAGCAAACTGCGCATCACTCGGGAACATTTCCGCGACATGCGGCCCCACTTCTGCAAAGATGGTCACGGCAGACGTCCGCTCAATTCCTGGAATGGAGTCAATTTGTTCGATCATCTCCAGGTACGGTTCTGCCTTCGCCTCGATTCGAGCTTCCAGTTCAGTGATCCGTTTCTCCAAATAGACCAAGTGGTCCCAGTGGTCTCGAATCATCTCGCGATGATGACGGCGCAACTTGCCATTGAGCGCGTCTAGCAACTGCGGAACTTTCTTTTTTAAACGGGTTTTGACCAGGTTTTTAACGGTCACTTCGTCTACGACCTCGCCGTCCATGATCTTCTGGAGCAGGCCCCGTCCTGAAACCCCATATAAATCGGACATAAAGGTGGTTAGCTTGATGTTGGCATCCTGCAGGATTTTGTGGATGCGGTTTTTCTCCGCCGTCACCGCCTGCACCATCTTACTCCGGTAACGGGTCAAGTCTCGCAAATCCCGGATGTCTTGTTCTGGCACCATACTGCCTTCAATGAGCCCGCAACGGTGCAATTGCGCTAACCAGCGCGCGTCTTGGATGTCACTTTTTCGACCCGGCATATTCTTTACCCG
>NZ_JBHUKY010000100.1:0-36077 GCF_042684125.1 Paenibacillus rhizoplanae | reverse complement strand
CGGCGCCCGGTCTCACCCCGCGGCCGCTCTGCCGCGGGGGCGCTCTTCCCGCCCGCCGGCGCAGCTGCGGGCGGGGCTTCCGGGCCGCCGATGAGCTGCGGCGGCTGGAGGCAGTAGCGGAGATGCCACCTCTCCGCTAAGCCTTGCAGCCGGGCGCGGTAAGCCGCCGGGCCGTAGACGGCCTCGATGCGCTCCCGCGCCTGCCGGCCAATGCCGGCCGCCATCGCCTGGTCGGCCAGCAGCGCGTTCACCCGCCCGGCCAGCGCGTCGATGTCTCCCGCAGGCACGAGCAGTTCCCCGCAGCCTGCGGCGTCCAGAATCTCCCGCAGGCCGCCGGAATCATAAGCGACAACCGGCTTGCTGAAGGCATAGCCCTCCAGGGCCGTCATGCCGAAGCCTTCCCGGATCAGGCTGGGGACAACGAGCAGATCCATCGCGCAGTAAGCGGCCGGCAGACATTCTTCGTATCCGACAAACCGGAAGAGCGAGGTCAGACCCTCCAGCTTCACCTTGCGGACACAGCGCTCATAGTAGCTTTTATCCCCGGGAGTCCCCACTACGAGGTAGCGGGCAGCCGGATGCTGCTCATGCACCAGGACGGCCATCTTGACGAAATGCTCCAGCCCCTTCTCCTTATTTATGAAGGAAGAGACATAGCCGATCAGCGGGTCCCCCGGGGCAATCTTCAGCTCACTCCGCCGTTCGCCGCGCAGCTTGCTCCAGGCCTCGAACATCAAATCCGCGTCACTCCATGAAGGGGGAAGCTGGGTTACCTTGCTATCGCGGATATCCTCGGGGAAGCATGCTGCCGCTGTCTGTGAAATCGCCAGAATCTCATCGCTGTTGTTGTGGATCAGCTCTACGCTGATCGGGGTGAACTCGTTGTCTGTAATGGTCTCCGAGATCTTCCAGATCACCGGTATGCCCAGTGACTTCGCCGCAATTGGCGGCAGGGCATGCACACAAGTGCTGGTGATCACGAAGGACGGACGGAGCTCCGCAAGCCAGTGAGTCAGCTCTTGATATTCCCGGCCCTCCTGCATTTTGCGGATATCTGCCGGAAGACCGGCATAGGGGGTGTACACTCCATAGACCAGCGGAATAGACATCAGCCGGACTTGAAGGCCGTAGCTCCGGGCCAGCTGTGTCAGCTTCCCGTCCTGCGGGGCTACGAGGATACAATTGAAGTAAGGAGACAGCTCCCGGCTGAAGAATAACAGCAGCTTCTCCGCACCCGTAATACTGCGCGTGTTGGAGACATGGGAAAAGAGGACGATTGTCGCTTTGTCGGCCATGGTGTCTCGGCGCTCCCCTGCGAAGGGCTGTGGAGCAGCCATTCACCTCCTAAAAGTTTTACGAAGCTTAGCATCCGGGCATAATCCACTATCACCTGAGATCCACCTGATTAGGACGGGTATATTAGCTGACAGGCTAACATCTCTGCCCGGTACTCCAGTATATTGAGAGGGCAGAGATGCCGGCACGACACCTGTCCCCTGTGATACGCACATTTTGCTGACAGCCTGTTCTACGATTGCCCTGCTGGCTTACCCGTAAATAATAGTAAGCAGCTGGCTCAGACGTCTGGTATACGTGTGATCCCTCAGCGTCCGTTCGAAAGCGCGGAGGGACATCTCCCGGCGCTCTTCCTCATGCGTCAGATAGTACTGGATTTTGCCCATCAGCTCGTGGGGACTGGAGAAGGTGTCGATCTCTTCGCCCACCTTGTAGAAGGAGCCGAGATCGTCACGGGCATCGCTGAGCTGCAGCGTGCCACTGGCAGCAATCTCGAACGTACGCGGATTTGGCGATACAGCCGGAATATACAGTGTATTATTGTTGACGGCATCGTCGATATGCGAGCGGTGAAGGTTGATTACAATCTTCGAGCCGCTGTAAGCTACAGCCGTCTCCTGAGGGGACATCCACTTGCCGATCTCAATCCGGTCGCCATAGAGCGGCGCTTCCGGCAACCGGTCCCACCAGATTCCGTTAATGACTGTGTTATAGCTCATCAGCTCCGGCATAATATCGCGGAAGAAATTAATCCGGTTCCAGTAAGCCGACCCGATGAAGCTGACATCCCGGGTGACCGGCGAACGTCCGGTAGTCGGACGGTAATGCTCACGATGCGCGGCAAAGGGCAGATAGTGGACCTCCGTGCAGCCAAGGCCGCGGTAGATCTCTACGCAATTACGCTCCAGTGTGAATACATAGTCATAATGGGCCACAATCTTCATTGTGAAATCCGTGTAATACGGATCATCGGTCAGCCAGATCGCGGTCTTGATGCCCTGGCCGCGCAGAATAGCCACCTGCTCCAGCGGTAAATCCAGACCATCCAGCACCAGCACGAGGTCGGGACGCTGGGCAGCAGCCAGCTCCACCAGATTCTGCCGCACATCAGTAATCGTGACCTGAGCCGTTAACCGCTGCAGTGCGAAGAGCACGGCATCATCCAGCGGTGAATACGGATATCCCTTGCCTGAAGCCACGTACATCACATGGATATTCCTTACCGGCTGCGGCTCCTCCGGGCGTCCGTCCAGCACAGCGAGACGTCCCCGCAGATATCCTTCGTCATAGCCTCCCTTGAAGCCGGTCAGACGTCCCCGCAGCTTCTCTTCCTCCGCAGGGGTTCTCGGCAACGGCGGGGCAGGCATAATAAATTCGTTGTTCATGAGTATTCGCTCCTTTTGATCCATAATGAAATTCACCCTCTTGAAGTAAGAACACCCAGTAAATGAGGCAGACGCGAAGTAAAGGTATGCCGGCGCAGCGTGGTCTGCAGTCCCCGCAGCGCATACTGCCGGCGCTCCTTGTCGTGATTCAGGTAATAATCAATTTTGCGCTTCAGCTCATCGGCAGAAGCGAAGGTCTCCAGATCCCGGCCCGGCTTGTAGTGGATATCCAGATCCTGCCGGATATCGGTCAGCTGCATCGTCCCGCAGGCGCTGATCTCATAGGTCCGGGGATTAATAGAGAGGGACGGAAGCTGGAATGTATTCCGGTTGTCCATCCCTCCCTCCCAGGGCCGGTGGATATTAATGACAAGCTTCGCGCCGCTGTAATAATTGGCTGTCTCCTCCGGCGGGATGAAGCCCTCTCTGATGTACGGAGACAGCTCCTCGAAGTGGGCCAGCCGCTCCCAGAATCCGCCGGCGATCAGCACCTTCTTCCCCCGCAGGAAGGGGACCAGTTCATCGAACAGCTCCGTACGGTTGCGGAAGGCATTGCCGATGAACACGACATCATAGTGATATTGCGGTCCGGTGTGGCGCGGGTAGAACATCTGGGGGTTGACGCACAGCGGAAGGTAGTGCACAGACGCCGTCCCCAGCGAACGGTAGAATTCCACACAACCCAGTTCATGCGTGAACACATAATCGTAATGCCGGCAGATGACGGATGTGTCCTCGGTGAAATAAGGATCATCCACAAACCAGATCGCCGCCGGGATTCCCAGCTGTCTTATTGCCGTAATTTGTTCCAGATGATTCTCCGGAAATACATGCAGCCCGTTCATCACCAGCACCGCCTCAGGCAATTCGCGCGATGCCACCTCCAGCATAGTTTCCGGAGGACAGATGATCAGCTCGCTTACCAGCAGCCGCAGCGCTTCTGCGACTCCCGTATCGATGGCCTGAAATCCCTGGGGAACATACATCAGTTTTAATGGCTGGCGTTCCCCCACTTCAGGGGTATTCAGGCGCTTCACGGCTTCGCACAGGCCGAGATGGTACCCTTGCAGATAGCCATCCCGGTAATCCCGTGGAAGCCCGCCTCTCTTTTTTGTTTTCACGGCCTTCACCCTGCCCCGTTATATTCTCAAGACAGTAGTACTATATGCGGAGTCAGCATCCGCCTCATGGACATCTGTCTGTATCACGCCGAAATTGGCATATGCCCCCCGGTCTTTCGCCCGCTTGGCCCGAACCCGTGCAGAATTCATCCACTCTTGTCCATGCAGAGGCAGGCTCTGCACAACGAAGCTTATTCAAGTCCTTTGCGGGTACGACGGGAATCATCTACAATTAGAGGAATAACCTTTTGCGGGAGAAAAACCTATTAAGGAGGAATTAACAAATGAGTTCAATCTATGGCCCTATGCTGTATCTGCGCCATGTCGAGCTGTTGCGCGATGCGGTCCCTTCCTTCGGAAGCTATCCGTTTAATCTGCCGGTGGTAAGAACCTTGGAACGGCTTTCTTTTCAGAAACAGGTCACTTTTCTTGTAGGGGAGAACGGTAGCGGGAAGTCTACCTTGCTGGAGGGCATTGCTGCTGCCTGGGGGTTCAATCCGGAAGGGGGGACGCTGAATTTCTCATTCAATACCAGGGCCTCGCATTCCAGTCTCTATGAATATTTGCGGATTGCCAAAGGGGTCAAGCGGCCGAGGGACGGATTTTTTCTGCGTGCGGAGAGTTACTACAATGTGGCTACTTACATCGATGAGCTGGATGAGGACCCCGAGGCGGGAAGACCCATTAAATCCTCCTATGGAGGAAGCTCGCTGCATGAGCAGTCGCATGGGGAATCCTTCTTCTCCACATTCGTTCACCGCTTCGGCGGACAGGGCATCTATATTCTGGATGAGCCCGAGGCCGCCCTGTCTCCTGTACGGCAAATGTCACTGCTGGCGCGGATGCATGAGCTGGCAGCGCAGAATTCCCAGTTCATCATCGCCACCCACTCCCCGATTCTGATGTCCTATCCGGGTGCGGATATTCTTCTGCTTCAGGGAGAGAGTATCACGCCTGTTGCGCTGGAAGACACGGATCATTACACAGTCACCCGTGCCTTCATGACCAACCGGGAGAAGATGCTCCGCGAGCTGCTGGGCGATGAGTTCGATCCACTATAAAAAAAGACACTCCGCGGCGTTAACCGGCAAAGTGTCTCTTGTATTGGCATAGCTGCTCAGTAATTCTCTAATAAAGCTGGTCATCCTTTTCTGTATGACAATCACTGTATTCATTCAGAAGCGCATCCAGCTTCACCGATTGGCGGAGTACCCGGACATCCTGCATCCCGTACTCCAAGGCCAGTTTGTTCAGTTCCTGTCTTGCCTGTTCAATCTTGTCCTTGTATTCGTCATTCCCCATAGCGGCCCCCTTGTAGGATGAGGCTGTATCAAGCCATTTCCACTCTTTTACTAAAGTTCCAAACACATTGTATTCTATAATCCGCTAGGGGTCAATTAAGGGTTTGACATGGCAAGTTATTTCAGCAGCCTCGTCAGCTTATGCAGCGTCCAGCCCAGCATCGCCACCGCCATCATATCGAAGCAGACATTGAACAGGAACAGGTGCTTGCCGATATCCGCCCGCCCGTCACCGAGGATCGGAACCAGGAACGAGAACAGCCCGATCAGTCCCAGCAGCATCATCAATTCTCCGGCGATCCGCCCCGCTACCTCCTTCGTACGGAAGTATTGATAGAGCACTCCGGCATAATACACTAGGTAGAAAACAGCCAGGAATCCGAGAGAATGGGGCAGATGCTTGTTCTTGAGCTCACTCCAGCCGCTGTACATTCCTGCTACCGCGCCCGGAGGCTTGCCCTCGCTTTTCTCATAGCTTCCGAGATAATAGGGACGGATGGACATGCTGTTAGCAGCCGCATACTTCATATTCTCTATTAAACGGCCGGGATGCTTCATATAAAAGAATAGCACATCCTTATGCGATACACGGTCATAGAAATCCGGGGTAAGCGATGGATCATCCTGCTTGATCACCGTATCTGTCTGGAAATAGTTGGTCCCCGCAAGCCCCCACCAGATAAGTCAGGCGTACATCTGAGTCAGTTAAGATAGAGTGCAGGGCACCAGGCAACGAATAGCGAAACAGACGTTTGACGATCTGTAGCAGGCCTATGAGAGCCAAACCTTATAGTTCTAGTTCTAACCTCACAGGTTTTACATTTTTCAGATTCAGGGTTAAATTTTATTTTACATATTAAACTATAATTCGACATAATATTACTTTAAGTTCATTTAAATCCCAAAAAAACAAATATTTCTTTCATCATATTTAATTATTTGTAATAATGTGTTATTTTTTAGAGGCAGACTCATACAAAATTCCCAAATTAATGGAGGTAGTTCAATTGATTAAAAAAATTCTTTTCACTGCTGCATCCTCACTTCTAATTGTAGGCTCTGCTGCTAGCGCAGCCCCAACAGTAGGTGGATATTCAAGCGGCGGCTCACTTGGTACAACTTATTGCTCGGGAGTTCTTCAAGCGGATTATTCTAATGGTAGACAGGGTGCTATAGCCGAAAATTATACATCTGCTAAGGGTAGTCAAACAGCAAGAGTAACGGTGGCTTTTACTTATAGTAACGGTGATAGAGGCTACAAAAATGGAGCAACAGGATCAAGAGATAACGACACTTATGTTCAAGCTGTTGGATATGCTGATTCTGGAAATACTGCAATATATGCAAGTGCTACACATACGTACTATTCCGGCAATTATGGAAGTTGGACTGGAACAACCAATATTAATCTTTAATTAATACGTATTAACAAGTACTTATCTGTATGAGTCTGCAAATACTTAATAAATCATAGGTGGATTATGAAGAAAATAAAAAATAAATATTCATTCATTTCTATCTTTTTTGTATTTCTTATAATTATTGTGGTTACAAGTTATAATATAGCCACTCAAAAAGAAGACAATACCCAAACCCTTAAAGAAGATAACACCCAAACCCTCAAGGATATTAGTTCTTTTAATCAAAAATTAATAGGATCTACCACAACTCATATACCTCCAGGGGCCTCGGGATATGGGATAAGACTCTTTAATTCAAATGGAGAGTTTGTCAGTGATGAAGTTTTGTTCAATGAAACGAATGATTTCAATTATTTCCTCTCCATTGCTAATGCAAATCCTTATGATGATGTGATAAATGTCATGATCATTATTGATAATCAAATCGTCCCCTTTAAGATTGATCACAGCACCACTCAGTATAAAAATCATGAACTAAGCTTCAGTCCATATTCGATAATTAACCTTCCAATTTCATTTGAATTGCCTGAATCATTGAGTACAAAAAATAATTATAAAATTCATTTTATATGTCAAACAAAAGCTGATAAAAATACTGTCAAAGAAACCGAGTACATATTCAGTGCGATAGCGAAATTGGACAAAACCATCGAAGTAGAACAAGGAGCTATGCCCTCCTATTCGCAAACCTCAGTACTTAAAGACAGTTCGTTTGTTAATCTTCCCGAAGAATTAGCGGTAAATAACTCTGAATTTGTAGTGGATATCAAATCAGATGGTCACGAAAAAGATATAAATCAATTTGTTTTTGCAGAAGGAGAACAACTTAATTTCTCTCTTATCGCTTACGGGGAAAATTCATTTTACAGCAGCATTGTTTTTTTGGACAATAAGCCCATCAACTTATTTAACGGATCCGAAATTTTGAATTGGGAAATGAAGGATAAAAAGAAGCTTAATTACAACTTCTCATTGGATGCCCTGTCTAAAGGGGAGCATACTTTATTCGCGTTAACCATTCCAAATAACAGCAATACATCTGTATTCGAAACGAGAAAGTACACATTAGTAATAAAATAATTTGAGTCTTGTGAATTTCACTTGATTGGGGCCTAAAAGTGCAGAGCTGTAGTATCTTGGCCAATCGACGCTAATTTCATAACTTTATCTCTGTTGACTCGACAGCATATTTTTCGCAAGACTCAAGTAAATAATAAACTGATATCAATGTATCTACTATGCCACATGAAATTTTCGAGGAATGATAACAGCCGTTTATCATACACAGATACAAGCAGTATCGGAGAAAAGATCTTCTATCGGTACTGCTTGTATATGTCACCCTTTGGGATCAAAATCAGAATAAACATCCATAGCTCCCTAACGCTGCGGGAGCAGCTTCACATATTCATCCGAGTAGCCCATCAGCTTCAGAATATAGTCATAATCGCTCTGATACTTCTTGAAATCCGTCACTGGCTCATGCGTATCCAGCGAGATGGCTTCTCCGTCCGCGAAGCTTTTGCCAGGCACGAACATGACTTCATTATTGAAGAAGGAGCCTGTCGGCAAATAATACCGCATGCCTACCACATTATGGTCAATATTCAGCAGATCATGCCCGAATGCCGTGAACCCTTCGTCCTTCAGCGATACCCCCAGCAGATTAGCCACGGTAGGAAGCACATCCAGCTGTCCGCCGGTCTGCTCTACAACCTGTCCCTGCTTCATGCCGGGCGCATGAATAATGAGCGGAATGTTGAACCGGCTAATCCGGTTATCATACTTGATTCCGAGCGCCCCCTCCACCTGCTCCTCCGGGACATCCTTCGGCTGCAGGCCGAAATGGTCGCCGTACAGCACAAGCACCGTATCCTCCCACATGCCCTGCCGCTTCAATCCGTCAATCAGCGTACCTATCGCATAATCCGTATAATTCACCGCAGTCAGATAATCGCCCAGCATCGTATCCTGGAGCTTATCCGGCATCTGAATTCTCCGGAAGCTGTCCGGCACCTTGAACGGATGATGGCTGGAGGCGGTCACGAGCTGCGCATAAAAAGGCGTTCCCTTCTTCTGCAGCTGGGCAAGCTTCTCCACAGCGGTAGCATACAACTGCTCATCGGAAGCACCGAAGGAATTGAACTGGTCATTCTTAAAGTAACCCTTATCATAATAACCGTTGAAGCCAAGCGCCGGATACAGCTCATTGCGGTTCCAGAAGCCCACCTTGTTCACATGAAAAGTGTAAGCCTCATAGCCCTTATCCCGCAGCAGACGCGGCAGGCTGGGCAGCTCACGGTCTCCGAAGCCTGTTGACATCGCCAAGGTGGCAATCGGATAAACCGAGGTGTTGCTTATGAATTCCGCGTCCGAGGTATTGCCCGGGCCGACCTGCTGGAAGACATGCGGGAAATAGAAGCCCTCATCAGCCAGACCGTTCATCACCGGTGTCAGCTCTTGCCCGTCCAGTGACTGATGCAGCGGGAAATTCTGAAATGCCTCCAGTTGGATGACGATCACATTTTTACCCTTTTGCGATCCAAAATGTTCCGGCAGTCCGCCTGCAATATCCTTGTATGGATAAGTAGCCTCGAGTGCCTGCACCTTGGCTATGGTTTCAGCAATATCACCGGTCCCGATCAGGCCGCTATCCTCTTGGGCTTTGATCGCCGCGACCACCTCATAATTCAGGAATCCGGCACTTTCCGCCTGAACCAGCTCGTTGGTGATTCCCCGGGCAGAATCTATGGAATAAGCCGATAACGAACCGCCGCCGATAATAGCCACCAGCAGCACCACCAGATAGACTCTCCGGGCTCTGTGTGAAGGCTGACTAGGCTGACTGCCACGCCGCTGTTGTACGGGACCCTTCTTCCATCTGCGGAAGAGCAAATAGCTAATCATAATCATCAGATCGGCCAAAAACAGATAATCAATCATTTCAATCGTGGATTCCACGCTTTCTTTGACCTGGAATACCTGATGCAGCTCATAGAGCGCCAGATAGGTCGGCACCGAGCCGAAGTGGTTGAAGTACACACTGGCCCCGAACAGCAGTAGTGACAATAGGCCGTTGAAGCTCCAGAAGACAGCCTTTTTCATCCTCCCGGGCGTAATGACGGCCAGCACTCCCATAATCAGCAGCACCGGCGCGATATCCGCAGCAATCCATTCCCAGGCAATCCGGTCAAAGAACAGCCCTCTCAGCAGCAGCAGCTTCAGCCAGATCAGTCCCGCTACTATATAGAAATGAAACTGCACAGACGCAGGTTTCTTATCATTCATCATCATTCGATCTCCTCATGCTCTCTTTATTGAAGGTCTGTATAAACTCTATTGCATTTCTCTGTAAAAGTTCAGATTTCTCTAGTATAACAATACTTGAAATAGTTATCAAAACTGGAGGTTCTATTAAATCAAAAAACGCCCCTTGCGGGGCGCGCGTCCTGTTCAACTCATATGAGAAGGATAGATCATTCGGCAGGGGCAGGCGTCTGCTGCATCATGTAAAAAACTCCAGAACGATTATACGAACCGGTAATCACAGTTGCTCCGTCCGGACTTTTAAAGGCAACCGTACCTATGCCCGACATCTCCTTGACGAATGTATACTCCTCCAGACGGATGCCAAACATTTCATCGGCGATCGCAGCAGCAGAAAGCTGAAGCTTGACCTTATCTACATTCAGCAAATTCGTGTTTGGATCGGCGGAATTGAATGAATTACCATCGAAAAGCATAATGTCTTCTACTTGTAGAATACCTTGCGTAGCGTAGTCCATAAGCACCGTAGTGGCCATACGTTCACTCTCTCCATAAGTCAGAACAAGTACATCCTGTGTCGGCGACATCGTGCGCTTGATGGAGTATAGATGCTCCGTGCCCTGTTCTCTAAGCAGCTTTATCGCCTTAAGACCCGCCTGCTTCACTTCCGCGCTCACCTCCTCCTCACCCATCCTGAAGGTCGAACTGCGGTAGACGCCGTTCTCATAATCAATCTGCCCTTCATTCCCCATAAGTAAGTCATCGGTCTGTATGCCTTGCTCATCATCGTTTGTTCCGTAGTGGACGAAATGCTTAAGCCCGGTGACCGTGAATTTCCCTTTATACCCGGCATTCCGAAGCTGAGCCATCGCTTCATCCACGAACTTGGAGTCGATATCCTCAGGTTTGTAGATACCATCCATGACCAACCTTATCACCTTACCCGTTGCTGTGTTGATCCAGACCCTGGCGGAGTAATCTCCTTCCCTGAAAATGACCGTTGCAATATCACTCTCCCCTTCCTTCTGGCGCTCCACACCGGCATAGGGGTACCTTTTCCCAAGCTGCTCCTGCATCACCTGCACAGCAGTCCGCTTGAGACCCGCATCTGACAGGTCAACCTGTCCCGCTGTCGGCGGTTCGATCATTCCTGCTCCGCTTACCTCCAACGGATTAAATCCGCCGGACCGCCCAACCCCGTCGCTTCCCAGCACCAATGCCCCGGCTCCCAACAACAAGAGAAGGAGTACAACAGCTGTGGAGAGCATCCGTATGCGGATTACCCTGCGACGCTGGCCGTATGGCAGTACCTGGTTCAGTGAGGAACCATCTATTCCGATCTGCCGGACCACTCTGCCAGCAGCTTCTTCCGTAAATTTGATTTCCGGAAATGGGCCCTTGCGGGCTAACTCATACCA
Organism: Paenibacillus rhizoplanae; assembly: GCF_042684125.1. NCBI lineage: Bacteria > Bacillati > Bacillota > Bacilli > Caryophanales > Paenibacillaceae > Paenibacillus > Paenibacillus rhizoplanae. The sequence goes on along the minus strand of NZ_JBHUKY010000100.1, from coordinate 24,868 downwards.
CTGCGGCTCCCGTTCACGCTTATCCATTACTCCATCCCCCTCAGTTTGTCCTGGATTTTATGGCGTGCACGGTGCAGCCTCGATTTGACAGTTCCCGGCGATATCCGAATCAGCTCAGCGATCTCCCGGACCGACAGCTCTGCCTTGAGATCAAGCACCAGCACCTCACGCAGCTTATCCGGAAGGCTCATAATTAGGCGCCAGATCTCATGTACCTGCCGGTCGCCGAGATATTCCATCTCCGCCGAACGGGTAACAGCCGCCTGTCCCGCAGAATCCTGCCGCCCCTCATCCTCAGCGGGTAACGGTTGCATTCCTCCCCACAGCCCGGAGCGGAAAACCGCGATTTGCGGTAGGAGAATACCGTATTTCGGGCAATCGTGAACAGCCAGGTTTTTAGTGAAGAAGCTCCCCGGTAGGTTCGGATTCTGTAAAAGCATTTGATGAACACCTCCTGCGTGAGCTCATCCGCTTGATCACTGTTTTTGGTCAGAAAATAAATATAATTCCAGACATCCTCCCCATAAAGCTTCATTATCTGCCGCAGCTGCTCTTCATTGATCATCTCGGCCCGCTCCAGTCCATCCAGTTCCAATGGTTTCACCTCACTATATTTGACCTCAAGAGTGGACGGATAGTTCACTTTTCCCAGTAAAAATTTACTCATTCCATCATCCAGCTTAAAGGACGGCATGACTTTCAGCGGGAAAGATAAGGATATGTATGGCGCGAAGCATATAAATGCTTATCTTTTCAAAAAAAACTACAGCTGACTAATTCACTAACAAAGTTTGTTTTCAATCTGTTTAAGGTAGGCCAATGGGTCTCGACGAAAACGTCTGCGTTTCGTAGTTTCGTCTAGTCGTTTTGTCCAGCGACGACGTTCTTGGTTAAAAGCCTCATACGAAACTTGTTGCAGCCGTGAAACCAAATTCTGCTGGTTTAAAGCATCATCAACGAACACCACAAACTCACCGAAGCGAAGAATATGTTCGTTCCAACTGCGGCGTCCCGTCGTTCGCCGGTGTTTTGTTTTCGTTTGTCGAAAGAAACGTTCATGGTCATTGTTCGTGCGAGGAACCCAAGGCGCATCATAGCAGGTGAAAAGCCCTTTCCAAAAGCCTCGGGTATAGCTTTGGAAGTTAGAGACAAGCAAGGAATCTTCCTTCTGGGTATAGCTCTTTTGCATCCAGGACAGCAGGCACTCCATTTCAAAGCGTACCGTCTCACTGCGCTGGTCAGCACTTATCTTTGCAGGAGAAAGTAACCGTGCAGTCTCCTGAATCGGAATCTGCCAACGTTTCACCGCTTGGTACTTCGAAGTGAATTCGGGTAGTTTGCGAAACAGCAGCAGCACCTTTTTCAGGAGGACGGCCCCCCCTTTTTTAGCTACACTCTTTTCGAGTGAAGCCTTCACGGCACTGGCTTTCTCGTAAATCTGAATCCCTGGCAAATCCAGTGGGGGATTACCGTCCTCAAGCAGAAGGGAGCGAGTCGCGGCTAAGTAATCCCGTGTCACTTCGCTTTCAATTGAATCGTCATCTTCAACCTGTTTTTCAATTTCCCTCAGACCTCGCAAGCTTTTTTTGAGTCCTGTTTTGAGTTTGCGGTCCAGGTCAACAACAGGCTTGGCAATATCTTTTAGATAGTGGTATTGGCAGTATTGGTACGGCGTATTCGGCCAGGTTTCTCCCATCGCGAGTCGAATGGATTGTTGACCATCGCTGACCAGACCAATGACCGGAAATCCAAGGTCTTTGACAGGTCTCAAAAGAGCCATGAGCTGGCTCTTGTCGGCGAGATGCGGTTTAAGCAGCATATGACCGTGACCGAAATCTCAGAAGCCCTAAAGGAGCGAGGCATCCCCACCTCAGAGCGTCACGCTATGCGTCTTTACGAATGGTATCTGACCTTGCTTCGCGCCTCTCTAACCGCTGACGTTAAAGAACAATTAGAGGACGTGGTTAAGGAATATAATGGCCTTCTTCTCTCCATGGACGGTGTCCAACCAGAGAAAGGAAATGAAACACTGTATGTGGTTCGCGAAGGGTTTAGCGGGCGGATTTTGGCGGCAAAGAATTTAAAAAGTGGCTCTAAAACCGATACGTCGTAGGCATACGAAGTGTGTTTGAGACACAAGGCATCTGCCTGAACCGAACGGAAATACCGTTTGGGCTTACCACAGACCGGATCTGGGCAATGGTAAGCCATATTCCAGACTTCAATAATGCCTTCGAGCGTCGCTACAATTTTATTCGAAGCGTTGTGATGCCGCTTGAGTTTGGTTCCACAATCTGGGCAATGGGTGACTTCCGGGCGAAAATACATTTTTCGTTCGGGAACAATTCGATTTTTAGGTAAGCCTCTCTTTTGTGGTTTCATGATGATTCCTCCAAGTTAGATCTTACCTGTTATTACCCGATTTCAGGATAGTTAGAGAGATAATCAACCGTAGAAAAAAAACAGAGGACCAGAGTCCCCTGCGTAGTATATAGCTTGAATTATAACATTGCCCATTGTTCACATGGACTTATAGCTGGGTGAAAATGCCACCCGTTACCCCAGCGGGGTGTTCAACAGCAATCTTTTAATGGAAAGGTTCGCTTCATGAAGCACTACTTCCTTGTCGATGGTCTTCAGCCGCCCTGTGTGCATGAGGATCTCACCATCCACAATCGTTGTCTCCACATCGGCACGGGTGGCCGAGTAGACAATCCGCGAGATCGGGTCCACATCATAAGAGGGGAAGGTATGAAAATTATAGAGATTAAGGATGGCCAGATCCGCCTTCTTGCCGACCTCGATGCTGCCGATCTGATCCTCCATGCCTACCGCCTTCGCACCTCCAATGGTCGCCATCCGAAAGACGCTTCGGGCATCCATCGTAGTCGGGCCATGCGCGGGCTTCTGGATGACTGCCGCCAGACGCATCTCGTTGAACATATCCAGGTTATTGTTGCATGGCGCGCCGTCTGCACCCAAGCTGAGGTGAATATGGTCATGAAGCATGCCCGGCGTATCGGCGATGCCGGAGGCCAGCTTGAGGTTCGAGCCCGGGCAGTGGCTGACATGAACCCCGCGGTCCCGCAGAATCCGCTTCTCCTGCTCATCCAGCCAGACACAGTGGGCCAGAATCAGACGTTCGTTAGCCAGCCCCAGGTGATCCAGATAGACGATATTGCGCATACCGGTCATCGCCTGCACAAGCTCAATCTCTCCCAAATTCTCGGAAGCATGGGTATGCACCTTCACCCCGTAACGGGCCGAGAGGCTCTGCACCTCCCGCAGCAGCGGCTCCGTACAGGAAATGACAAACCGCGGGGAAAAAGCATACTGAATCCGGCCGTTCGCGTATCCGTTCCATTTCTCCAGCAGATCCACACTCTCCTGCAGCGAAGCCGCCGTCTCCTCCTGCAGGGCCGCCGGTGCATCGGGGTTCTTCCGGTCCATCATGACCTTCCCTGACAAGGCGCGGATACCGCTCTTCGCAATCGCCTGGAAAGCATAATCCGTATGATGTACCGTCTCCATATCCACGATGGTCGTTGTACCGCTGGTGATTAATTCCCCAATGCCGAGCATGGCAGAATAGTACAGCGATTCCTCGTCATGCGCCGCCTCCAGCGGCCAGATCCGCTTGCGCAGCCAGTCCATCAGCTCCAGATCATCCCCTTTGCCGCGAAACAGCGTCTGGCACAGATGAATATGCGTCTGGATGAAGCCGGGGATGACCGTCCGGTTCTTGGCATCTATGACAAGCTCATCCCCCTTCACTTCAAGGCTGGTACCAATCTCCACAATCAAATCGCCCTTGATGCGGATATCTCCGTATATAATGTCCTCCTGCTTATTCATGGTAATAATCTCCGCATGCTTGATCAAGATGTTCGCCATTGTCTTCTCCCCCCTAGTCTTGTTGATGTCAGGCTGACCTGTAACACAAAAAGGCCACAAAAATATGCCTCAGCATATTTTCGTAGCCAGAAATTTACGGTTCCCGGTAGAGACCCTTAAACCAATTATTAAGGATATACGAAAAGGACTATTCAATTGCTTATGAATAATCCCATCATAATTGAAAGACAACTTTCCTGTCAATAAGAGTTATTAAAGTTAACACAATTATCCGATTAAGTCAGATTAGAGCATGAATAAACCTTTTCACACTAAAAATCAGCCATTAATGTGATGTTAACTCACTCAATCGGAGATTATCTCTCCATATTATCTGTCAGCACCTTCTCAAACACCGGAAAAGCAGCGGTACGGCCCGGAAAACGGATCTCGCCTCTCTGCAAATACCCGAGCGAAGGATACAGCTTAAGTACCCTGTCATTCTTCGCATATGTATCGAGCCGGATGCTTCTGTATCCGCTGCTGCGGGCGAATTCCTCGGCAAAGGCGATCAGCCGCCGGGCAATCCCTTTGCCCTGAATCTCGGGATGTACCGCAAGCCGGTGCATGATCAGATGCGGCCCCTGCTGCTGTTCCCATTCAATGCCTGCATATTGCTCCGCCTGGTTCTCATCCAGCACAAGAATTCCGGCAATCGCCTCATGCTCCAGGCAGACAAATAAGGTTCCCTTGCCGATATCTTCACTAATGACTTCACGGTTAGGGTACCTCTCATCCCACTGATCGCTTCCGCCTGCCTGCATAACTTGTACACATTTGGCAATCAGATTCATGATCTCCTGGATCTCCTCACTCCGTGCTCTTCGTATCTCATTCCCCATCATGTGTGTTCCCCGCTTTCCCGCCTGAATAGTGAACCCGGTAAAGATTCTGTTAAGAAGTCTACCATATCCGGCCGGAAATTCCGATAGCCCGCCTTATCCCAAAGTTCCCCATATGCTATAGGGGCGGCGCGTTATGCGCCAGCCCCTATAATAGCCGCAGTCCTGCTCCGCTGCTGTGCCTGCAGCTCTGTCAGCCGAGCTCCAGCTTATGCCCGTCCTCGAAGCCCTTGGCGAAACCTGCGTCGAACCCCACGTTGTATGCTTCGGTGTAGCCCTGCTGATAGGCGTCTCCCGGCGGGAGTTCCGGCGGGACGCCCAGATCCGGGGGGAGCGGAATCACCTGCGGCTGGGGAGGGGGCTCTATAGCCGGTATGACCTGCACCGGCGGCTTTACAATACGGGATCTGCGGAGCAGCCGTCTGCGGAGTCTTCTTTTTCTGCGCAGCTGCAGGGATTTCTTCCCCGGCTTGCCGAGCAGACCCTTGCGCGATTTGCGTCCGGGACCTTTGCGTATCCGTGTCTTCCGTGACAGCAGCGGTCTGCGTCTCTTGCCTTTGCCCGTGGAACCAAGCTTGCCCTGTCTCTTTCTCTTCATCTTCTACGCCTCCTGTACTTCATCTACTCCTGGACGTCCCCTCTGAGCAGACCTTGCTCAGCCAGGGGGCTGCAGGCACTCCTTCTTTGGGCTCATGCAGCGAAATACCGGATATCATCCGGCACATTGAACTCTGGTACCCGCTAAGAATCCTGATATTGTCGCTCAGCTTGCGGGCTGTCTGCTCCGATTGCCCCGTCACTTCAGCAATACTCTCGAGGATGGCTGCGAGCGCTGCCTGGCTGCGGGCGATCGAGCGGATCATCTCCAGCTTGACGGCATGTTCGGAAAGCAGCCCGCCGCTCATTTGCTGTCGTCCCCGAAGCTGAAGCCCTCGCCACCATCCCCGCCAAAATCGCCGCCCTCGTCTTCCCCGCTGCCCAGCACCGCCTTCAGGTTGCTGTACAGTCCGTTCTCCAGCTTCGTCAGCCCCTCTACCATTTCCACGATTACCTCGTGAATAGAGATGGATTCCTTCAGCTGGTCTTCGTGGGAGTCGAACGCTCTGGCGTGGATATGATGATGGGTCCACTGCTTCACTTTTTCCGCTTCCACCGCTTTGGCCTCAAGAATCATCGCAATGTTCCACTGGATGGCAGCGGTCGACTCCAGCATTTGCAGATATGCCTTTTCTCTGCTCATCCTCCGCCTCCTTGCTCAGGTTACACGTTACCCTTACTCTTCTTCCTGACCGTTTAATTCCTTGATGACCCTGCCCACTCCCTCAGCCATCGCCTCTTCAAGATCGGCAAGTGCATTGAGGTAAGCAATGATGTTTTTGTTGACTTGACCTGAGCTTTCCACCAGCCCACTGAATCCGCCGAAATCAGGGTCCGCATCCGGCAGATCGTGAACTATTTGCGACATACGGACGGCTACGTGGCGTTCGGCGTCGAGAATCCGTGCCATTTGTTCGTGCGTATGGGCCATGTGCTGCAGGACTTTTGTAATTTTACTCTGCACCTTCATGTCTCCTTTGCTCAAACGCCCTGCTACAGCATATGCGGCATCCGCCTTGACGGTGCCGCAATACCAAATAGCACAATTTGATTTTGAAAACATAGATATTCAAACTATTTGGAAGCAATTATACCCAAGCGAGTGCTATCAATTCACAAATGACAACGCTCCACATACTTATAAGTTCAAGTAAAAAATAATTCCTCTGTAACCTGCAAGGTTGCATTCAACATTTACAATTAATATCGTTTATCAATCGAGTACACCGTACGTACCATTCGGTATACGGCGGTTAAACCGCATAAGCAATTGACGTAGACGCTCGTACTGCGCAGGAAAGTCTTAGCATCCTGCCTGTGCGAGCTTTTCGTTTGTTATGGAACGAGATAGCACCGAGCTTCCAGCGATATGTCACCCCAGACGGGGGTTGCCCCTTGGGTATGCATGCCACTCCGGTATCCCCAACTTGCGCAGATTTTGCACCTTTGTTCTTGGCTTTCAATTATTTTCAGATGTGAGGGATTCTCGTAGACGCGAACTTACACGCCACCTCTATCCCTTCCCAAGGCAAATTCAAGAAATTTGAAGTTATTCCGGGCCGCTACACTGACAACCTTGCTTTTCTACTTATTAATCAAGTCTCCGTTCGTCCTCCAGGCACTTTCTGCAGGCCCCCAGAAGAGGGATTCGGGCAGTATTGGACTTCGCTTTGTTGAGCAAGCTTGTCCGTCCTAGCATGTATGTTCGTCAGACCGAGGGTTTGCCTCGTGCTTCCTTCAGATTCCACCTCGCGGTGGACACCCTTGCCTTCAGCTAACAGTTCCTACTGCCAAGCCTGTAGCGGACTTTCACCGCCAAGTTATCGCCCATACCTTGCGCACTCTAAAAAAGCCACGATTCTCCATATAAGAGATTCGCGGCTTTTTTTATTTTATGAAGTTCGCTTTTTTAATCCTTTAGTCCGATTGATTCTCAAGCTCGATATATGATGATTTAATGTAATCTAACGTTGAATAATGCTTAACTATATTGTTAGCCATTGTCGTAATAAGTAAAAGGAGCATAAAGGAAAAAAGTACTTTCTGTAGCTTAACATTCATTACTTTTCTGATAAAAACGCTGGCTAGAAGGAAGATTGCAAATAGATAATGTCCAGCGTACATATACAAGTCATAATTGTATGCTGTAAGACCAAAGCCAACGACTACATGCAGGAAAAATGCAAAAAGGGGATATACCATTAAAGACCAAACTTCTCGATTACGGATACCTCGGATAACCCCCAGTATAGCCAGAGCAGTTAGCCCAAAGCCTGCCAATTGCACATAAAGTGGGTGAGGATTACTTAGGTTCGAGGCAAAGGCAACAATTTTAGGATCTATCAATGCAATTTCCGGCGTAAGGACTGGATTTATCGTCAGCAGATGAAATAATCCAGAATGGTGGGAGATCGAAAAAGGTGATACATAACTAAAGGCACCATTGGATATGCCTCCTCCCAAATCCGATAGCCATGTCCTTTCAGAAAACATAGCATATTGTATACCTGTGAAGAGTACGAGCATAAGCAATGAAACAGTCATGATCATCACAAAACGCTTCAACGTCTCCTTCTTATAGCTGGTATTAAATATACTTAGAAATAAGGCGCCCGTAAATGTAATTAAATTCGTGGAGGTAATCCCAAAATTCAGCAAGACCAATATTGCTACAGGAATAACTGGGAATGAAGATAAGTCACGACATTTATACAAGGAGGCAGTAGACAATATTAAAATCAATTGTGCGTAGGGATAAGAGTCTGGAATTAATGAAGAAAATATCATATAAGAACTGACCCCGAAAAAAATAGAGAAAATAACTGAAGCTCTCTGAGATGATCCACTTCTGCGCATAATGTAAAAAAGAATGGCTGTTGCCAATGCATTAACAGCAGACTGCAACAAAAGCAAAAACAAATTACCAACAGAATGGACTGATACATAGGTAAGCGGAGCCGTAAGGAAATTATATAATGGATGAATCATAGATGAAGTAAAGCTGCCATATTCCATTGAGGGATCAAAGTTAAACAGGTTTAAAGAAAAGGGGGCGCCGTAAAATGGATTGAACCTTGATAGGATATCAGCATTTTCTTTGATGTATTGAACGTAAGGAAAGTTAATAATCAGATAACCCGCGAAAAAAACGAGCCATAATGTAGCTGCTGCATAGTTATCTTTTTTATCTCTGAAATAATAAGCATAAAATGACATAATAATCTCCAATCCTTTAATTTGTTAGATTTCACCTCACAAGCAAAAGTAGACCCAAAAGAATGAAAATCAAACCAGATATTTTCAGAAGACCAATTGTTTCCTTGAAGAAGATTTTTGCCAATAAAATCGTCCAAAAAAAAGTCAGAGCATTGGCAGGGACGATCAGGGTATAAGGCAGTTTTTTCAGCAAATAAATATTGAGCAGAGCGCCGCCACCATATAATGACAATCCAAAAAACAGGAGAGAATATTGTTTTTTCACAGTAAAACTTTTGAAGAATACACTGCCTAGAGAACCCAATATAGTCATTACTATAAGAAGAAAATATAAGAATAGTTCATTTTTCATAGGAGGTTAAGCTCACTCCTATCACCAGAAGAATAACGGCTACCAATTTCTTCATCGTAACTGGTTCTCCAAGAAATACTCCTCCATAAATCAGCGCGACAATGTAACTCGTACACATAAGGGGATAAGCCACAGACAGCTTCAAAAATTTCAACGATTTTATCATAAAAATCGCCCCAATTCCGTAACATACAAAACCAATTGCCATGTAAATGATATTGCTATGGCCCCATTTCCAAAACAATTGTCCTGTTGCTGTCAAAAAGGCTGAAATAATCATAAGCCACTTACCGCTAAACCGTTTATTTACCGTTGTCAGTTGTTCCATGTTAATACCTCGCAACCTGCCGCATGATTAGAGTTAATCATATATTTTTGTTTCACCAGATTTAGCATTGGCATGTCGGATAAGGAGTCGGAATAAGCACATGAATTATTGTAATCCGCTGTAATCTTCTTTTCTTTTAAATATGACTTTATACGGGATACCTTTTCTTCACCCTTGCAGTTCTTCCCATTGATAGTACCTGTGTAATGCCCCTTTTCAAACAAGAGCTCTGTTCCGATAACACCATCCACTTCATGTATCTCTTCAAAATATTTCATATACGCGATTGGGGACGCTGTAACCAGAAGTATATGGCAGCCCTCTTGTTTTCTAAAGGAAAGCTCCTTTAAGGCTTGCGTATAAATATGCGGTTTGAGCTTTGTATTATAAAAGTGTTTAAGATCTCTGTCGTCCATATATTTCATGAATCCAAAAAAAGCACTTTTAGCAAATTCAGCAGATACTAAATTCAACCGGTAAAGGACAGAATATAACCCGGCAAGAATGAGCAAATGAAAAGAGGTAGGTTTTTTTCTAAATCCGTAAAACAAGAATGAAACCATAGAGTCTTTATCAATAATAGTCTTATCAATGTCAAATAAGGCGAGCTTTTGATGCATATAGATCCCCTTTAACTTCTTTATTCAAAACAATATAAAATTAAAACTACACTGATTACATAAATGACAACTGTAAAAAGGATGTGCTTATCCTCAAACAATACTTTATCCGGGGCCCCACCCTTATTTTCTATATGTATCAAATATAAATATCTGAATATACCATAAATAACCAATGGGATTGTCCACATTAATTGTATAGTTCGTCCAGAGGTAAATGTAAACAGAGAGTAGCTGATTATTGTAGCGGTTGTCACTATACTGCTTAATTGATCTAATAGTTCAAAAGAATACTTCTCTAACACTTTACGATGTGTACCCTTTTCATTTCCAAGCAAAAAAAGCTCATGTCTTCTTTTTCCAATCGCGAGGAAAAGAGATAGAAGCATAGTACACAATAAAAACCAGGGAGTAAAGGGTACATGGATCACAAGTCCGCCAGCAATTGCCCGTAGTACAAAACCCGCAGCAATAATCATGATATCAATGATAACAACATTTTTAAGACGTATGGAATAAGCAACATTTAAACAAAAATAGAAAACTAGTAAAAGAGAAAACAAAGGATTTAATAAATAGGCTAGTGATAAAGACACCATCACAATAAGGGCCCCAAAGACTAAGGCAATACTGGAATTCAGTTCTCCCGAAGCCATGGGACGGTTCCGTTTTACAGGATGATTCTGGTCAGACTCAATATCGATGTAGTCATTAACGATATATACGCAACCTGAAATAAAACATAGGAGCAAGAAACCTGCAAATGTGTAAAAAAGAGCGGAAGTAGTTACTACTTCAAAAGAAAACAATGGCGCGGCAAAAATAAGCAAATTCTTTGTCCATTGCTTAGGCCTCATTTGCTTAATTAAAAGCCAAAAAATTCGCCTGTTAAAATTGATGTTAGATTGGGATTGCAAAAGGGGCCTCCTATATATCAAGTGTATTTCTTACAAATTCTGATTTCACTTCTAAATAACATAACATAGTTTTCCTTGTTGTGTCATTCATCTTCTATTTTATTGAAAAAAAAATCATTATTACCATATTTTTAATTCTTATTTACACTTTCTCAACTAGTAATATGTCTTAGCGAATGACACTGCATGAAGTATTTAAAAACCCTTCAACCACAAAGTAAATGCTTCAGCAAATCATGAATTAATTGAAAATGGAGGAGCAGATTTATGACACATACGGATAACCGCCTGATGCTGCGGCCCCTGAATGCTGCCGAGCTGGCGTTAGCCTTGGAGGACTATGCGGAGCTGGAGCTTGCGCTGGGCTTGAGAGTTACCCCGGCTGCCACTCTGATGGATGACGAAGAGATGCGTTATGCTATGCGGGTGAGGTATGCTAAGGTGCTGCAGGATGAACAAAACTACTGCTGGCTGACCATGTGGGCCATCATCCACCGGGAGCAGCGGCAGCTCATCGGCTTCCTGATTCTTAAAGGCCGCCCGAACGAACAAGGTGAAGTCATCGTTGGTTATGTCATAGACGAGAGATACCGGGGCCAAGGCTATGCCACAGAAGCGCTGCGGCAGATCAGCGCCTGGATCTTCAGCCATCCCGGCGCACGCTGGGTCATCGCAGATACCGAGAAGGACAATTTCGCCTCCCACCGTGTCCTGCAGCACCTGGGTGCAGAGCTGTACCGGGAGACTGAGGATTTGTTCTGGTGGCGAATCGCCCGGCCAGCCAGTGGTTGATGGCGATGAGTTGGTGGCTATCAAGCTGGGGGCTGCACTGCCCGCCAGGGGAGTTCGGCCGACTTTCGACCCCCGCGCCCGCTTGCGGCGGGATTCAGGGGCACTTGTGCTCCTCATTTTCGCTTAACGCCAACTTTCAGCGAATTCAGGTGCACTTGTGCTCATTCTCTCTTACTGCCGACTTTCAGCGAGTTCAGGTGCACTAATGCTCCTCATTTCTGCTTACCGTCAACTTTCGGCGAATTCAGGTGCACTAATGCTCCTCATTTCTGCTTACCGTCAACTTTCAGCGAATTCAGGTGCACTAATGCTCCTCATTTCCGCTCAACGCCAACTTTCTCCCGGTTCAGGGGCATTTGTGCTCCTCATTTCCGCCCAACGCCGACTTTCGCCGAACTCAGAAGGATTTATCCCTCTCATTCCAGCTTCCAGCCCACTTCCGGCGAATCCAATGGGATTTATCCCTTTAGTTACCTTTGAACACTCTAGTTTCCTTCAATCCCCATCCTCTTCCTATGTAGACCAACTAATTCCTCCTCCCTCTCCCTAAACTAATCACCCTCACCTACCAAGCGGAAACGGCTTTGCCGTCCTTTTAAAGGACGGTACCGTTTCAGCGAGAAATAGAAGGATAATTTATCGTGTGCAACATCTAAATTCTTATATTTCCAAAAAAAAGCCGCCCCTCAGGGCAGCGTATCTCTCAGCTTATCTCCGGCTTCGCGCAGAGACTGGAAGGTTCCCGCGTCGCTCCACCAGCCCTTAAGCACATCATAGCTCAGCTTGCGCTCTGCGGCATAGATGTTGTTCACATCGGTGATCTCCAGCTCGCCCCTTCTGGAAGGCGAAATCCGGCGGATGATATCGAATACTGCTTCATCGTACATATATATGCCTGTAACACAAAATTTCGTCTTTGGCTGCTCCGGCTTCTCTTCAATGTAAGCAATCAGGGAGGCATCGGCGCTGTCAAACACCGGAACCCCGTATCTGCGCGCATCCTCAACAGGCTTCAGAAGCACCTTCGCGGTCCCCGCCGGCTGCTGCAGATAACTTTTCACGTAAGGCTCCAGACTATCCATGAACAGATTATCCCCCAGGAGCACGACAAACCGTTCCCCCGGCAGGATGAATCCTTCCGCCAGCTCCAGCGCTTCCGCGATGCCGCCTGCCGCCTCCTGGATTTTGTAAGTCAGGGAGACGCCAAATTCCGCGCCGCTGCCCAAAAAGTCAGTGTACTGTCCTGCGGACTGTTTGCTGATGACCAGGAGAATATCGGTGATCCCCCCTTGGCGCAACCGCTCAATCCCGTAGCACACCATAGGGTACTTGCCGACCGGAAGCAAATGTTTGTTCATCAGCCGGGTGAGCGGGTATAGCCTTGTTCCTGTTCCGCCTGCCAGTATGACTCCTTTCACTTACGTTCCTCCTCTTTCTCTACGTCTTTAGCCTTCGGCCAGCGGCCTCAGATGAACTGCGACGGATCCACTTGCCATTTCTCCATAAAAATCCTGCGGTTGCGCTCCACCAGCTCCTGCAATGAGGCGGAATAGACCTCCTTGAAGCTGGCGCTGCCTTCATGATGAACCAGGCAATCTCCGGCAATCAGCAGCCGGTATCCCTGCAGCCGGGCGCGGTAGCAGTAATCGTCATCCTCATAATGACCCGGCGAGAAACGTTCATCGAGCAGGCCGATCGCGTCCATAAGCTGTCTTTTGAATAAAAAGCACAGCCCTACAAGCCTTCGGGTCTCCAGCCACTTCGCCGCATCGGGAATATTGGCCCGTAGCGCCTCGGCATGGAAGCCTGCAATATCGGTATAGCCAGTCTGCACCTGCTGCCGTCCGCTGGCGTAATTCGTCACCGGACCGACAATTCCTATATCGGGGGCACTGTATAAGGCGCTCTTCAGATTATCCAGCCAGCCTGGCGACACAATGACATCATTGTTCAGCAGCAGCAGCTCCTCCCCCGCAGCCAGCTGTAGCCCGATATTGCAGGCCAGCGGAAAACCGCGGTTCTCCGGGAGAGAAATGAACGTCAGCTTGCTGGCGCGGCAGTAGGCTTCGGTACCATCATCCGAGGCATTGTCCACTACAATAATCTCAAAGGCAGACCGGGTATGCGCCCTGATCGATTCGACGCAGGAGCGCAGCAGCCCGAGCCTGTTATACGTAGGAATAATAATGCTCGTCAGTGTCATAGCGCATTCCTCCAGGCGGCAATCTGCCGGCGGTGCTCCAGCAGGTTCTCGGCCGACAGCTGCCCGTTGCTCCGCTGCTCCGCAATTACACAGACCAGGGCTTCCGCGTGATCACCGGCAATCAGCTGCTCCATGGCATTGCCCATCCCCGTGTTCCCCTGGCGCAGCCGGTTCTGCTTGATCACATTCACCCCTCCGGCCTTCTCCACCCGCAGGCGGCCCATAATGGAGAGCGCCAGCGCTCGAGGCGGCACCATCAGCTCGCGGTAGCCAATCTGCTCCAGCGCCCGGCGGGATAAGGCATGCGGAACAGCCGTCATAGAGCTTGCTCCAAGATCAGGGCGGCCCAGAACCTGATTCAGGTACAGCTTGCAGCGGGTAACCGCATCACTTAGCCCGAAGGGAGGCAGAAGCGGATCAAGGTCATTGAGCGCCACATCCACCCCCCGGTCCACCGCAGCCACAAAAGAGGACAGCTGCCCGGCGGAGATCACCATATCTCCATCCAGAAACAGCAGAATGTCTCCCCGGCTGAGCTTCGCGCCAAGCGAACGTCCCACATCATGTCCGGCAGATTCCGGAATGTATACTATGCTCGCCTGAGCGCATAGCCGGGTCCGCTGAAAGCTGCGGTCACTGCAGCCGTTCAGCACCACAATAATCTCCTGCGGCTTCAGGCGCTCCACCTGGTCCAGCAGCTTCGGCAACGTACGCTCCTCATTCCTGGCCGAGATAATGACCGACAGCGAGCCCTGCGATGCCGGCAGGGACAGGGCCGGCCGCCCGGAAGCGGACTTCCGCTTGGACCGGGAGAGGCCCAGGCCCGCTGATGCAGACTTGCTGCGGCGCTTCGCGGACCGCTGCTTGGCCGCGCCTCTGCGCATTGCGGTGCCGCGTCCGGCGGCGCGGCCTTTAGAGCCACTTCTTCCGGGCGCAGTACGCCCCGCTGAAGACCTGCCGCTGACGGATACTTCCCGCGCTTCCATCATCTCACCATCTCCCTTCGCCGGGTGCCATCCCCGAAGCCTGCCCGGCCGCCCTTGCGTTCCAGCACCAGGGCTACGGCATCCAGGTGGTCTCTAAGGATAGCCTCCTGCAGAAGATCACTGCCGCTGTGCTTCCGGCGGACCGCATTCATCCTGCCCACAGGCACGTTATGCACCGCCGTCACAACCAGACCCTCCAGCACCGCCTGTGCATGTGCGAGCGGCGGCCTGGACAGCAGACCGCTGCCCAGGACATCCAGCGCCCTGCGGCTAATCGCATGAGGGACGGCGGTCAAGGAGCAGCCCTTGAGCTCAGACCTTCCGAGCAGAAGATTCAGCACATGCTTGGATAACACCACCGGATGCGGAAATCTGCTGCGGACCGGGCCGGAATAATCATTCAGGGCCAGATCCGCTCCGCCGTTGACCGCCGTCACGAAGGGGCGCAGCTGCGAGGCGGGGATCACCAGATCCCCGTCCGTGAACAACAGAACCGCCCCCTTCGCCGCCGCAGCACCTACGCTTCGCCCGACATCATGTCCGAGCGGCTGTTCATACTCAATTACGTTCGCTCCGCAGGAGCGCGCAATATCTGCGGTCTGATCCGCAGAACCGTTAACAATCACAATAACCTCACAGCGGGGATGAATGCCTCTGGCTCCGGCGATCACCGCGGCAATCGTCGCCGCCTCATTCATGGCCGGAATAATAACCGACACCTCAGGCTGCGGATGATTCACCGCAGGCGGCGGTATAGCAGGCCGTACCGTCCGTGCCACCGGCCGCCGTGCTGTCCGGGTTGCCCGCCGCCCCGTGCGGCGGGCAGATGTTCCTTTTCTTTTCATGCTCATCCACCTTCCTTCACAGGGCTGCTCCCGGGCTGAGGGTTACACCATAGTCTATGTATCCCGCCACCCCCGGTAACGGCAAGTGTCTCCCTGAGTGCAGATAATTGGACAAATGCCGCTATGCGTCTCCACCCGGCAATAGGCCGGCAAGGGAGCGTTTACAGGAGCACCACCACGACCGTTCATCAGCAAATGGAATATATTAAAGCAGGCCGGGGCATGTCCATTCAGAGTAACCACAGACAAACCAGCTATCTCAGCAGCAAGCAATAGAAGGATAATGTATAGCGTGATGCCTATAAATTCTGGCGTAATCATGCACAAAAGGCGCAACCCACGGCTGCGCCCCATGTACTATCCTATCCTGCCCTGAATCAATCAAAAGCACGATGCTCCACAGCAGGTTTGACCAGCGGAGTGCCGAGCGCAATCCACGACAGCACGCCATAGAAATGCTGGGTCTCGCGCAGCCGTACCACCTCAATCGTCGCTCCTCCGCCCGTTCTGTTCTTCAGCGAGGCATGGAAGTACGGCTGATTAGCCATGGCAACCAGCACATAGCCGGTATGACCGAAGCTCTCGTCAAAAGAAACGGTCACCTCTACACTCTCCGCTTCACCATTGAACATAAACGCCGTCATCCCGAACTGCTGCAAGACATCGCGGTTTCCGACACTCTGTACCGGATGGAAGGACAGATGCTCCGCATTGACTGATCCGGGAGCCAGATGATCTCCGTTCACTGCATGCTGAGCAATATGATGGCTCTGGATGCTGTCTTCTTCCAGATGCCGGGACTGAACGGCAAAGGAAGCGATTTTGGAAGCCTTCACTGCCTCATCCTGCAGCTCAGTGCAGCCTACCGCACCTTCAGCCAGATGCCCGGTGCCGACGCTGTTATACGCAAGCTTCTCTCCGTTCAAACTATGGTCCGGGATTAGCTCGGAGGTCAGCGCATCCCCGGCCAGATGCTCCAGGCCGATGCTGCCGCTGCGGATATGGCGTCCGTCAATGATTCCGGGAGTCAGATGGCCTCCGTAAACGCTGCCCGGAGCCAGATGATTAGGCCCCACCGCTCCTGCCGCCAGCTTGCTGCCGTCTATGCTGCCCTCACCCAGCAGCTCGGAGGTCAGCGTATTCTCGGCCAGATGCTCACGCTGGATGCTGCCCGCACGGAGATGGCTGCTATCCACAGAACCGGGAGCCAGATGATCTCCGTTCACTGCATGCTGAGCAATATGATGGCTCTGGATGCTGTCTTCTTCCAGATGCCGGGACTGAACGGCAAAGGAAGCGATTTTGGAAGCCTTCACCGCCTCGTCCTGCAGCTCAGTGCTTCCTACTGCACCTTCAGCCAAATGTTCTGTGCCGACGCTGTGAAGTGCAAGCTTCTCTCCGTTCACACTATGATCCGGGAGCAGCTCGGAGGTCAGCGCATCCCCGGCCAGATGCTCCAGGCCGATACTGCCGCTGCGGATATGGCGCCCGTCAACGATTCCGTGAGACAGATGGCCTCCGTAGACGCTGCCTGGAGCCAGATGATTAGGCCCCACCGCTCCTGCCGCCAGCTTGCTGCCGTCTATGCTGCCTTCTCCCAGCAGCTCGGAGGTCAGCGTGCCCTCGGCCAGATGCTCACGCTGGATGCTGCCCGCACGGAGATGGCAGCTATCCACAGAATCAGGCGCCAGATGATCCCCGCTTATCGCATTCTGAACAATGTGGTAGCTCTGCACGCTGTCTTCTTCCAGATGCCGGGACTGGATGGCAAAGGAAGTAATTTTGGAACCATCCACCGCTTCATCCTGAAGCTCGGAGCTTCCCACTGCCCCTTCCGCCAAATGGCTGGTTCCAATGCTGTGAGGAGCAATCTTTTCCCCTGTAATACTGCCATCCTGCAAAAGCTCGGAGGTCCGGGCATCCTGAGCCAGATGCTCCAGGCTGATGCTGCCGGGACGGATATGACAGCTATCCACGGCTTCAGGCGCCAGGTGACCTCCATAGATGCTGCCAGAAGCCAGATGGATAGAGCCCACAGAACCCGCTGCCAGCTTGCTTCCTCTAATACTGCCATCCGGCAGCAGCTCGGCACTTCTAGTTTCCTCTGCCAGATGCGCCAGCCGGATAATCCCTGTGCCCAAATGACGCTCCTGAATTACTCCACCTGCAAGATGCTCTGCGTCCACGCTCTGCGGTTGAAGATGCTGCGAACCCACTGCGCCTTCGGCCAGCTTGCTTCCGCCTATACTGCCATCCGGCAACAGCTCCGCACTTCTCACTTCCTCCGCCAGATGCGCCAGCCGGATAATCCCCGACCCCAAATGACGCTCCTGAATTACTCCGCCCGCAAGATGTTCTGCTTCCACGCTCTGCGGCTGGAGATGCTGCGAATCCACTGCGCCTTCTGCCAGCTTACTTCCACCTATACTGCCATCAGGCAGCAGCTCGGCACTTCTCGTTTCCTCTGCCAGATGCGCCAGCCGGATAATTCCTGAGCCCAAATGACGATCCTGGATCACACCGCCTGCAAGATGCTCTGCGTCCACGCTCTGCGGCTGGAGATGCTGCGAATCCACTGCGCCTTCTGCCAGCTTGCTTCCATCTATGCTGCCATCCGGCAATATCTCTGCGCTTCTCGTTTCCTCTGCCAGATGCGCCAGCCGGATAATTCCTGTGCCCAAATGACGATCCTGGATCACACCGCCTGCAAGATGCTCTGCGTCCACGCTCTGCGGCTGAAGATGCTGCGAATCCACTGCGCCTTCTGCCAGCTTGCTTCCACCTATACTGCCATCCGGCAGCAGGTCCGCGCCCCGCGTATCGGGAGCCAGATGACTGAGCTGAATGCTGCCGGCGCGGATATGCCGGCTGCTGACTGCATCCGCAGCCAGATGGCCGCCATACACACTGCCCGCAGCCAAATGGAAGGCCCCTACCACTCCTGCCCCCAGCTTGCTGCCTGCGATGCTGCCATCCGGGAGAAGATCCGCGCAACGCGTCTCCTTGGCCAGATGGGCCAGCGTAATTTCCCCGGCACCGATATGCCGGGCTTCCACCGCTGCCTGCGCCAAATGAACGGCCTGAACACTCGCTTCAGCCAAGTGAACCGATTCTACAGCACCCGCTGCCAGCTTCTCTGCGCCAATGCTTCCGTCGGGCAGGAGCTCCGCACTGCGGACTTCCTCCGCCAGATGCGCCAGGCTAATGCCGCCATCCGCGAGATGCCGCCCTTCCACTGAGGCCTCAGCCAGCTGGCTTCCGCCTACACTGCCGGGAGTGAGATGGAGGGAATCCACCGATCCTTCGGCCAGCTTCGTACCGCTGATGCTACCATCCTGAATCTGAATCGATGAGACAGAGCTGGCAATAAGATGTCCGTTGCCGATCGACATCGGCCGGATATGTGCACCGCCCACGCTGCCCGCTGCCAAATGTCTGCCTTGCACAGACGTATCCTTCAGCGTATCCGGGCCGACTGCGCCGGCCGACAGATGCTCACTCTGCACAGCTGAGGCTGCCAGCTTCTCCGCGCTTACACTTCCGTCCGCCAGCTTGACGGAAGTAACGGCCAGATCGCCGAGCTTATCCGTTGAGACACTCTCCGGCGATAACTTCAGAGATGTGACAGCATAGTCGGCCAAATGATGCGGCTGCACGATCGCCGCAGCGAGATGGGCCTCCTTGACAGCACCGGAGGACAGCTTATCTGCCGTTACCGAACCGGATTGCAGCGCGGATGAAGTCACACTGCTGTCTCCCAGATGCCGGCGTTCGATAGCGCCGGATGCCAGATGACCAGCATCGACAGCCTCCTCCTGCAGCACCCGTCCGCTGACACTGCCGTCCGCCAGATGCTTCTCCTCCACGGCGCAGACCGCAATATGCTCTCCGCTGACCGCTTCTTTTGCAAGGATCGTACCTCCGACCGCACCCATAGCCAGCTTGGCGGTAATGATGCTGCCATCCACCAGCTTGGCTGCGGTAATACTCTGGGGGCTAATATGTTCTCCTGTAACGGATTCATACCCCAGTTGTTCTTCCGTAACTGCCCCTTTGGCCAGATGGCCGGTCAGGACGGAATGCTCCTGGAGCTGGGCAGAGCCTACAGATTCTGCGGCCAGATGAGAATTATCCACGGCCTCGCGCTGCAAATGTGCCGAAGTGACAGCCTGCGTAGCAATCTGTGCACTACGGACTGCGGATTTCGCAATATGGCGCGTCATCACGGCTTCGTCAGCCAGCTTATGGGCCAGAATGCTCTGATCCGCAATTTTGGAAGAGGTAACCGCCTGCTCAATCAGTTGTGTAGTCCCTACCGCACCGTCCGCCAGCTTCACAAAAGAAATGCTGCGGTCTGCCAGATGACGGCTGCCAATTTCACCTTCGGCGATATGGTCCGCATGGATGCTCTCCGGGTTAATGTGCTGGCTGCGGACAGCCTTCGCCGCGATCTGCCGGGACCCGGCAGCCCCATCTGCGAGATGCCCGCTCTCAATAATACCGGGCTGAAGCTGCTCCTTGCCGATCAGGCGCGCCGCCAGCTGTTCCCGTCCAATGGCACCGGGTGCCAGATGCTTGGCGGTAATGACGCCTTCCCCCACATGCCGGCTCTCGATCACCGCATCACCCAGCTTGATACCGCTGATCTCGCCATCGGCGATTTTGTCGGCGGACACTGCTTCGTCAGCCAGCTTAGAGCGGTCAATACTGCCGTTGCTGAGATGGCGGCTGTCAATGCTGCTGCTGAGAATCTTCTCACCGTTGACTGCCCCATCGTCCAGCAGCTCCGCTGTGATAATGAACTCACTGAGATGCCGGCTGCTGATGACGCCATCGGCAATATGTCCTCCGCTGATCATCCGGTCTGCCAGCTTCTCCGGACCGATGCTGCCATCCTTCAGCTTCTCGCCGCCGATGGAGTGATCCAGCAGTTTGCCCCCGCTGACACTGCTCTCCGCCAGATGCTCACCGGTAACGGACTCCGGCGCTATCTTCGAGGAGGTAACCGCCCGGTCCGCAAGGTTTATGTTCTGCACTGCATAGTCCTGCAGCCAGGGTGTGCCGATGATGCCATGCTTTAGCCTGGACCCGTCAATGGTCCGTGGAGCAATCTTGGCACCGGTGACGGCGCCATCGGACAGATCATCGGTGTATACGGGCTGCAGGCGTTCTTTTTCCGGTGGGGCCGTTACCTGAGCTTCAAGCAGAGGTGCACGGTCTTCCTGCCCGCGCACCTCTTCCGTCACGGTTCCCTGAGTTCCCTCCAGAGCAGTTACAGTCTGCCGGGGCGGCGCGATCACTTCCAGCATCTCCACCCCGCTCACCTGCAGGGCAAGGTCTTCTCCCTCAGCCGCTTCCACCCATTCCAATTCCTGGTTTTTTTGTGTTTTGGGACTGCTGTCTAACATGCTAAGTTCAGTCGTATCGGGATTATCCACGTAATAGAGCGGTCTTTTAGAACTGCGCTGCTGTTTTCGTTTGGGACTCTTCACAAGCAGTCTCCTCCTTCCATCTATTGTATCTTCTAGGCATCATATGCAGCAGCATGGGCGGATGACACCCTTCCCCCTGCCGATAATCCATTCTTCTCCTTTCAAAAAAGGGCATCTGCCGCCGCGCATCCGTCCAACCCTTACGGGCACGTACATACATACAATGACAGGAGACATAAAAACAGCCGGGAAGTACTTCAAGATAACAGGAGGAACGAACATGGGGCAAAAGCTCGTTGGGATACTGCTAAATGCCGCTATGCACGGGGGCGTTCCCCGGTTAAAAACCGGACAGGAATCTCTGGCCAACTACGAAGAGGCCGCCGCCGCATACGGATTAACCCCTTGCTTTGTGAAGCTGTCCGACATCGACGTGGCGTCCGGCTTCAGCAGTGTCTATATGAAGAAAGGTCCGCAAGGCTACCGCAGACAGATCGTCCCTACGCCGGAGGTCATCCACAACCGGGCAATCTATGATCCCCGCAGCACCGGCGTCGAGCGCCTGCTCCGGCAGGGGATTCAGGTCTATAACAGCTGCAACCGCTACGGAAAAGATCAGATTCACGGCCTGCTGGAGCAGAATCGGGAACTGCAAGCTGTTCTGCCAGTCACAGCAAACGGACTTGCCGGCCTGAGAGAGATGATGAGCCGCTACCCGGATCTGATCCTCAAGCCTTGCCGGGGCAGCGTGGGTATCGGCGTGATGCGGCTCACCCGCAGCGGCGAAGGGCGCTGGCTCTGGAGCTACTCTATCTCCGGCTCAAGACGCAAGGTTAGCAGAGTCATTAACCCTGACGCCATTCCCCGGGCCCTTCGCGCACGGCTCTCTTCCGTGCCCTATCTGGTCCAGGAACGGATTCCGCTGGCCGAGATTAACGGACGCCCCTTTGACCTGCGTGTCACGGTACAGCGGGGCTGGGGCGGAGCGTGGCAGGTCACAGGCCTGTTCGCCAAGCTGGCAGCGCCCGGCGGCTTTGTATCGAACATTGCCAGAGGGGGCGAAGCCCTGAAGTCCTCTTTTGCCCTGGAGCAGGCATTCCCTGGAGAAGAGGCAGCCAGAATCCGTATGTCCGTCCTCTCACTCAGTCTCGCCATCGCCCGTGAGCTGGAGAAGAGCCTGCCGGGGCTGGCCGATATCGGTCTGGACATCGGTGTCACGAAGCACGGACATCTGTATTTCATTGAATGCAACGGACGCGACCAACGTTACGGCTTCCAGAAGGCCGGACTGCGCGGGGTATGGAAAGACAGCTACCGTCAGCCTATGGGCTATGCCAGATATCTGTACGAAGAAGCACTAAGAACGAACTCTTATTGATTTGTCTCCTATTCTATGTCAATATAATGCAGAGCGGGTGGAGTCCCTTGGCACAGGATAACACTGCTGCATGATGGAAGGGAGATGGGCATGGTTAAACAATTGCTGCGGCTGATGACCGAGCTATCCTCGCACAGATGGCTTTCCAGGTTGATGGGGGCTTTATCCCACAGCAGACTCAGCCGCCTTATGATTCCGGTATTTATTCGTTCCTATCAGATTCCTGCCGCCGAGGCGGAGAAGGCTGCCGGAGAATACCGTACACTGAATGAATTCTTCAGCCGCCGCCTGAAGCCGGGAATGCGCCCGGTGGCCAGCGGTGAGCATGCCGTAGCCAGTCCCGTGGACGCTATGATTACGGCAATGGGCGAAATCAACTGCGGCACGATAATGAATGTGAAGGGGCAGGATTATACGCTGGAGGATTTGCTTAATCACTCGCCACACCTCGAACTGTACAAGAAAGGCTATTATTTCGTCCTCTACTTAAGCCCTACCGATTATCACCGGATTCACTCCCCGTTAACCGGACAGCTCCGGGAGAGCGATTATATCCGCGGACGGGCTTACCCCGTGAATGATTTCGGCATGCGCCATATGAAGAGTGTCCTGAGCCGTAACGAACGGCTGATTACTTATATAGCCGGCAGCTATGGCGAGACCGCCGTGGTCAAGGTAGGCGCAATGAATGTGAGCAGTATCCGCTACACCGATGAGGCGGCCAAAGAATGGCAGCGCGGCGACGACCTGGCTTATTTCGAATTCGGTTCCACGGTAGTCCTGCTGATGGAGAGCGGCACCTTCACCCCGCGCGCCGGGCTTACCCCGGACACGAAGGTGAAGATGGGCGAGCTGCTGGGAGAGATGCGGCGGCCGGTGTAACACAATCTATCAAGTGGCAACGAATAGAAGGATAAGTTATCGTGTGAAACATATAATTTCTTTATTTTCAAAAAGGACTTCAGGCAGAAACAGCCTGAAGTCCTTTTAATATGCAGATATTTCATGGTTATTTAGCATTCCTTTTTAGGTTTATAGCTTACATTATGATAGATTTCATCCAATGATTTGAGATGACAGATCATTTATACCTATGTATGCTTCATTTGGATAAAGTCAGCTTCATGCCATGCGTAGGCAAGGAGTATGGGTGGAACATATACTTTAAATTTCAACTCTATAGGATGCTCTGCACTCACAGACTTGTCCAGCATTAAATCGCTGGAATCTTCATTGGATCTTAAACTATATACTCTCATTTTTCTCCCCCCGTATCGTTGCATTGCATAGTTTGTATTCATTAGTACGCAATTTCCCCCTTGTTATAGTGAAGGGTAGTTATGCAGCTTACTTGTAGGCATAGTTGATCCCAATTCCATGATACCAAAAAAAGGAGTATCCCAACCCATCCACCGGCTGGAATACTCCCTTTATCATCATCTATGCTAAGCTGGACGCAGCGCCGCTCCGGTTACTCCGTAACCTTACTCTGATTCGCCACCTCACGCGCTTTCTGCTGCACTTCTTCCGGTTCGCCGAGGTAGAAGCGGCTGATTGGCTTCACATCGTCATCGAGCTTGTAGACCAGCGGAACGCCGGTCGGGATATTGAGATCCAGCAGCGCGGTCTCGTCGATATCCTCCATATACTTGATCAGGGCCCGCAGCGTGTTGCCGTGCGCCGAGATCAGAACCCGCTCCTTCTTACGGATCAGCGGCACAATCCGGTTGGTCCAGAAATCACCGACCCGGTGTACGGTATCCTCCAGGCTCTCGCCGCGCGGGATGTCACCCGGACGCACTTCCTTGTAGCGGATATCATGTCTGGCATAACGCGGATCATCCGGCTCCAGCATCGGAGGGCGGACCGAGAGGCTGCGCCGCCAGATATGGAGCTGCTCCTCACCGTATTTAAGGGCCGTTTCACTTTTGCTCAGGCCCTGCAGTGCACCGTAATGGCGCTCATTGAGCTTCCAGGATTTCTGCACCGGAATCCACAGCAGGTCCATCTCATCCAACACATAGTTCAGCGTCTTGATCGAACGCTTCAGCACCGAAGCGAACGCAAGATCGAAGGTGTATCCGTTCTCCTTCAGCAGTCTGCCCGCTTTCTTCGCCTCCTCAACGCCCTTCTCCGTCAGATCGGGATCACTCCAGCCCGTAAACAGATTCTGCCGGTTGTATTCACTCTCTCCATGCCGTATCAGGACTATTTCGTACATAAAGTATACTCCTTCTCCCGTGTATATTTTGCTGTGCTTTCCTTTATTTTGTCACAGCGCAGTGCTCACTTCAACTTCAGGCCTGTCTTGCGGACTGGGGAGCCGCTATTTCAGCTATTCTGCCAGATAACGCAGAGCAAGCGGACTCAGTGGACCTCTGTCAAGAAAGTAGATACTCACGCAACGGATGCCGTCGTAAACTGCTTAGCGAATCGGGCGGGGGAAAGATACCCCAGCGTGCCATG
>NZ_JBHUKY010000099.1:0-1642 GCF_042684125.1 Paenibacillus rhizoplanae | reverse complement strand
CCAATGTCATTAAGTTAAGATGCAGAGTCAAAAAACAACAAAAGAGCAGGTTATCGAAAAGATAGCCTGCTCTTTTTCTGTACAAAAAAATCTTGACAATCCGTTAAAAATGTGTGGCGAAGCCCCTTGAAAAAACGAGGAGGTTTCACCAATGAATACTTTTGCTAATTCGCTGAAAGACAGACTGACATCTCTCATCCGAGAGATGGCGGCTGCCCCCGCACCTTATGTCAAAAAACCAGGGAAAGATTTTACCCGAACGAAGAAACTCTCCTTTGAAACGGTCATGCAGACCCTGATCTTCATGGGGGGGAACAGTCTCTATAAGGAACTGCTGGAATCACAGGGCTATGATGTCAACACCGCAACTTCTTCTGCTTTTGTTCAGCAACGCAATAAAATCTTGCCGTCTGCGGTAGAATCTTTGTTTCACACCTTTACAGCGTCCCAAACGGAATTCAAGGATTATCGAGGCTATCGATTATTGGCCATTGATGGTTCCGATCTGCATATCGCAACAGATCCTACGGACCCGTTGACCTATTCTCAAAGTCAGCCCCACTCGAAAGGCTTTAACCTTCTGCACTTGAACGCAGCCTATGACCTCTGTAACCGGCTTTATGTGGATGCCATTGTTCAACCTCGA
The DNA here is from genome assembly GCF_042684125.1 of Paenibacillus rhizoplanae. Lineage (NCBI taxonomy): Bacteria > Bacillati > Bacillota > Bacilli > Caryophanales > Paenibacillaceae > Paenibacillus > Paenibacillus rhizoplanae. The sequence goes on along the minus strand of NZ_JBHUKY010000099.1, from coordinate 996 downwards.
AAGTTCCGCAACGAAGGAAGGGCGCTGGCCACAATGGTGGATCGCTCCCCCATTCAGGGTAACGTCCTTGTGACGGGGGATCGAGGATTTGAAAGCTATAATACGTTCGCACATCTGGAACGGAAAGGATGGAATTACGTCATACGCGTCAAGGATTTGCATTCGAATGGTATTCTTTCGGGTTTGCACTTGACCTTGGACGGAGCGTTTGATCAGGAGATTCATCTGACGCTGACTAAAAAACAAACAAAAGAGTTCAGGAATCGCCCCGAAATCTATAAAGTTCTTCCGGCTACCTCTAGCTTTGATTTTCTGGACATGGAGGAGAACTTGTTTTACCCCATTTCCTTTCGGGTGGTTCGTTTCCTCCTGCAAAGTGGTGATTATGAAACCGTCATTACCAATCTGTCTACTGCTGAATTCTCACCGGATGAACTCCGGGATCTGTATCACCTGCGATGGGGCATTGAGACCTCTTTCCGGGCTTTGAAATACACCATTGGTTTGACCCATTTTCACGCAAAAAAGCAAGAGTCCATTACCCAAGAGATATTCGCAAGAATGATCCTCTACAACTTCGCTGAAATGATTACCTCGCACGTAGTCATTTCCCAAAAGGATAAACGGCACCTCTACCAAGTCAACTTCACGGTGGCCGTTCACGTCTGTAGACATTTCCTGCGTTCCAAGGGCGATGGACCCCCGCCTGATGTGGAAGCTTTGATTCGCAAAAATATTTTGCCGATTCGTCTCACCCGTCCTGGGCAAAGGAATACACGCAGAATACGTAGCAAATCCGCCATTAGCTTCGTCTACAGAGTAGCATAATTCGGTTCGCATGAACATTTTTTTAAGTGGATCTTCCATCCGCTTTGTTTGCTATGCGCTTTTTCCTTCCTTACACCCAAAACAAACGGCATAGGGCTTTTCCCCATACCGTTTTGGATTCCGTTTTTAATTCCAAACTTATCTTTGAGCTTATCTTAATGACATTGG
>NZ_JBHUKY010000098.1:2085-2771 GCF_042684125.1 Paenibacillus rhizoplanae | reverse complement strand
CGGCGATTTGGCAGGAGGTGCTTGGCCTTTCACAGCCGGTGGGCATCCGGGACAACTTCTTCGAACTGGGCGGCCATTCGCTCAAAGCGACGCAGCTGGTGTCGTGGATCCAGAAGCAATTGGACGCAAGCGTGCCGCTGGGCGAAGTGTTCGCAAGCCCGACGGTGGAGGCGCTGGCGGGGTATTTGGAAGCAGCGGCTACGATGGAACGCTACGAGGCGATCGGCCAAGCGGAGCTGCGCGAGTGGTATCCGGCCTCGCCTGCACAGCAGCGGCTGTATGTGGTGAGTCAGTTGGACACCGGGGGCATCGGCTACAACATCCCGTGGGCGCTGGAGATCGCAGGAGAGCTGGATGTGGAACGTGTGCGGGAGAGCTTGAACGAGCTGGCAGCGCGTCATGAATCGTTCCGCACCTCGTTTGCGATGCAGGAGGATCAGCTGATGCAGCGCATCACCGATCGGGTGAATATGCCGCTGGAAGTGACGGACAGCACGGAGGAAGAAGCAAAGACGCAGGTGAAAGCGTTCGTGCGTCCGTTCGATCTGGGCGAAGCGCCGCTCCTGCGTGCAGGACTGATCTGCCTGGAAGAGCGGCGGCACGTGCTGCTGCTGGACATGCACCACATCGTCTCGGACGGCGTATCGATGGACGTGTTCGTGGACGAGTTCGCACGATTGTACGCG
>NZ_JBHUKY010000098.1:824-2075 GCF_042684125.1 Paenibacillus rhizoplanae | reverse complement strand
TCCACTATAAGGATTACGCGGTATGGCTGCGGGAGAAGATGCAGGACGAATCGTACCGGGTGCAGGAGCACTACTGGCTGCAGGCGTTTAAGGAAGAGGTGCCGGTGCTGCAGCTGCCGACGGATTACGCGCGGCCGGTGGTCCGCCAGTTTGAGGGGGACCACGCGGGCCAAGTGTGGAGCGAGCACGAGACGGATCGGCTGAAGCAGCTGTGCGCGAAGCAAGGGGTGACGCTGTACATGGCGCTCTTGGCGGCGTACGGGGTGCTGCTGTCGCGCTATGCGGGGCAGGAGGATATCGTGGTCGGTTCTCCGGTGGCAGGCAGAAGGCATCCGGATGCGGAACGGATGATCGGGATGTTCGTGGGCACGCTGGCGATGCGCAGCCGCCCGGCGGGAAGCAAACGGTTCGACGCGTACTTGGCGGAAGTGAAGGCAGCGGTGCTGGGGGCGATGGAGAATCAGGACTACCCGTTCGAGGAGCTGGTGGAGAAGGTGGAGGTACGGCGGGATACGAGCCGCAACCCGCTGTTTGACACGATGCTGGTGCTGCAGAACATGCAGATGAGCGAATGGAAGCCGGAAGGACTGACGATTCGGCCGTACCCGCAGGAATACCGGGTCGCGAAATTCGACCTGACGGTGGGTGTGATCGAGCAAGCCGGGCGGCTGTATTTCGACTGGGAATACAGCACGGCGCTGTTCAAGAAGGAAACAGTCGAGCGGATGGCCGGGCATCTGGCGGCGATCGTGGAACAGATCGTCGAAATGCCAGACATGCAGCTGGACGAGATCGAGCTGGTCGTAGAAGAAGAGAAGCGTCAGCTGCTTATCGCATTTAACGACACGAAGACGGAGTATCCGAAGGACCAAACGATCCACGCGCTGTTCGAGCAGCAGGTGAAGCAGACGCCGGAAGCTACAGCGGTAATATTCGAGTCTGAACGGTTGACGTATGGGGAGCTGAACGCGAAGGCGAACCAGCTAGCCGGGGTATTGCGCGGCCAAGGGGTTAGTGCAGAGCAGGTCGTGGGGATCATGTCGGAGCGTTCGGTGGAGATGATCGTGGGGATTCTCGCGATCCTGAAGGCGGGCGGCGCATACTTGCCGATCGACCCGGCGTACCCGGCAGAGCGGATCGCATATATGCTGGAAGACAGCGGTGTCGATCTCCTGCTCGTATACGGAGACGGAGAAGTACCGCAAGACTACGAAGGAAGCGTGCTAAAGCTGGCAGACGCGTCGCTGTACG
>NZ_JBHUKY010000098.1:0-585 GCF_042684125.1 Paenibacillus rhizoplanae | reverse complement strand
AGATCCAGGGGAGCTGCTCCAAGTCATTGGGGATAACCGGGTGACGCATGTCAACTTTGTTCCTTCCATGCTGCAGCTGTTCATGGCGGAGGCGGAAAGGAGCGGGGGAGCGGCTCTATCATTGCAATACCTGTTTATCGCGGGCGAAGCGTTGCCGACGGAGACGGCTTGGCGAGCATGCGAGCAGTGGCCGCATGCCCGAATCGAGAACATCTACGGGCCGACGGAGGCCACCATTTACGCGACGCAAGAGGCGGTAACTCGGCAAACGGAGAAGGTTGGAATCGGCAAGCCGCTGCCGAACGTTCGCACGTATGTCGTCGACCGGTCGAACAAGCCGCAGCCGATCGGGGTGCCAGGGGAGCTGTGCATCGCAGGAGACGGCTTGGCGCGCGGATACATGAACCGTCCGGAGCTGACGGCGGAGAAGTTCGTGGACAACCCGTTTGAACCTGGGGAGCGGATGTACCGGACGGGAGACCTGGCGAGATGGCTGCCGGACGGGAAGCTGGAATACATGGGCCGAATCGACGAGCAGGTGAAAATCCGGGGATACCGGATTGAGGCGGGAGAAATCGTACACCG
>NZ_JBHUKY010000097.1:0-571 GCF_042684125.1 Paenibacillus rhizoplanae | reverse complement strand
GTTTTGCATTTGGATCTGACAAACGATAGATCTTCTGATTTTACCTATTATTTAGGAATTCCCAGGAATGTAGCAGCTTGAAAATCGGCTTTTTCAACAGTCTGAAAATCTACATCTAATAGAGCTGAATTTCGACACTTTGGGTGAAGCATCCTTAATTAAGTGCCTTTTATCCAGCTGCTGTTTTAGCAGGGTTTATTCGTTCATCAGCAAGTGGATAAAATCCATCTATCTCCCGCTCCGCATATTTGATTTGTTCTCTAAAACGGCGTAGACTTTCATAATACTTCAAAATGAATCCTATCCTAACTTATACCAAGGCTACAAAAGGAGGCTGATTATGGAATCGAAGGATCATCATCATTCCGGGGCCGCCGCGCGCAGTGCTGCGGCGGAAGAAGCCCCCGCGCCGCGCGTGCTGATCGTGACGGCAGTCGCGGCTGAGCGCGAGGCGGTCCTGCGCGGCCTGGCCGGCAGCCGCCGCTTCGACGTCATCGCGGCGGGCGCCGGCACCGCAGCAGCAGCGGCGGGCACCGCCGCCGCCCTGGCAGCCGGCTCGTACGGCTGCGTC
>NZ_JBHUKY010000096.1:2237-72508 GCF_042684125.1 Paenibacillus rhizoplanae | reverse complement strand
GCGAATGCATGGCACGCTGGGGTATCTTTCCCCCGCCCGATTCGCTAAGCAGTTTACGACGGCATCCGTTGCGTGAGTATCTACTTTCTTGACAGAGGTCCACTCCGTCCGTTAAACCGCAAAAAGTGGTGTTTTCCAGGGAGTAGGGGCTCTCAGGTCCGTTAGAACCAAAGTCGACCGGCCAAATCAGTCAAAAACGGTACGGATTTGCGCAAAATAGTTGATTTACTTGGTTTCCCCGCTTTGTTATCTTCAAGGCAAGCACAAGCTTATGCTTACAAAACTTAAAGCGTATGCTTCCGAAGCCAGTTTTGCGAAGAGACTTGAGGGGGCTTATGCTTACAAAACTTTTAGGAGGAATCCAGATGAACGTTAAGTCAGATATTATGTCCGCTTATATGGAAAGTATTGTAGAGCTGCTGAATGAGATACGGAGCGAACCCAAGGAGAAGCTGCTGGAAGTCGCAGAGCTGCTCGCGGATCATATTGTGGAGGACAAGCTGGTCTATCTCTACGGTCCGGGCGGCCATTCCAATATGAATGCAACCGAGGTCTTCTTCCGCGCCGGCGGGCTGATGCATATCAGCGCCATATTAGATGAAGGCACGATGATCTCGAACGGCGCCCTGCGCTCGATGGCGGTGGAACGCACTCCCGGCTACGGAACGCTTGTTATTGAAGACAACCGGCTGGGACAAGGTGATATTCTGATCCTGGCCAATGCTTATGGTATTAACACGGCCTGTGTCGATGCTGCTCTGGAAGCACGGCGCCGGGGAGTGACCACGATTGCCGTTACTTCGGTCGGCCATGCCGAAGCTACGCCCAAGGGGCATATTGCCCGCCACCCGTCAGGGCAGAATCTGTATGAGCTGTGCGACTATGTCCTGGACAGTAAGGTGAAGCCCGGTGACGCTGCGCTGCATATTGACGGCATTGAACCGAAGATGGGTTCGACCTCCACCTTCGCCAACGCTTTTCTGCTCAATTCCCTGATGATGACTACAGCGGCCTGTCTCGGGGCCAAGGGGATCGAGGTGCCGGTCTGGCGCAGCGGCAACGCTCCCGGCGGGGATGAGTGGAACAACCGCTTCATTGAACGCTTCAAGGGCCGGGTCCGCTGGCTATGAACCTTCAGCTGATTCCAGAGCCTCAGGTGGTGCAGAGCCGGGGACCGGAGCTGGTCAGCGGTATTCCCGGCTGGACAGTGCAGCTTCAGCTCCCCTTGAAGGATGTCCGGCTGCTCACGGCCGCGCAAAGGATATTCGCAGAGGTGACGGTGCGTACTGTGCATGACGGCAGCAGTGTATTCTCTCTGGTCACGGAGGGAACCCCGCTCAACCCGCTGCTGGCCCGGCGGGTTGAGGGCAAGCATGACGGCTACGTGCTGATTACAGACACGGACCGGATTGAGCTGTATGCGCTCAGCGCGTCCGGCCTGTTCTACGGGCTGAAGACGCTGGAACAACTGCTCCATACAGGCGGCGACAGGGTGCCCGCCCTGACCATTGCCGACTGGGCGGAGCTGAAGCTGCGCAGCGATTATCTCGATCTGCGCACGGTCTATCCGACCTATGAGCATATTCTGGAATATATCGCGGAGCTGGCCGATTATAAGATCAATACGCTGGTCATCGAATATGAAGACAAGCTGCCCTTCCGTAAGCTGGGCTTCCTGCGCCATCCTGAGCTTGCCTTCACAGAAGAAGAACACCAGCGGCTGCTGAAGACCGCTCATGACCACTTCGTCACCGTGATTCCGAAGCAGCAGTCCTTCGGCCATCTGGAATATATTCTGAAGCATCCGGCTTATATCGGCCTGCGCGAGGTCCCGGAGACGGTCTCGGAGCTGTGTCCGCACCGCCCAGGCTCCTTCGAGATGATGGCCGGCATTCTGGAAGAAGTGGCTGCCCTTCATCCCCACAGTGACTATCTTCACCTGGGCTGCGATGAGGTCTGGACCCTTGGCACCTGCGAGGACTGCAAGCGGTCCGGGCTTACCCCGGAGGCTTCGTTCATCCGCTTCGTCAATCAATTGGCGGAGAAGACGGTCAGCCTTGGCAAGCAGCCGATGATCTGGCATGATATGATCATGCATGCTACTGCGGAAGAGATTGCGGCGCTGGACAAACGGATTGTGGTCGTCGTCTGGATCTATGGCGGTCACCGGATGAAGGCCGATGCCCGGCTGATTCTTCATAAGCTGCGGGATGCGGGCATTGAGACGCTCGGCGCTTCCTCTGTCCGCTGCTGGGATGATAACGGGGACCAGAATTATCCGGTCATCCATAACCGGGTCAAGAATGTGCTGGACTGGATTGAGCTCGCCCGTTCCGAGCAGCTCGGCGGCATTATTCATACGAATTGGGGGTGCCCGTTCTCGCTGGGCAGTCCTTACGGGCTGTTCGAGACCTCGCGTTATCCGGCCTTCCTGGCCGCAGAGCAGAGCTGGAATGCCGGGGCAGATCTCTCTACCTTCCTGGTCCGGTTTCTGCACCGCTTCCACGGACTGCCCGCCGCTCTCCTAAGCGGGGAAGAATGGGTGGATTATGCGGTAACCGACTATTATGCCCTGATCCCTCAGCTGCTGCCGGAGGTGAGGAAGAACCGCTTGACCGCCGAGCTGATCGACGCCATGATCCAGTATGAGATTCCGGCGCAGCGCCGTTCCCCGCTGCATACCTTCCTCTTCCGGGGCGCAATGTCACCGGGCAGTGAGGAAGTGCTGACCTTCCTCCGGGACAAATACAGGAGCGGATACGGAGATCTGCTAAGAGCCAAGCGGCGGATGGAGCGTGTGCTTGCCGAACTGCTTCCGCCGCAGATGGCGGAGCTGTTCATCCGCTCCCGGTTCTACCGGCCGGAACTGTTTGAAGCGGACCTGCATGCCATGATTACCGATCTTGAGATCATAGAACAGAAAGCGGGGGATAGCTGATGCCTGATATGCTTGTGAAGCTATACGATCTGCCGGACAACGGGGCGCTGCTGGAGCGTCTGCGGGGACAAGGCATTGTTATTAAACGGGCGATGACCGGAGATAAGCAGGCCATTGTGGATTTTGTCGGCCGCCATTTCACGGAGAGCTGGCGGAATGAATGCGAGGTAGCCTTCGCCCACCTGCCCGTCCACTGCTATATCGCCGTGAAGCAGGGCGAGGTAATTGGCTTCGCCTGTCACGAGGTTGTAGTGAAGAACTTCTTCGGCCCGACCGGCGTGCTGGACGAGTACCGGGGGCTGGGCATCGGGAAGGCCCTGCTGCTGGAATGCCTGTCCGCGATGCACCAGAACGGCTACGGCTACGCCATCATTGGCTGGGTAGAGGACGCACTGGCCTTCTATGAGAAGACCGTCGGTGCGATAGCGATCCCTGACTCTTTTCCCGGAGTATTCCGTGACCTGATCAAGCTGGGCTGAATCCGGCCCCGATACAGCACAACAGCGGCACCCCGGGGCTTAACCGTCCCGGGGTGCCGCTGTTTTTGTTGAGGATGTACCCCTCCATCAATATATAGTCGGCACCATCCCTCCATCCATACGGATAGGAGAACCCTTAAAGGCCGCCGCATAAGGACTGCATACAAAGGCAGCCAGCCTGCCGATTTCCACCGGCTTAATGAAGCGCTGTAATTCAGATTGCGGCAGATTGGCCGCCATGAATTTTTGCTCTTTTTCTGCAAAAGTTAAATTTTCGTCAGGATACATACCCTCAATGATGTGATGCACCTTTTCTGAGAGTGTAGGCCCGGGCATGATGGTATTCACAGTAACTTCTGTTCCTGCTGTCCCTTTAGAGATACTTTTGGACAGGGACAGCAGCATGGATTTGGTCATCGCATATTGAGGCATTTGTCCTGAGGGCATGACCGCCTCTTCGCTGGCAATGAAGATCACACGGCCATAATTCCTGCTCAACATTCCAGGTAAGTATAATTTCGTCAATCCGTTTGCAGCAAGCACATTCGTCCGGAAATACTTCTCCCAGATGTCATCGTCCACTTCCTCATACTGCATCAATTCATAAATGCCCATACTGTTGATCAGAATATCGACGCTGGGGAATTGGGCGAATACGGCTTGTCTTTGTTCAGGATCAGCCATATCGGCGGCAGCATTCTGAGGAGTGGTGGCCGGGTAATTCAGCTTCAATTCACTGACAGTCTGTTCTACCTCTTCCCTATTCCGTCCATTGACCAAGACGTTGACGCCTTCTTTGGCAAGCTCTATGGCGATAGCTTTTCCTATACCCTTCGTTGATCCTGTAACTAGTGCTGTTGTGTTGTGTAATCCCATGTCCATAATGCACTTCTCCTTATTCATTCCTTGTTGTGTTGCGGATAGTGATTATATTATCTCGTTGGGATCGTTCAGTAACTAGCACCTTACGCCAAGCTTCTTGCCGGACACGCCAAAAAACACAGCTCCCCTCAGCGGCATTCCGGTGTTCAACTATTCAGGTGTTCCGCACGCCACTGTGAAGGCGTAACCCCTTCCCAGTGGCGGAAGCCACGGAAGAAAGAGTTCTGATCATCATACCCGATGAGATATGCCACCTCGTTAAGCTCAAGCGCAGGATTGGCCAAGTACCTCCGTGCCTGCTCATGTCTGACTTGTGTCAAAAGCTGCTTGAAGGTCGTATTCTCGCCAGTCAGCCGGCGCTGCAAGGTCCGCTCGCTCATAGCAAGCTCCTTCGCAACCGTCTGGAGGTCGGGGCTTCCGCCTGCGAGACTGTGTGCAATAATCACCCTGACCCTCCCGGATACAGAGAAGCTGCCAAGCTGTTCATCAAGTGAGCGGTCCAGTGCGGGAGCAAGGATCTCCAGCAGTTCTTCGTTATACGAAACAAAGGGAAGGTCCAGCTGGCTTGACAGCAGCGTCAACCGGTTATACTTCCCGCCTGTTTGAATCGCACAGCCGAAATAAGCTTCGAGCACTTGTTCATCGCCCATGGAGTGGACAAATTCGGCGGCCTGCGCCTGCAAGGGCCGCCCGGTCCCCTTTCTTCCCAGCTCCAAGAGAAAAGCCAGCGTGATCCCCGCCAGCACCGGCGGACCGGGCTGCCCAGTATCCCCCCACTCCAGTTCAATGGTACACAGCCCGTTCTCTTCCGTCATCCGCAGGCTTTCGGGCGGACACATCTGTTTGTACCTGACCATGCGGTGCAGGGCATCGCGGTAGTCGCGGGCGTGATAAGTCGCCAATACGGCGGGCGGATACTGCGCGGTGTCAAAGGCGGTCGCAAGTCTGGTGATGCCTGATGCAAGGTCCCCGGCGAGCTCGGAATACGCCTGCCAGATGGCGAAATATTGGGCAGTGGTAACTGTGGCTTCTGTTGTTATGGTTACAGGGAGCTGTGCCATGCGGGCTACGTCGGTTGCAGCAATCCCCAGGCGGCTTATTCCTGTCCAGAATCCCGGAGGCATTTTAACGCGTTCAGAGGGACGGGAATTCATAGGTAGGCCTCCTTTTGCCAGTTGCATATTACAGTGTTATGGTTGTCTTAAGGCCTTATAAGAATACTCTTGTGCCCGTAATCATGTCTACTTTAATGTACAGCAGTGGTACTTCTCTGCCTAATTTCACACATATTTCTTATTTTGTTTTAACATATAGGGATTACAATGGATTCAGATCATCACTGCACGGTGTTCATCATAACTAGTAGGAGGATCAATCATGCCTAATATCTGGATGCATATTGAATTCGGCCAGCAGCTGGCCGTAGAATTCAGCAGCCGTTTCCCGTGTCTCCAGCTGCTGGAACAACAGCAGCGGCTCTATAATCTCGGCTGTCAGGGTCCGGATTTCCTGCTGTATCACAGCTTTCTTCCATGGAGACGAGATACCGGGGCACTTCATCTCGGAGACCAGATGCATACGCAGAGCTGCGGGCCTGTACTTGTTGATTTCTGGGAGGCTGCCCGGAGACTTGAAGGAACGGAAGCGGGTCAGGCCCAGCTCTATTTCCTCGGTTTTCTGACCCATCATCTGCTGGACCGTAACCTGCATCCCTATATTAACTGGAAGGCAGGCTATAAGTTCCGTGCCCATCAGCGGTTTGAGATTGACCTGGATACCTTGTATATGAAGCGGCTGCACGGGACGAACACCTGGCAGCACGCTGCCTGGGCCACAATCGACACAGGTGCCCGGCTGCCTGAGCCGGTTCATCGCATTCTGCATACCACCGCCCTTAAGCATTACCCGGAGACTATGGAGAGACTGCCCGCAGAGATCTGGCAGAGCTCGTACCGCGATATGGTGCTTGCTCAGAAATGCCTCTATGATCCGAAGGGCTGGAAGAAGGCCATTACCTGGGGCCGGACCCGCCGGCTGTTCTCACGGAAGCTCACTGCCCGCGAGGAACGGCTGGATTATCTGAATGAGCGGCACTCCCGGTGGCGGCATCCCGCACTATATTCCGAGGTGCGGACGGAATCTGTGTGGGAGCTGTGGGACGAGGCTCTTGCAGAAGGGCGGGCTGTACTCGGCGCGCTTGCCGATTGGCTGGACTGTACGGAGAACTCCGCTGCGTCAAGCCGCAAGCTCGGGCAGTTCACACTGGCACTGGGCAACCGTTCTTACGATACCGGCAAGGATTGCAGCATGAATCTGCAGAATCAATACGCCGAACCCATTTGGACAAGTATCCCGAGCGGTTGAACGCGGTGAACCGGCAGCCAATCAGGAGTCTGGCTTCACGCCTCACCTCTTTTTCCGGCTGAATCCGCAGGATGGATCTATCCGATTGGAGGCCAACGCCAGCAACCAGTTTCTAGTAGCTAGTAGACAGCGCCCAGTTGCCAGCGCCCAGCAGCCAGCAACCAGTAAGTGGAATTATGTATCTTAATCCTGCGATTTCTGTCCGATGTACGGCAGCAAGTGGAAAAATGGCATCTACTCACATTGGTTTTTGCTACTTGGGATGAAATCTGCTTATTTAAGTGCTGTTTGTCCAACTGCTGTTACCGCAGGGGCCTTTCGCTCCCTAATAAGTGTAGAAAATCCAACTGCTGGTCCACCCCCCCACGGCTACTCCTCCTTGCAGCAAATCACAAAAACGCCCGGTTGCCCGGGCGCTCAGCATAATCTATACATTATCCTTCTGTCAGACAGCATTCCAGCTTACAGCGGATCATTCGGAAGAATCTCCGGCGGGGCCGGCGGGATAATCTCGGGCTGCTCTGGCGGGACGATCTCGGGATGCTTCTCCGGCACAATCTCCGGCGGGATCACAACCGGCTCCGGGAGGATATCCGGCTTCACATCGGGGACGACCTTCGGCGGAACCTCTGGCGGCAGATCTTTGCTCATATCCTTATACCTCCTTCATTCCTGATACCTCATGTATACCCGTTCCGCTCCTCCCTTAACCTTGTTGCCCTAGTCCTCCCTGATTCTCTCTGGTCCTCTCTGATTCTCTCTGATCCTCCCTTGTCCTCCCTTGTCCTCATCGATTCTCCCTGGTCCTCCCAGCAAATCCCCCTCTTCATGCAAGATATTTAACCTGCGGTTGATCTCCAAGTAATAGTTGGTTGTTAAGATCAAGGCAACAAGATTACTGGGAGGGATACCGATGCGTCTGGCTCTATTCACGGACACCTTTCTTCCGCAGACCAATGGCGTTGCCCGTACACTCGGCCGGCTGACCGGCCACCTGCACCGCCGGGGAATCGAACATCTGCTGTTCACGCCAAAATCCGCCCCGGAGAGCAGCTACCCTGATCCTGTCAGACCCGTGGCCAGCATCCCCTTTTTCCTCTATCCCGAGTGCAGGCTGGCCCTGCCCGGCATGTCCTCCATGCAGAGTGAACTGACTGCGTTCGCCCCTGACCTGCTCCATCTCGCCACCCCGTTCAATATCGGCTTAACCGGCCTCCGGTATGCCCGCAAGCAGCAGCTCCCCCATGTCGCCTCCTATCACACCCACTTCGACCGTTACCTCGAATATTACAAAATGAGAAGAATCCTCCCGCTCTACTGGAAATACATGAAGTGGTATCACCGGTCCTGCGATGCCGTCCTGGCCCCTTCCCGCGAGACCCTAACCAGCTTGCGCATGGAGGGCTTCACCCGGCTGCGTCTGTGGTCCAGAGGCGTGGACTGCACACTCTACTCGCCGGAGAGACGAAGCGAAGAGACCAGGGAGCGTTACGGCAAGGGTGCAGCGCTGATGATGCTCTATGTTGGACGGATTGCCCCGGAAAAAGATCTTACCACCCTCCTTCAGGCTATGCAGCTCCTGCCGGAGTCCGTACGTTCAAAGGTTCAGCTGGTGATTGTCGGCGATGGCCCGCTGCTGCCTGAGCTTAAATCGCAGGTACAGGAGAATGTCACCTTCACCGGTGCCAGACACGGCGAAGAGCTGGCAGAGCTGTACGCCTCCGCCGATCTGTTCGTCTTCCCCTCCTGCACGGAGACCTTCGGCAACGTCGTGCTTGAAGCCATGGCGTCGGGGCTTCCCGTGATCGCCGCTGATGCAGGCGGAACGCGGGAGCTGATCGCACCCGGTGTCACCGGCATGTTGTTTGAGCCGCGCAGCCCGGCAGCCATGGCAGAGCAGATCTGTACTGCCGCCGCCGGGCACCTGCTGCGGAGTGCAATGGGCCGCGAAGGTAGGCGCCAAGCTCTCCAGCGTTCCTGGGAGCAGACTTTTGACAGACTGATTAAGGATTATGAAGAGGTCATCGAGCGCCGCAGTATCAAGAATGAAGCAGGAATTTACACCGCCTGATCCGCTGTCTGCCCGCCTATGAAGACTAAGCGTTCCTGGGACCACGGGAATGCTTTTTTCCATTGTTCACGGTTTCTCCCCATCACTCTATTGACCATTGGAAAAATGACTTATATTATACACATATACAATAATCCAAAATATGGAATTCAGTCAGGCGGTGATCCCTTGAAGCCTCTCACAACGATTCGCAGTCATCTTGAGGCTTATCTCTATTCCCAGCAGTTGTCCATCAACCAGTTCTCCATTCAGTCCGGCATTAATTCCGGCACCTTAAGCCGTATCCTTAGCGGCCAGCAGCCGATTGCCATGAATCACCTGAAATTGATCACCCGGGGCATGGAATTGCCCGAGGATCATTTCTATAGCATGTATGTCGATGAGTGTTTCTTATATTCGGCACCAACCTGGCGGCGGCTGCGCCCCTTCATCCTGAATTCGGCAGAGCTGGGGCGGCTGGACTGTATTGAGCTTATAGTCAAAAATCTGCTGGACAACCTGACCTACGCTCCGATGCTTTTTGAAGTGGCCGAGGACTTGTTCCAGGAGCATCACTGGCAGGCGGCAGCAGTGCTGTACAAGAATATCAGTGCAAGCGAGAAGTATCAGCATTCCGAGCGGCTGGCCCTCTGCCAGTACCGGTTGTTCCGCATTGCCCTCGGAGACAGCCAGATACTCAACCTCCAGGCTGCTCTTTTGTTCGAATGTTATATTGAACGGCTTGAGGTACCGGATCAGCTCGATGGGCTGAAAGCTCTGATGCATGTCTATTACTCGCTGCACAAGTGGGACAAGGTGGACGCGCTGGCCCAGGAGATGCACCGTCTTGCCATGCTCAGCTACCACCATCTGCACCAATCGCAGCGCAGGGAACGCCAGGATAAATCTCCGGAGAAGCCGGTTTTCTTCTATGCGCTGTATTCGTATCTGATGCGGGCAAGTGTGTGCGAAGAATTCCGGGACTATGAATCGGCGCTGAAATACGTAGCTCTATACATGGATAGGAGCTGGATACTTGAAAAAGGGGAAGACATACGGCACATCCTGGACCAATTTCAGGAGTGGGGCACGGCCAATACCCTCCTCTACCGGATGATGTCCGGCGACCATGAAGTGCTGCCTGAATATGTGGCCTATATTGCTCCGCATGCCAGTGAGATCTTCGTTGCCCTGTATCATATTGTAATCTCAGCCAACCGCTTCTCCTGGAATGTCGATGAGGTGCTTGAACAGTTCCCTTCCTATATCCCTTACCGGACCAATCTGAAGGACTTCGGCGAGCTTCACAACCAGCAGATCCTGGCCGACCAGTACTCTACCTTTCTATCGGAATTAGCCAACTATTATTTACGCAATCACCGCCCCGAAGGAATGGGCTTCCTGCTCCAAAGTCTGGAATCTTCTGCTAAAATAAAGAGTGATAGCATAATCATTAAATGTGTGAATCTGTTTGAACAATTCCGGCATCAAGCCACTGAGGAACAGACAGAGCAATACAGACTTCTGATTGGAGAGGTGCAAGAATCCAATGATAAGAAAAATGATTATGCTTCTAGTTTCGTGTAGCTTGGCAGTTATAGCTATTCACCCCCTGGGGGGGGATGAATCTGTAACAGAGGCTACTGTACAATCCGTGGTTCAGCCTATGGGTCACGGGACGGGGGACGGCTGATTCAGCAGCGGCCGTACCCGCAGAAAGGATGAGGAACATGAAGATCACCCGGAGGATGTTACTCCTCCCCGTACTTGCACTGGCCCTGGCGGGAGGAGCTGAAGCTGTTCCGGCTTCGGCCAAGCCCGCCCCGGGCGGTCAGCTTCAATTAACTTACAGCAGCGGAAGCGGGATATCGGGCATGACCGGAGGCACCGCACAGATCAAGAACGGCGTCTCTTACATGCCGGCTAATCTGGTGACCATCATGGGTCTTGAGGTCAAGTGGAATAATGCGAACAAAACTGCCACCTTCAGCGGGTGGAACAAAAACTTCAGCATGAAGATTGGTCAATCCACCGGGGTACTGGACGGGAAGAAGGTCTCCCTTGGAGGCACACCTTATATGGCCGATAAGCAGCTGCATGTGCCCGTCAAGTTTGTGGTAGCGGCCCTTGAAGGCGGACCCGTAAGATGGGATCCCGCCACGAATACGATACGGGCCAACGGTCTGCATATGTACCGTAGTTATTCAGAAGTGTTTGACGGCGGAGAATACTCCCTGTCACTGGACAGCGGCGAGCTGTATCTGACCACGAAGCAGAACACCAGGCATAAGCTGGCTGTTCTCGGCAGAGGATTGGATGTAGTGCACTTTACCTTCGAGCGCACACCCGCCGGTCTGACTCTGCTTCAGGTCGTGAATTCGTATGGAGAGCCTCATGTACATGCAGAGTATTACACCTATCTAGTGAAGAACAACAGTGTGATCCGCCAGGGGCATACGAATGTCCATACCTCCTTCGGCACAGCCCCGGTCTGGGCCGAAGGCAAGCTGGTATTTAATGACGGCCGCACACTAAGGCTCATTGAGGATGGAACCGGAGCGGTCAGCGAGACGGTAGATATACCAAAACTGCTAGGCACCACCGTTGCCCAGGATGTCTACTACAATGTCGAGGCCATCTACCCGGATGTTCTGCTGGTCCGCCCTACAAACACCGCCTTCCTGACCCTCGTTGACCGTGCTACCGGTGAGCAGACTTTGTTATACAAGCAACTGCTCAGTGCAGAGCGCCAGCGCGAGGTAGAGCAAACCGACTTCATGGCCCCGGGAGACTACATCTATTTCACCGGACGTACAGACAATGTCTTCTCCTTCAACCTTCACCGAATGGATGGCAGCCAAGACATCATCAAGACCTACACATGGCCTGGCAGCCAGAACTGAGCAACTACACTCCACATTCGATTGAGCTCGGTTTTTCGCCTACATTTTCAGCTACGACAAAAAAACGCATAAACGTCATTTAAATATAAAATGACGTTTATGCGCCTAACATCCGCAAAATGAAAGATAAGGCGTCTACAAACGCCCCTCCTTTTTCATTCTCCGCGCTATTCTTCTCTCTCTTCTTCGTTCTCTTCTCCGTATACGGTCCTTACGGTAGAGCAGGAGATCCAGCATAACTTCGAAAAGCACCCCGAATAGCTCAGCCATACAGTCCCTCTTTTCAGCGGTTTCAACGGTTTCAGCGGTTATGGAAGTGCTGCTTCACCCCTTACGGTCTCCGCAGCCCGCCCAAGCTTGCTCCCTCACTAAATACCCGCTCAATCCTCCGCTGCACCTCAGGGTCAGGAATTAACGGCGGCGCCTGGTGCGGCTTCACCCGGGCGTCGATAATCACATTATCACAGGCCCAGTGCTTATGCTCCACCGTACTGTTCACCCCATGGATGTCATGGGAAGGATTGCTGCGGGTGAAGGTCGCCCACAGGAAGTTGTTCAGCGACTCCGACATGAAGCTGCTGTCATCGCACAGAATAATCATCGGGCAGGAATCAAGCGCCCCCTGCGCTGCAATGGCAGCACTCAGGCCGGAGATTTCCTCTGCCGCCGAGGAGTAATCCCGGAACGGCTTCCCCTGCATGGCGACGATCCCCGGTATAATCATGGCCGCCGGACCCCAGCCCTGCTCCACCCGCAGAAGAACCTCAGGCACCTCCGTACACAGGCTCCGCTTCTGTTCCCCTACGGCTGCGAATACTACCTTGCTTCCGCTGTTGATCCCGGTGCCGGAATAATCCAGCGTATCGATTGTTGTATTCGTCTGGAAGTGAATATCGCGCCGCAGGTTGATCCGCTCCAGAATGTAGGTCAGGAACCCGGCGATATCATGCGTACTGACCGGCTTGTCCTCTTCTGCCGTGATGAACAGATATTTCGCCAGACTGAGCTGGCCGGTTCCGAGAATCCGGTTGCTGATGGTCAGCAGCTCTGCGGGCTGCTTAAGCTGCTGATACGGGGTATACCGTTCACTGCCGATCGCGAACAGCAGCGGGTGGACTCCCGCAGCATCTATCGCATGTACCTCCTTCACGCCGGGAATCTCCGAGCGGATCGCCCCGCCGGTCAGCTCATGGATGAGCTCTCCGAAGGCAGTGTCCTCCTGCGGCGGACGGCCGACCACCGTGAAGGGGAAGATGGCCCCTTTTTTGGCGTAGACCTTATGCACTCTCATCACCGGAAACGGGTGAGTCAGGCTATAATAGCCCAGATGATCGCCGAACGGCCCCTCCGGCTTCGTCTCCCCGGGATGAATCTCTCCGGTAATCACGAAGTCGGCATCGCTGCTGACGCAGAAGCCGTCTGCATAGCTATAGCGGAAATGACGCCCCGAGAGCAGCCCGGCAAAGGTCATTTCACTTAAGCCCTCCGGCAGCGGCATCACCGCCGAGAGCGTATGCGCAGGAGGGCCGCCGATGAAGCAGCTAACCTTGAGCGGCTCGCCGCGCCGGTTCGCGTGGGCCTGATGAATGCCGATGCCGCGGTGAATCTGGTAATGGACGCCCACTTCCTTATTCAGCTCATATTCATTGCCGCTAAGCTGGATACGGTACATCCCCAGATTGGAGTTCATGATGCCCGGCTTATCAGGATCTTCGGAGTACACCTGCGGAAGCGTGACGAACGCCCCGCCGTCGCCCTGCCAGTGCTTTATCTGCGGAAGATCGGAGATTTGGATCTCCTCGAACCCGGCCGGTACACCGCTGCCCTTCTTGATCGGCAGCGCTTTGCGGGCGGCAAGGCCTGTCCCGATATACCGCAAAGGCTGCTTGAGCGCCTTCATGGGATTGCTGCGCAGGGCGATGACCGCCTGCGACGATTCCCACGTGTCGCGGAAGATGAACTTGCTGCGCTCGATCGTTCCGAACAGATTCGAGACCGCACGGTACTTCGAGCCCCGGACCTTCTCGAACAGCAGAGCGGGACCGCCTGCCTCATAGACCTTCATATGTATCGCCGCCATCTCCAGATGCGGGTCCACCTCTTCATGTATGCGAATTAAATGCCCATGCTTCTCCAGGTCAATTATACATTCTTCCATATTACGATATGACATGCTTCTACTCCCATTCTCTCAAGAATATGAACCTCTTTATTATCAATGAGTGTGTCCGTCAGGTCAATTGCCGCCAGGGCAACCTCTTCAGTTTTCACAGATATTCTTGCCTTCTTCTGTGGGGAGCCATTATTATACTTGTAAACCGGACGGCTCCGGGCAAACATTCGGCAAGCAAAGGAGACTAACGCAATGATCATCAAAAAGGTAACCTGGCTGGAGCTCTTCTACGATCTGCTATTTGTCGCTGCGGTCTCCAAAGCCAGCCATGTGCTGCTGCATGTAGAACACGAGACCCTGTCTCTTGAGACACTGGGCAAATTCGTACTGATTTTCATTCCGATCTGGTGGGCCTGGGTCGGCCAGACCCTCTTCGTTAACCGCTATGGTCAGGATACGGTGATGCACCGGATTTTTCTGATTATCCAGTTGTTCTTCGTCTTAATTATGACCGCCAGCCTGTCTGTAGATTTCGATGCCAACTATCTGCCGTTTCTGATTGGCTACCTCGGACTACGGATCATGACCGCTGTCCAGTACCATTACAGCCACGCCAGAGAAAGCGGTCATCTGCGGAGCACCGCCCGTTATTTGGGATCACGCTTCTGGATCGGGCTTACGATTTCGGCCTGCTCCCTGTTCTTCGATTCTTGGCTCCGTTATGCGGTACTATACGCCGGGATTATCCTTGACATCATTCTCCCGCTGACGGGACGGAGGATTCTGGTGAAGACGCCCGCCAATACACATCATCTGCTGGAGCGGTTCTCCTTGTTCGCGTTGATCCTGCTCGGCGAATCCGTGGTCAGCATTCTCGCCGTGCTGCAATCCAGCAGCTGGACCGGAACATCTGTCGGCTTCGCTGCGCTCACCTTTGTGCTGATCATTGCTATATGGTGGCAGTATTATGACAACCTGGAGAAGAAGGTCGATATGCATATCCAGACAGCCGGACAGACGATTATCTACGGGCATCTGTTCATCTATCTGTCGCTATGTATGCTTGCTGCGTCGATCCAGCTGCTCTTCCTGAATACCCTTCATTATGACCTGATGCTGAATCTGCTGTTCGGCTCGGCGCTGCTCTACTTCGCTTCTACTACACTTGTCTTCCATGTTTACAGACAGAAGCAGCACCGGCTGGGAATGAAGACTCTGGTGCTGCTTACCGCCATTCTGGCCTGCTTCTATGTACTGAATCTTGTAGTCCATGTACCGAATGTCCTGATCATGGGTGAGCTGGCGTTGTTCTTCGCGCTGTACGCCAGGATTACTGCCTGACCCGGCTGCCAGTCTGCTCTCAGGCACTGGCCAATTATTCTCCCTGCACGCTAAGAGGCTGCACCAGAGGTCATTGCCCGCCTCAGGTACAGCCTCTTCCGGCCGTCTTACTGGCCTGTAAATTCAATCTCATCGTAGTCATAATAAGCCTGCAGGATCTGCTGCCGGTCATCCAGGAACAGCTGGTCGGCCACACCACTGACCAGTCTCGGAATCGCATTCCGCAGGCCCGAGATGGCCGATGCCGATAACCCGCAGCTGGCCAGAGCGGAATAGTTGAACACGAATAAGCCATGCAACAACTTGCGGCCTGCTTCATCCCGGCTCTGAAGCGCAAAGCCGGGGCTAAGGTAAGGGTGCGCATCCAGCAGCGGATTCGCCGATCCCGCAGGCGCCGTGTACCGGTCGCTCCAGCGGGCAATATGAGCCTCCACCTGCCGCAGCTCTGGCCGCAGGGCAGGATCGCTGAGCAGGCCCGTGCTGACGATCAGATAGTCGAAGCTGAACTCTCCGGCGGGCGTAGTCACCACCGCCTGCTCCCCCGAAGCCTCCACCTTCAGCCACGGCGAGCCGAGGTGCAGCCGGAAGCCGGGCCATGCCGCTGCGCGGCGGAAAGTATCGCTCGTGGGCGGCTGATTATATTGGAAGAAATGCGAGATGACCGCGTATTTGTCCGCATCCGCCAAGGTATGGAACCGCTCAATCATTCCCGAGCCCTCCATCTGGCGGATCGGGTTCACCCCCGGAAGCTGCGTCCGGCGGACGAAGACCTGAGCCTCAGCAGCGCCCTCCTGAAGCGCGTAATTCGCATTGTCGAAGGCCGACGCCCCGCCGCCGAGAATCCCCACCCGCTTACCGCGAAGGGCAGCGAAGTCAATCTGCCGGGAGGTATGCGCGTACAGCCGCTCCGGCAGATGCTCTGCAATCATCGGCGGAACATGCCACTGT
This sequence comes from Paenibacillus rhizoplanae, assembly GCF_042684125.1. Classification (NCBI taxonomy): domain Bacteria; kingdom Bacillati; phylum Bacillota; class Bacilli; order Caryophanales; family Paenibacillaceae; genus Paenibacillus; species Paenibacillus rhizoplanae. The sequence goes on along the minus strand of NZ_JBHUKY010000096.1, from coordinate 56,490 downwards.
CCTCCGCCTTGAATGCCGGTAGCCAGCACCACCTTACGGGCCAGCAGTGTTCCGGCCTGCGCACCCGCTCCTGTAACCCGCAGACGGTAGATTCCATCGTCACCAGGTTCAACCAGCATTAGCCGCACTTCGTTACGTACCGGCAGCTTCAGAATCTGCCGGTACCAGCGCAGATACTCCATCCACTGCCCACGCGGGATTTTATCCACCTCACTCCAGGCAGCTGCCCCATTCCGGGCCTCCCACCAGGAACGGAAGGTAAGCGACGGGATACCCAAGTCGATGGACGTCAGATGCTTGGGCGTGCGCAGAGTCACCATCCGGGCGTAGGTCTCCCAAGGCCCCTCCAGCCCGTCACGGTTCTCATCAATAACCAGGAGATTCGAGATCCGCTCGCGCAATAAGCCGAAGGCCGCTCCAAGGCCACTTTGCCCCCCGCCCACAATAATCACATCATAGACATGACCTTCGGAATGCTCCCAAGGGCGTACCCAATCCGCGCCGCCGTAAGCAAGATAGGACAGATCCGTCTTCACACGTTCGTTCAAGGCTTCCAGGCTCATCATTCCTCAGACCTTTCGGATGGCGTCTTAAGGCTGCAGCACACATTCTGTTCCACAGTCCATTCCATATATATAGCCATATTATATCTGGGATGTGCCTGCTTTTGAATATCCATGGAAGGTTTATTGTCATTATCGCTAAAATCTGCGGATTATATTGTACATTCCACCTACATTTCATCTAAATCCAGCCTAAACTGTTGACTAATGAAGGGTTGATGATGAGGGGATCAGTCTAAGATAGCTCAATTGTGGAAGGTTATCTGTCACGAGAGATGTAATCATCCTGATAGATGGGCCTCATCGGGTGGTGGTGGTATTCAGGTGCACTAATGCTCCTCATTCACTCATTTGGCCCGTGTCCGATGAATTCAGGTGCACTTCTGCTCCTCATTCGCTCATATGGCCCGTGTCCGGTGAATTCAGGTGTACTTATGCTCCTCATTCCCTCATACGGCCCATGTCCGGTGAATTCAGGTGCACTTATGCTCCTCATTCCCTCATACGGCCCGTGTCCGAGGAATTCAAGTGCACTTATGCTCCTCATGCGCTCATTTGGCCGCTTCCTGTAATATTAGTGGGATTTATCCCTCCGATTTCCCCGTATGTCCCTGGAACAGTATCGCTCATATTTACTCTTTAAAGGTCTCCAGCTCCCTATTGACGGTCTCCAGCATCCTTGTGAGTGTATCGGTATCATAGAATAAGCTCACCCCGGCTGGTATCGGCCTGGCGGTAAGATGATCAAAGTCCGCGAACGCCCCTTCTGGCGGCATCAGGTACACCTGTGCCTCTTCATGCAGATCTGCCCAGCGCTCAAGTCTGCCCTGCTTGCTCAGATCGATCACATAAACGAGCTTGCTGCCCAGGTCCAGATAGAGAACATTGCCATTTCTCCGCGGCGGCAGCGGCTCTTCATCGTATAGCAGAACCGGATGCGTGAATTCCTGCGTGGAGAGGTCTATGCTAATCACTTCCAGAGTCTCTTCATTTACTCCTAGCGTCAGGTACGGGGCGAATCCAGCCAGGAAGCGCAGCACAACGGAATGCTGAAGCTGATCATCGAACTGCCACCCTAGAGGCATCAGTCCAAAGTCATCACCCGGCGGTTCAAAATACAGCTTCCGCAGCAACGCCTGCAACTCCGCTATCCCCTCAGCCTCATAGGGAGCTAACGCCTGAACGTTAACCGGATACTTCACCACTGTACGCTTCCTGGCATTCTGCCATCCGCCTGTATCCTGATGCCGGTACAAATCGTCGATCAACGGCATCACACAGGTAGTTGTGACCCGGAACAGTTCACCCGAGCTTGGCTTCAGCTTCTGCAGAACCAGCTCACTTTCCCCTCCGGCACCGGTATGCTGCCGGGCTTCGGCGAAATGCGGACTTACTTCTTCCAGCACCCGCTCCGCGGCTTTCCTATTGCGCATAGGGATCGAAGTATACGTATTCTCTGACAGCAAAGCGCTGGCAGCAATGAAATATTGGGCCAGCGCTGACATTATAGCAGGCTGCGGCTGTGGCTCCAGCCTGTGAATTCGCGGCCGGTTCTCCGCCGCGAAGCCGAAGTCATAGGGTTCTTCCTCCGTAAGGTATTCCAGCTTCGTATAATTCTGAATCCAGTTATACATCGAGTTGCCTCCATTCAGCGGACCTATTATCCGGATAGTCCAATCTCATTTATTCTATAATTTCACACTTCTTCCAGGTGGACAAGGCAACCTTTCTACTTTCTAATCTAATAGGTACTTTCTAATAGATACTTTCCAATAGATATATGTAATGACGCAGCGCGCCCCGGATGATAAAGAACGCGCTGCCCTGCTAGTTTAGAAGCGTGCTACAAAAAACTCACGGTTGGAAGGCACAAATTTCTGCGTACGCTGGTTGTTATCCGCATCAATAATTCTAAGCGTATAGCTCACACTGGTCAGAGTGCTGATGGTATTGAATTGGGCTACTCCGAATTCATCGAACTGTGCCGTGATCACAGTACCGGAGCTCCGGGTCAGTGTAGCCGTCCAGCCCTGTGTTTCGTAAGGTACATTGTTATTGTTCACGGCAAGCACGATGAAATTATTAAGCACCTGTCTGATCCGCCGTCTCTTGGGTCTTACTACCGCCGCTGCTCTTGCTTTTTTAGCCATCAGTTGACGTTTTGCCAGCAATGCCTTCTTCTCTGATTCTTTCATTTGCTTCACCACTTTCTATTGGAATACAGTAGTAAATGCAAAAGAAGAATCAGCCGAAACGCGCTATTGCCTGTTATTCACATAAATGTATCGCTATACTCATTCTTGGTTTCGTACCCACGAGGCAGCTGGCCGCATACACTGCTTCATAGAGGTGATTACATTATGAAGAGTGTACCATCATGGGCCAGGCGTCACGCCGCCAAGCTCAACCGGCCCCTGAAGCATAAGATCCGCAGAGCCTGTTCCACTGCTGCTACAAAAGCTGCTATACCGGTGATCATACAGTTCAGACAACCGCTTACTCTGGCGCGGCTCCGCGAATTAAGGAAGCATCTGGGACGGCATGTCCTCCCGGTCAAGCATCATCTGCGGCTCCATCAGGCCGTGGCTTCACAGGTGTCCCTGAAATGTCTGGAGCACGTATGCCGCTGGAACGGAGTCCATAAAGTCTATCTGGATGGAATCAAGAAGGCTACACTCAACATTGCAACTCCATCCATAGGCGCTACAGCGGTTAGACGCTCTAGAGGGCTTACCGGCAAAGGCATCAACATCGCTGTGCTCGATACCGGAGTCTATCCGCATCCCGACCTGACCCGGCCGGTGAACCGTATCCTGGCGTTCAAGGATTATATCAATCACCGGAAATGCCCGTATGATGACAACGGACACGGCACGCATATCACCGGAGATGCCGCCGGTAACGGCTGGTCCAGCCGGGGCAAGTACCGGGGACCCGCGCCGGAAGCGGGGATTGTCGGAATCAAGGTGCTCGATAAGTATGGGGACGGCTATGACTCTACCATTATCAAGGCGATTGAATACTGCATCACTCACCGCAAAAAGCTAAAGCTGCGCATCCTCTCCATGTCCTTCGGCGGACCGGTAAGCCCGTTAGCCGAGGATGATCTGCTTGTCCAGGCGGTGGAAAAAGCCGTCAAAGCCGGCCTCACCGTAGTCATCGCCGCCGGAAATGCCGGCCCTAGGCGCCGGACCGTCGAGTCCCCCGGGATCAGTCCCTCCGCGATCACCGTCGGAGCCGTCAATGACCGCCGGACGCTGACGCAGAAGGATGACCGGATCGCCGTCTATTCCAGCCGCGGGCCCGCTCCCGGCGGCAAGGTGAAGCCGGATCTGGTCGCACCCGGCGATTCAGTGATCTCGCTGCGTGCTCCCGGCTCCCAGCTGGTTCGTGAATTGCCGCACAATAAGGTCGGCAAGCGGTATTTCAAGCTGTCCGGCACCAGCATCTCCACACCCATCGTGTCCGGTGCCGCCGCGCAGCTGCTCCAGCTTGCGCCTTGTCTCACACCGCGCCAGGTGAAGCTCTTGCTGAAACGGAATGCTTTCCCTCTCCGCCTGAAGCCGAATACCGGCGGCAGCGGGGAGATCGACGTACGGTTCCTGAAGCGGCGCTGCTCCGCCAAGAAACCCCGCAAAGTGAGACTTTAGCCTCGATGGATATTCAGGTACTTTGCGGGGACCCCAAAACAAAATAACCGGCAACGTAACCGCTCCTTATTTGGCAGGGAGCGGTTGCTTATCAGCCAGATGCGGCCATAGCTGGCGCGCCCAGGCTAACAGCGTCTCGTCTTCTCCATATCTTCCTATGCACTGAAAACCAAGCGGCAGGCCTTCAAGCGTTGCCGCAGGCAGAGTAACCGTGGGCACTCCCGCGAAGCCCCAGACCGCAGGCATCCCTGCCCAGCCCGTATTCCGCTCCTCGATCTTCGGCGCAGTCCCCCCTTGGGCCGGAGAGACCCACAGGTCGAGTCCCTCTTGGTCCATAAGCTCCATCAGATCACGCCGCAGCTCCCGTTGCCGGGTGCGGTACTGCTCCAGCTCCTCCTCCGGAATCTGCTGTCCTCTAAGGATCGCTTCCTGCACGGGAAGGCCGTATTCTACTCTATGCTCCGCGAATCTATCTTCATGCTCCCGTGCCAGCTCACCCTCAATGAAGCGCAGCATGGCATTTCCGTAGATGAGTTCATCTTCCCACGGCATTTGGACATCACGGATTTCATATCCAAGCTGCTTAAGCCCTGTGATATTAGCCTCGAACACCCCTTTGACTTCCGCGCTCATCAGCTCCATATAGACTCCCTTGGGGATACCCAGAACCGGCTTACGGGGAATTGTGGCAGCAGGAGCTTCCCAGTCCGGGACAAGCAAGGCTGCCGCAGCCTCCATATCAGGCAAGTTCTGTGTGAAGAAGCCAATCGTGTCAAAAGAAGGCGAGAACAGGAGCACTCCATCCAGCGGAACCCGGCCATAGCTGGGCTTGAACCCGACCACTCCGCAAAAGGATGCCGGAGCGATCACCGATCGCAGCGTCTGTGTACCCACGGCCAGCGGACAGAGCCCCGCAGCCACCGCTGCTGCGGAGCCTGCACTGGAACCGCCGGGAGTATGCGCAAGGTTATGCGGATTACGCGTAGCAATGGGTCCGTTGTAAGCAAATTCCTCGGTCACCGTCTTACCTGCAATCACGGCCCCGAGGGCACGCAGCTTAGTGACCAAAGATCCCTGTGCACCGGCTAACAGCTCAGCGGATAGCTGCGACCCCGCCCGGGTCGGCAAGCCGTCCACATGCAGCAGATCCTTAATCGCTACAGGAATGCCGTATAGGGCCGGTTTTCGTTCTTCTGCGCTGTAAATACTTTGCAGCAAAGCTTTTTCCGAATCCAGACGCCCTTCAACCTCACCCTCAGGGACAAACGCATGGATATGCGGCTCAAGCTGTCTGTAACGCTCCAAGTACGGGTCAAGCACAGTTTCGGGTGAATATCCGGGTTCATGAATCCGGCTCATCATTTCTGTCAGGGATACCTTGTGAAGCAGCATAAGATCATCTCCATGGAAGATTATGTATAACACCTGGCTTGTTACGTTTCATCCTGCAAAAGGTAACAGAATTCCCCAACCTCATTTAGCACCAAAAAAAGCCACCCGGGCCGCCCACTCCAAGATGGCTTGCATGCTCCCTATCACAAGAGCTTCCTAAAGCTCTTCGTTTGTTTGATCCCCGCCCTGCTTATACTCATTCAGCTTCTGATTAAGCTGCTTGGCTTCCCGTTTCCCGTCGATGTGCATCATCGCGTACACCATACTTTTGATCACCAGAATGACAATGACGAACGGCACCAGCACTCCCTTATCCATCAGCGGGCCGTCCGCGAACAGCCACAGCCAGAGAATCACCAGTACATCAGCGAGGATGAAGCAGAGATAGAAGCTGATCGTCTGCACTTTGGGATCTACCTCATACATATTCACCAGCGCATACCGGAAGCAGGTAAAGGCCGCCGCCCCCAGGAACAGCTGCACCAGCAGCGAGCCCCGGATCATCTCCGTAGCGTTCAGAGCCAGCACAACTGCCGCGAGCACCATCAGCCCCCCGCAAGCCACCAGCAGATCCTTCACGAACAAAGACACATACTTTCTGGTTGTAATCATGGGTTTCCCTCCTATTTGAGTCTTGATAGCATAGCTATAACCCTAATTTCCGTTTGAGCACCGGGACATATTGTCTGGAGATGTAGACCTTTTCACCATTGTGCAGCAGCGCCTCGTATCTTCCGTAGAGCACCGGGCGGAGCGACTCGATCTTGGCCACATTCAGGATGCTGGATTTGGAGGCCCTGAAAAAATCGCCAGACTCATACTCCGTCTCCAGCTCATACAGCTTCAGCCTCGACTCATACACCTTCTCCTGGCAGTAGATGAACACCTTATGATCCACCGCCTCAAAGTAATAGACGTCACGCGGATGGATGATGTGCATCTGTAGCCCGGTCATACCTATCAGCTTCCTGGAGCCAACATTCACCGAGTAGATCAGCGCCAGCAAGGCTTCATCCGGGTCGTTGCACCTGAGAATAATTTCGGACTCCCCGCCCTCCGGAACCTGCTCAATCGTGATTTTCACTGCCACCGCCTCCTGCCTTCTCTCCCTACAGCTACAGTATATTTTTGTAAAATGACTTATACAATGGCCTTTGCGCAAGCTGCGCTCCAGCGGGTTCAAGCTGCAGGTTTGGCAGGAAAATGAAATATAGTATAATAAACGGTATAGGTCGTGAAGAACACGCCGTCTCAATAGAACGTTTATCTGGAGCTGACTCTGGATACGTCTCTATGGAGGCGGCTTTTCTTATGTTCGGGTTCACTCTGAATTCATGGCCAATTTACTGTAAAGGGGAAGCTCTATTGTCAAGATTCGAGCAGCATGTTGAGGAATGGCTACAGGAACAGATTCATGCGGAGAAAGGTTCAATACGGTTGGAGTTTCTTAATAAGGGGTTGGGGCACGGGACCATTGAATTTCTGCGCTCCGTCTGGTTTCCCGCAGTCGGCAATTTCAAGTCTCTGTATGCGGAGTGGGAGGTCCGTGACTTCAACAACGGTTACCGTTATTTAGATCTGGCGTATATGCCAGGCGGTGCCAAGGGCGGCATTGAGATTCAAGGCTTTGGTCCGCATGCACGGGACCTTGATGTCAGGCGGTTCAAAGACTTATGCAGACGGCATTGTCTTTTGGCGTTGGACGGCTGGACCTTTTTGCCCATTGCCTATCCATCTATTACTGAAGAACCTCAGCTCTGTCAGCAGCTTGTGCTTGCCTTTATTGGCAGATTCGCTGCTACTGATGTAGCTGCATCCTTATCCTGGCTGGAAGCAGAAACCGTACGCCTGGCCCGGCGCGTTCTGCGTCCGCTGACTCCGCTGGAGCTTGCCGCGCACCTAAGGGTATGTGACCGTCAAGCGAGGCGCATTCTTCATCATCTCGTTGAGTTGCAGATTCTGGAGGTTGCCAGTGGTTCTGAACGGGTTCGCACGTATAAACTCCGGGTCTAGTAGGCGCTGAGCCTTGCGGGCGGGAGAAGTAAGCCTGTGTAGCCGGGGGGCTGACTCGGAAGTGTGTGAGCCTGATGTGGCGGGGGGATACGAGTCTAATGGCGCGGATGTGCACGAGCCTGATAGCACGGATGTGCACGAGCCTGATAGCGCGGATGTGCACGAGCCTGATGGCGCGGATGTGCACGAGCCTGATGGCGCGGACTGAGATTCCGCTATTTTGCCGAAATTGCTACTTATTCGCTTGTCCGCGGACTGAGTTTCCGCTATCCGCCTTTGAAATCGCCCACACGGCCTGTTTGAGCAGCAATAACGGATTGTCAGTCCGCCAAAGGTCCATATGGCCCTGAAATTCCACAATAGCGGAATCTCAGTCCGCACACCCCACCACTAATCGAGTAGGAGGGGGCGGCAAGCCCCCGTCCTCTCACACCACCGTATCCGGCAGGCCTCCCCAGATAAGAACGTCATCTTTCCGCCCGCGACCACTGGAGTTTACCCCGCCAGCCCTTGGCGGCTTTGGATTTCGTCATGGTGTGGTGACTCATCCGGCTGGCACAGCCTCGAACCCAGTTTGCGTAACTTGGCCCGTGCTTTTGCCTCCGGCTTCCTTCAGATTCCACCTCACGATGGACACCCTAGCCCTTGGCTAACGGTAGGCGCTCGCCAGCCCCCGTTCGGGACTTTCACCCTAAAGATAACGCCCATGCTGGGCGTACACCGCAAAAACCCGCAGATCAGCTCTGCGGGTTTTTGGAATATACAATTTTACGGATGCTGTCGATCGATAACCCGTATTGCTCGCACAATTGGTCCATCTCTGCACCTTCTTGGAAGCGGCTACGGATCTCAGCATTGCGGACTTTATAGTAATCGGCTGCCCCTGAGCTTTCGCCCCATTTTCTGCGTTTGCTCTTGCAGGTTGGGATATACAGGGCTTCCCCTTGAATATATTGCTGAATCTCCTTCAGCAGGTGGTCTGGCAATAGCTTTGCTGCATTTATACATTGCATCTCTGGCTCGCTCCTTAAAATATATTAATCTTTTAAGGGCAAAGCCTGTGTATAAATAACTGTATTTCTTAAAACATACTTCAGGCGAATAAATCCGCTCCATGCCAAGCTTTCGCCTTAGTTATTTCACAGGCTTTGCATGGAGCGTGCCGTTCACATACTGACTCATTCGAAACATGGGTCATCACCTCCCGGGATTCTGGAATTGGTGCAGATTAACTCTATTCTAGAGTAATTTCCATATGGGTTCAACAACGTTTAGCTATAATCAAACTTTACTGCCTGAACATTAGTTTTTTGCGGGCGCCGATTATATAATAGAATTTATATGGTAAAGAAAGGATGCGATGCAGCAAATGAAATTCACAGAATATGTATACGAACGCCCGGATGTGGAGCAATTCAAGCAGGAGTTCACCGCTCTACTGAAGGACCTGGAGACAGGCAATCTGGAGGAGCAAAAGGCTGCCGTGGCAGCAATCAATAAGCTGCGCAGCCGCTTCGATACGATGGAGACCCTCGTGAGTGTCCGCCACTCCATCGATACGGAGGATGCATTCTACAAGGCGGAGCAGGATTATATGGACGAGACCGGACCCGTGATCCAGGAGTACATCACAGATTATTACAGAGCGCTCGTCAACTCCAAGTACAGAGCCGAGTTCGAGCAGGAATGGGGAACACAGCTGTTAAGCCTGGCCGAGATCTCACTGCGCACCTTCAGTCCTGAAGTAATTGAGGATCTGCAACTGGAGAATAAGCTGTCCTCCGAATACTCCCAATTGATCGCGTCCGCCAAAATCATGTTCCAGGGCGAAGAACGCACGCTGGCACAGCTGATTCCGTTCGATTCTTCCACGGACCGTGAAGTTCGCAAAGCCGTATTCGAGGCCCGTAATGCCTTCATGGCAGAGCATGAACCCGAATTCGACCGGATCTATGACGAGCTGGTGAAGGTCCGGGCAGGAATCGCAGCCAAGCTGGGATATAAGAGCTTCGTGGAGCTCGGGTATGACCGGATGGGACGTACCGATTATAATGCTGAGATGGTGGCGGGTTTCCGCAAGCAGGTGCATGAGCATATCGTGCCGGTTGCGGGGAAGCTGAAGCAGCGCCAGCGCGAACGCCTTCAGCTGGACGGACTGAAATTTTACGATGAGGGCATTAAGTTCAATTCCGGCAACGCTACCCCTAAGGGAGACCCGGACTGGATCGTGGCGAATGGTGCGAAGATGTACCAGGAGATGTCCCCCGAGACCGGTGAATTCTTCAGGTTCATGCAGGAGAACGGGCTGATGGATTTGGTCAGCAAAAAAGGTAAGGAATTCGGCGGCTACTGTACCTTCTTCAGCGACTACCGTGCTCCGTTTATTTTCTCCAACTTCAATGGAACCTCCGGGGATATCGATGTGCTGACCCATGAGGTCGGGCACGCGTTCCAAGCCTATTCCAGCCGGAATATGAAGGTTCCTGAATATACGTTCCCGACCTCCGAAGCCGCTGAGATTCATTCGATGAGTATGGAGTTCTTCGCCTGGCCATGGATGGACCTGTTCTTCAAGGAGGAGGCGGACAAGTACCGCTTTAACCACCTGGCGGACAGTCTGGAGTTCATTCCTTATGGCGTATCTGTCGATGAATTCCAGCATTTTGTGTACGAGCATCCGGAAGCTACGCCGCAGGAACGCAAACAGGCTTGGCGGGACATTGAACGAAAATACCTGCCGCACCGTGATTATGACGGTAATACTTATCTGGAACAAGGCGGCTTCTGGCACAAGCAGGCTCATATCTTCCGTTCCCCGTTCTACTATATCGACTATACCCTGGCTCAGCTCTGCGCCTTCCAGTTCTGGAAACGCTCGAACGAGGACTTCACCTCGGCCTGGCCGGATTATCTGAAGCTCTGCCAGGCCGGAGGCAGCCGCTCCTTCACGGAGCTTGTGAAGCTTGCCGGATTAACCTCCCCGTTCGAGGATGGCTGCATCGGCTCCGTCATCGGTGAGATTGAGGGCTGGCTGAACAGCATAGACGATAAGGCGCTGTAAAGACTGGGATTGATACACCAAATACAATTAAGTTATATTTACCATCAAGCACAGCGTCAACTATTAGGGGCTGTCCCAAGTAGCCACTTCATGGCTTCGGGACAGCCCCTTATTTTAAGTTGGATCGACATGAGCACGCTCTCTTATTTCTTCTTTCGCTTCTCTGCGGCCTGCTGCTGATTCTCCTCTACTCTAAATTTGACGATTCTGGCAATCAGATCATAGGGGAGCGGCTCCTTGATCGGGAACTGCACCGAACCCTTGGCTCCTTTGTACTGCGCCAGCTCCTCCTTGAAGGCTTCGATTCCACTGGGTGCCGGGTAGAACCCAATGTGCGTGTTGAAGGCGGCAAAATGCACCAGATTCTTATGCAGGAACCAGGTCGGCATCTGGTAGCTGATCTTCTCCACTGCCTCCGGCGCAGCTTCCGAAATGACCTTACGCAAGCTCTGCAGAAGCTCCTGGATCTCCGGTGCAAAGGCGGCAATATACTGGTCAACCGATTCATAGGTAACTTTGTTCTTTTCCACTCAGGCTTCATCTCCCTTGGGTTAGTTCATAGATCTTCAATCCATTGCAGGCATACCGGAATGAATCCGGCATAATCATTCAGCGCTTGCAGGGTAGGCAGCACCTGGCTCGTGCCAATCTCCCGCTCGGAAATATCCGGCCCTTCCAGCCCCAGAGACCGACGAATGCTATACTCCAGCCAGCCCATTTTACCGTGGAAGCCGCTGCTTAGCACCTCGGGCAAGGGATTAGTAATCTCTCCCCCTTGACTACGGTAAGCATGAATCACTGCACAGAAATCTGCCTTGCGGATGTGGCCACTCTCAAAGTCTGACCAGTAGAGCGCCACTTCCATCAGCTCCTGCGCCGGGTTAACCCAGCCTGCGGCCTCCCAGTCAATGATCACGGGCTGGCCGTCAGAGCTCCACAGTACATTTTTCGGGTCCAGATCCCGGTGGCTGATGACTCTGTTCCCGCCAAGGACCGCCATAGCGGCATTGACCTGCTTGCCATAGCAGCTTAGGTTGTCCAGATTAGCCTTAAGGGGTGCAGCCCACGGTAGGCCCATAGCTTCGCCCTGTAAGGCATACGCTTGCCAATCTGTCCGCAATTCCTCCGCTGTGCTATCCCTTTGAAGCTCGTTGTGAAGGGGAGCGAAGTCCGCCGCATGGATGTCAGCCAGAGCTTGTCCGATCAGAATGCAGTGCTCCAGTCCCGCTTCAGCCGCAGAGACGGAACGGCCTTCTATCCAAGGGAACAGCAGATAATATTGCCCGTCCGCTTCATGTATACAGCTTCCCTCATGGAGCAGTGCAGGAAGTGCATTCACTCGCTGCCTGCGGGCCAGCACGGCTACCTTCTCGGCTGCTATCATGTTGTTCATCACTGCTTCCTTCCGCATAAGCTGCGGGCTCAGCGCCTTCACTGCATACTCTGCCAGATTCGTGGTCACATGATACATCCGGTGGAGGAAACCGCCGAAGATTTGCTCCGGCACCCCACTTAGCAAACCCAACTTATATGTAGCACACAGCTTTTCAAAATTCAAATTGTAATTCGTAAGCGTCATGATCCATTCGTCCTCCCGGCATAGAACTTCAAATATTCGTCCATATGGCTCTTCCAATAGTCCCCGTCATGCTGGCCTGCTCTGAGGTGATATTCCACCGGCACGCCCTTCTCCTTAAGCAAAGTGTACAGCTGCTCTGTGCCTTCATAGAACCGGTAGCTGTCCCCCTCCCCGCAGTCCAGGTAGACACTCATTTTCGATAAGTCCCTGTTCTGCGCCAAAAGAAGCGGGTCACGCTCCTGCCTCAGCGCCTCCGTCGGATAGAGGAATTTGACCAGACCGTTCTCGCCTCCAGCAAGAGACCAGTCATCCAGGAACAGCGCCGGGCTATGCCCGCCAACCCTGCTATAGACATCGCTATGCAAAAACGCCGAATGCAGGCTGATAAAACCACCCATCGATATGCCGCCAATATAGCGGGAACCGCGCTCAGCCAGAGTATTGAAATGCGTATCTGTATACTCCACCACATCCTTGACCAGATAATCCTCATACCTTTCACTGCCCAGCGACGCGGGATCACCAGGATTAGCTACAGCATTCAGCCCATAGCTGTTGTCCATCTGGGGAGAGACGATAATGAGCGGCTCTATTTGACCGGCCTCAATCAGTCGGTCTGCATTCTTCTGAAGCTCCAGCCCACCCCACATATCCGTCTCCCGGCTGCCGTAGCCATGGATGAAATAGAGGACCGGATAACGCTGAGAGGCATTGTACCCTGTGGGAAGATAGACACTAAGCCGCATTTCCCGGTCCAGGGCCTCACTGTGAAAAACCAGATTCTGAACGCCAGGGCTTTGCAGCAGTGCCGTCTCAACCTTGTTTGCCGCTCCTTGAGAGTCTTCGCCTGAGTTCCGTGAACAACCTCCCAACACTATACTCAGTATGATCAGAAACAGATACAGCCTGGAGCTTCGAGAACCTTTCATATCGACCGCCTCCCGTTCTCCGCCACAATCGCAGCGCTTACAATTAACAGTACCACAAATCTGGATATTTATAGTAGGACTGGTTGGCCTATCATATATGTGTTTTAATAAAAATCAATCGTTTTTCCGGTCAGCTCCGTCTTACTTATGAAAAACATATTTTAAGGACGACTTCTTCCATAGACCAACACAATAAGGAAGAGGGGATGGTGAATGGGGGGAAGACAATGAAAAAAGCCAATACAGCAGATCCGGCGCTGATGGATGAAGAGGTGTTCTTTGAGCGGCTTGCTAGTGAGCACCGTAAACTGTATGCGCTCGCGTACAGCTATCTGCGCTCAGAAGCAGATGCCCTGGAAGCGGTGCAGGAAGCCTCGTGCCGGGCCTGGATGAAGCGCAAACAGCTTAAGAACGAGCAGGCCTTCACACCGTGGCTACTCCGGATTACCATCAACTGCTGCATGGATGAGTTAAGGCGTAAAAAACGCGTCGTGCCGGCGGAGAAGCTGGCCGAGAAGGAGACCCAGGAGATGAGGAGCAGCGACCGTCTCGATCTGGAGCGGGCGATGAGCCGGATCAAGCCGAAATACCGGCATGCCGTGATGCTCAAGTATTACCAGGATATGACGATCACTGAAATTGCCAAGGTACTGAATAAGCCCGAAGGCACGATCAAAACCTGGTTGCGTGAAGGACTTAGGCTGTTACGGAACTATTTGTGAGCATATGGGAGGTGACAGAAATGTTGGAAAAAGAAGAGCGTGTCCTGAAACAGGATGCCCAGGAGGTCCATCTTCATGCAGAGGAGATTCAGGAATTGAAAATTTATAATGCTATGCGCAGTGGAATGACGCAAGGGAAAAAACGCAGCAAACGGCGTTTCTATTCCTATGGGGCCGGCGCCGTATTAGCCGCTGCCGCAGCCATTTTTGTGATTGTCTCATCCATCGGCTTGCCATCTGGAGGTATAGACGATTCCGGCCTCAGCGGTTCAGTGCAGGCGGCCAGCACCAAAAGCTGGAATAATTTTGCGGACTATCGTAAGCATCGCTTAAATAACGCGCTGGTTGGCGACATCCTGGAACGAAATCTGGTAAAGCCGGTCCGTCAAAGCGCAACAAACAATGGGTACCGTATGGATGTGGATGGCGCCGTCACGGATGGCCGTAAAGTGTATATCCTGTTCAGCGTGCACAACGATACGGATAAAGAAGTTAATCCTGGGCATACGAAATTTCAATTCGGTGATTTCGAGGTTCCAGATCCACATCGGGGCGCAGCCCTGGAAATGGCGTACGCCAGCGACTCCCGGATTCAGCCCGGCGAGAGCAAGGATTTTATTTATTCCACTAACTATCCGGCTTCCTTCACTGATTCCAAGGAGGTGAAGTTCACTGTAATTCTCACCGGAACGTCCGACCAGGCTCTCGCTTCCAGCAGCAGCAAGTATCGGACCGGCCTGGAGGTATCGTTTCAGCTTGATCCGGGCAGGTTCAAAGACCAGGAGCACACGCTGCCTGTGAATCGCACGCTTACCGTGGACGGGCAAAAGATCAAAGTGCGCCAAGTACAGTATACTCCGTTCAATACTTATGTCGATCTGGAGTATGACAAGGCGAACACCAAACAGATTTTCAGCCTGCTGAATCCTGTTCTGACCGCAACAACCGGGAGTCAAACCGAGAAATTAGTTTATCCGGGCAGAATCACGGCCGATAATTCCGAGGTGTACAAAGACACCTCGCAGGCAACACTGGTGTTCAGGTATACCGAGCTTAACCAGCCGGACTCCACCACGCTAAAGATTGCCGGTATCTCGGCGCTGGAGCCGGACCGTATGAAATTTGTGGTCGATCTGAACAAGCAGCAAGTGATTGAAGCACCGGCAAACGATTGGGAAATGGTCACATCCAAGGAAGAACATCATGCAACAGCGGCAGAGATTCTGCTCCGGCGTAAGGTGACCCATCTGTCTTATTTCACCGATTCGCAAGGGGCGGTACAGGCGGAGAACATCGGCGCACAACTGGCTGACAAATTCACCGATGCGAACGGCCAGGTGCATAATAGAACGAATCGGGAAACGCCACTAATCGACTTCGGCGGCACCATGATCTCTAGAGATGGTACGGGAACCAGTGAGATAAGTTTATCTTTTGACAGTCAAGCTGCAGATTATCCGCAGCCGCTTACCCTATCGGTAGAGCGTATCTGGAATCCAATTGTGGAGACGCACAGTATCGAGCTGTTCGCGAAGAAATAGAATACAGTAAGAAGCCCCGCCCAAGCCGACAGGCTGGCGGGGCTTCTCCCTTACTTAATCCCTATAGCTGCAGTATAAGCATTCCGCTGCTTCGTCCGTTCCCTAATTAATTTTGGTAAGCTGCCATTTCTGGGCATCGGTTCCGTTGTCGGTCCATTGCTGCACGACCGCTCCGTCTGCGGTGGAGGAGTTCGAGACATCCATGGCCAGCCCGCTGGCTTTGGAGATCAGCTTGTAATATCCGCCGCCCACATCGACGATGCTCCACCGCTGGGCGTTGCTTCCGTTATCATTCGCCTGCTGAAGCTGGACTCCGCTTGCCGTGGAGGCATTCGGCACATCCAGCAGTTTGCCGCTATGCATCGCTGTGAGCTTGTAAAAGCCGTCCCCCGTACTCTCCACTCTGAATTGCTGATTGGCCGCGGTGTAATTAGTCCACTGATGCATTTTGGCTCCGTCTGCCGTAGAGACATCCGTCACATCCAGTACCTTGCCGCTCACCTTGTTCATCAAGGTGTAGACTCCGCCGCTGACAATGCCGCTCGAAGGAGCACCCGCCTGATACACCCGCACATAATCCACGAGCATCTGTGCCGGGAAGGGGGTTGCCCCATTAGGAGCGCCCGGCCAGTTGCCGCCCACCGCGAGGTTCAGCAGCAGGAAGAACGGTTTCTGGAATTCCTCCGTATTGCCGGTTCCGTTCTCAATATAGAATTCATTGAACTGGTTGCCGTCCACGAACCATCTGATGTACTTCGAATCCCACTCTACGCTGTACACATGATATTGAGAGAAGTCCAGATTACCGGATACCCTTCCGAATTCGGCATGGCCGCCTGCATCCCAGTGCACCGTACCGTTGACGGAGGCATTATTATTCACCCGCTCCATAATATCGATCTCGCCGCAGGCAGGCCAGCCGGGCGGGGTGTTGATATTGGAGCCGAGCATCCAGAACGCAGGCCATAATCCCTGGCCGGAGGGCAGCTTGATTCTGGCCTCGATTTTGCCATAGGTGAAATTCTTGAGTCCCTGTGTCTTAATCCGTGCCGAGGTATAATTCATGCCTTCATAGGATTCTTTCTGCGCCGTGATGACCAGGTTGCCGCCGGTTACCTTCAGGTTCTGTGAACGGTTCGTATAGTATTGCAATTCATTGTTGCCCCAACCGCCGGTTCCTGTGCCGATCTCAGCCGTCCAGTTAGCGGTGTTCAGGGAGGAGCCGTCGAACTCATCGCTCCAGGCCAGATTCCAGCTTGCTGCGCTTGCGCTCCCCGCTGGGATCAGCGCGATTAATAATGTGAACAGCATGAACAAACTTAAGACTTTACCTCTTCTAAACATCTTCGTCCTCCTCTTTTGCGTTTCAAAGTTGCCCGCCTTATTTCAATGCACGCGTACGTTCGTGCAGTTGAAACCTTACCCAACCGGTTTCGGACATGATCATTGGCAGCGCCTTCTTCTGCTACATCCCATATATATCGCTTTTGCTTCCCGGAAGAACCAGAAATTTGACAATTCAGCGAACCCCGGTGGAAAAGGAGGGGCCGTCCTTTCGGAAGAGACGGCCTCATCAAGCCCAACCACAGCAAAAAACCGCTCTCCAACGGAGGCGGTTCATGCTTTTGCAAAGGTTATGCCGTTATTGCCGTGCCGTACTACTCGAGTCCGTGCTCTTCGCGGATCTTATACATCCCTTGCACGAGCAGCTCCGAAGGATCACGGTTAAGCTGCATATGCGTCAGTAACAGATGGAGCGGGATTGCGCATACGTTATTTCCATCCGTGATGGCAGGGAAGCCTGCTTCAAAGACCGGTCCATGCTCCTCGTTCCAGGCCAGACCGGCATGTACTTGCTCCGGTGCGAACTCCTCCGTTACAGCAGCGATACACATCGGAACCAGCACATTGTCGACAGCAGCCTTAGCTTCCTCTTCACTGGCGAGCGGCTTAGGCATGGAGTTGCCTCCCTTGGTCTTCATCAGCTCGTGGAAGAAGGAAGCCATCCAGATCTCCGGACTGTTACCGGACTGGAAGCGGCCAGCCAGCTCACGAAGGAAGAAGCCGCAGTAATAATCAGCGTTATCTTTATCCTTCACACGGAATACAAATACCGGGCCGTAGTTGTCCAGGTTCAGCACCTGTCCTTCCACATCGCTGAAGCTCATTTTGAGAGCTACAATGCCGTTATGAAAAACAGCCTTGAGCAGCTCATTCCAGTTCTCTTCAGTCATGGCCTTCTCGGCAGCTTCCGCTTCCCCGTTCACCGGCTCATTGGTGGTCTCATTGGTTGTTTCGTTTGTCATAATTAAATTCACCCCACTTTCTATCATACCATCCTATTGAACAAGGTAACATACCATATCTCTCAACTCAAATGGAAAGCTCTGCCGGACCCGGATGTATGTCCTTATGCGCAAGTGCTATACTAGACAGGGTACAGTAACCATCTCATTTTGCAGAAGGGAATGAACCTAACCATGAATACTGAACAATTAGACCGGATTCACACTGGCCAAGGCTTTATAGCTGCTCTGGACCAGAGCGGGGGAAGCACCCCCAAGGCGTTGCTGCAATACGGTATTAAGGAAGACCGTTATTCAGGGGACGAAGAGATGTACACCATGGTTCACAGCATGAGAACACGCATTATTCAGAGCCCCGCCTTTACAAGCGAGCATATTCTCGGTGCAATTCTGTTCGAGAACACGATGGACCGCCTCATAGACGGGCAATATACCGCCGATTACCTGTGGGAGCAGAAGGGCGTCGTGCCTTTTCTCAAAATAGACCAGGGACTGGCCGCTCCTCAGCAAGGAGTCCAGCTCATGAAGCCTATTCCCGCCCTTGATGACCTGCTGAAGCGGGCAGTCAGCAAGCATATCTTCGGCACCAAAATGCGCTCCGTGATCCATGAGGCGAACCCGGAGGGTATCCGGCAGGTCGTTCAGCAGCAGTTCGAGCTGGCCCGGCAGATCGCCGCCTTCGGACTCGTTCCGATTATTGAACCGGAAGTAGATATCCTCAGCAAGGACAAGCAGAAGTCAGAGCAATTGCTGAAAGGTGAACTGGCCGCACGCTTGTCTGAGCTGGCAGATGGCGTGAAGGTCATGCTCAAGCTGTCGATCCCGACAGAGGATAATTTATACAGCGAGCTCGCCGCAGATCCCCATGTGGTTCGGATCGTAGCACTCTCAGGAGGGTATACCCAGGCTGAAGCCAACGAGAAGCTCGCCCGGCAGCATGGAGTGATTGCCAGCTTCTCCCGCGCCTTGTCACAGGGTCTCAGCGATCAGCAGACGGAGGAGGAATTCGGCCGCACCCTCGCTGCGTCGATCCAAGCTATCTATGAGGCTTCGATTACTTAACTTTTCCCCTTCTATCTCTTCACTGGTAGACCAAGACCCCGGGCCTAATGGCCAGGGGTCTCTTCGTTGTATAAACCAACCTCAAAAACCTACAACTATATAAGACGCACTTAAGATTTGAACTTGAAGCTTCATCGTCACTGCGGCGAACATTTGGACTTCCAGCCGCTGACCATCCCCAGATTTCTTGATTAATACCGCTCTTCGCGGTGGAAATCCGGTGACAAAGCGGTCGCTACCGCGCCTACAGTTCCAAATTTCCCCAAGTGACCGGCTGGTCCGCCAAGGTTCTTACGTTCTACGGGTTGAACGCAACGCAAAGTATCGGAAATATTGCAAGTTCTGCAACTTCATCCCCTGAATACCGGGCTGTACAGGGGGAATGTTGCATGAAATACAGGAATTCTTCTTCTAAACTGCCTGGAAGAGGAAAAATGCTGCATTTTAGACAACAATGTCCGGTTAAGTCCAGGCTACTCAGGAAGATGTTGTATTGCAGGCAGGATTCCAGGATTAACGAGAAATATCCTGCGGCAACAGCAGTCAGGCCTGCTTCAACCGCTTAATTCCCTCACGCACCCTAGGCGCTACCTCTGTCCCGAAGAGGCGGATGGCCTGCATCACCTGAGCATGCGGCATGGAGCCGTGCGGGACATGCAGCAGGAACCGGGTGATCCCTACATGCTCGTGGAGGTGGATGATTTTGCGGGCAACTGTGTCCGGGTCGCCCACGTATAGAGCACCGTCAAAGCTGCGGGCAGCATCGTAATCCGCTCGGTGATACGACGGCAGCCCTTTCTCCACCGCCCGGACATTCGTCCGTGCATGTGTAGACGGGAAGAAGCCCTCTACCGCAAGTTCGTCCGTCTCCGCAACATAACCGTGAGAGTGCGTTGCAATCGGAAGCTTGGACACATCATGACCAGCCTTGGCTGCTGCCTCCTTGTAGAGCCGTACATGCATGGCATAATCGGAAGGGTTCACATTGCCGATAATCGCCAGAGCAAAGGGCAGGCCCAGGGTACCCGCACGGACCGCAGACTCCGGAGTTCCCGCACTCGCAATCCATACCGGCAGCGGATTCTGCTCCGGGCGCGGATAGATCTCCAGATTCGGAATAGCCGGACGGTGTTTGCCGCTCCAGCTCACCTTGCCGGGCTCCCGCAGCTTGAGCAGCAGGTCGAGCTTCTCGTCAAACAGCTCTTCGTAGTCCTTCAGATCATATCCGAATAGAGGAAACGACTCGACGAACGAGCCCCGGCCCACCATAATCTCGGCACGGCCGCCTGATATTCCGTCCAGTGTTGCGAAATCCTGAAATACCCGCACCGGATCGGCTGAGGACAGAATCATGACCGCACTGGTCAGGCGGATTCGGGTCGTCAGCGGTACAGCCGCCGCCATCAGCACAGCAGGCGATGAAGCTGCAAAATCAGGCCGGTGATGCTCACCCACGCCGTACACATCCAGTCCCACCTGATCCGCAAGCACGATCTCCTCCACCACTTCGCGCAGCCGCTCCGCATGGCTTAGAGTCACTCCGGTATTCACATCAGGCGTTGTCTCGACAAAGGTGCTTATTCCAAGTTCCACGCATTGTTCCTCCTAGAAGTCAGTAATCTTTATATTCTAAAACTAAATAGTCAAATATTCAAAGAAAACTTTAACCCGCTGCAAACAGGGCGCCCCGGCTGTGTCAACAGCTCTCGAGGCACCCTGATTTGTGTTAGCTGGCTAATCGTAGCCGCTCCCGCTTATTTCACCAGCTCCTCCAGACTGCCAAAGGCACCGGAAGCCGACTTCAGCTTGGATTCGCCTCCGACCACACAGAAGTAATTCTGCTGCGTTACCGCCTCAAGCAGACTGGCATAGCTCCTGATATCCCCGGCTGTGGCCGACAGAATTTCATTACGCTCCTGCTGAAGATCTTCCGCAGTAATCTGCTCGAAATAATGCCGGTCCGCCTGACGGCCTGTAGCGCCGGGACTCAGCGGCTGGTCCAGCATCGCCAGGGTTCCGATAATGGCCTGCTCCATCTCCGCTTCATCTGCCGTATATTCTCCGGCAAACTGAGAGGCCCGGTCATAGACCTCCAGCGTCTCCAGCAGGTTCGGATCACGATAGGAAGTGAATAGAAGTACCCCGTCGCGGCGCAGGAGCATATTGCCGCCATACGCACCGCCCTTGACCCGGACCGTATTCCACAGGTAGGTCAGGCTGAGGATCTTCTTGAGCACCTGCAGCTTGCCGGAATAGACGAAGCCCAGCTTTTTGTAATCATAGCCTTTGACTACATACTGTACCTGGCTCGCGGACATGAAGCCTTCGTTTACCCCCTGGCCCTGTGCAGACAAGAGAGGCTGAGAATCCACCGCCCGGCTGCTAAGGTCAAGCTCCTGCACATGTGCAGCGAATTCCGCATACGAATCCGCCGTACCGGTGAGGGAGAGCGTCAGATTCTGCGTATTGAACAACAACCCGCAGATTTCCTTCAAGGTATCCGCAAGCCCCTCCGCCTGCTGGTCAATGGTGCGGGCAAGCTCCTTGATGAAGCGGTAATACGCCACGCCGCCAAGCTGCTCCTCGTACATCCCCCGGTCCGAGAAGTAGGACAGCACCCGGCTGGCTGCAATCTCATTGCCTTTCTGCGTCAGCATCGCCTCCATCCCGGAGGCTTCCCGGCGGACAATCTCCTGCAGCTTGGACAGGTTATCCAGATTGCTGCCGTAGAGCAGCTCATGCAGCAGCTTCAGGGAACCGCCGATGTTGCCCCGCATAACCTTGATGCGCGCGCTGAATTTGGCCTGATAGCTGCCTTCCGCAGATTTCCCGGCTCCGAACACTTCATTCTGAAAACGGATGCCCCCGGTCGAAATTCCGATTTCACTGGTCAGCTCCTCAATACTGTAGGCTTCCGTCTCCAGTTGTCCAAGCACTCTCGCCAGCAGCTCCAGATAAGGAATCTGCTGCGCAGCAAGCACGCTGGTGTCCCAGTACAGCTTAATATAGGCAATTGTACCGGCAGCCACTTCATGATGCAGCACCTTAATCCCATCCAGCGCGTACTCCACTGTAGGTACTCCGGCCGGGGCAATAGGGTTAATGTCCTGGAGAGTCAGCTTCGGCAGCTTCTCCAGCTCCTCTGAGGGGTCAGGAGTGTTCTGCCGGGCCAGCAGCTTCTGCGTGCTAAGCACCAGTTCATCCAGCTGGGCCGGGGCCAAAGACGCTTTGTATGACGCCAGACGGCTGCGGACCGCCGCATCCTTTTCCCCCGCCAGGGTCTGAGAGGGCTGGAGGACAACGACACTACAGTGGTTACTGTTCAGCAGGTAGGTCTCTATCAGGCGCTCGAAATAACGGTTGGCACTTTGTTCACGGATCGCCGCAAGCGCCGCTTCATATTCCAGATACGTGGACGGCAAGCCGTCATACAGCCAGGCCTTCATCACTTCCATGTTGTAGGTGAGACCCTTCGGATATTGGCTGAAATCGGCTTCACGCAGTTCAAATTCCTTGCTGTTCACCGCAGCGAGCACCAGCTTCTCATCCAGACCGTCCGCAGCAAGGCGGCTCAGAGTCGCTCTGACCAGATTCACGAACTCCTCCTTGGCTTCAGGATTAGAATGTGTCAAGGCAATACCCAGCATAGGCTGAACCATACTATCTGAATAAAAAGCAACCACATCCTTGCCCAGGCTGCTCTCCAGCAGCGCTTGCTTCAGCGGGGCCGCATTGCTGTCCATCAGCATGCTTTTCAGAATGGCAAAGGCCAGATTCAGCTCCCGGTCCAGAGAGGTCCCAATTACATAATTCAAGCTCAAGTATGTCTTGTCGGCAGCCGTTTCCGTCTCCAGAATGGGATACTCCGCCGTAAGCTGGGTCATGCCGGCCGGTGCCTGTAGTGCAATCGAAGTATCTATAGCCTTGCGGGTATAGCGGCTGAGGTATTCCTCATGGATAAACTGCAGCCGTGCTTCGATATTCAAATCGCCATAGAGATAAAAATAACTGTTCGACGGGTGATAATAATTCCGGTGCGCCTCCAGAAACTGCTCATAGGTCAGGGCAGGAATATGCTGCGGGTCACCGCCGGAAGAGTGACGGTAGAGCGTACCCGGGTAGAGCGATTTTTTGATCCGGTCAATCAGCACCGTCACTGGCGAGGAATACGAACCCTTCATCTCATTGTAGACGACGCCCTTGTAGATCAGCTCATCCCCGGAATGCGGCAGCTCATAATGCCAGCCCTCCTGCTCGAAGATCTCCGGCTGACTGTAAATATTCGGCTGAAAGACGCTGTCCAGATAGACCTCCATCAGATTGGCGAAATCCTGGTCATTCTGGCTGGCTACCGGATACATCGTTTTGTCGCCAAAGGTAAAAGCGTTCAGGAACGTCTTCATCGAGCCCTTCAGCAGCTCCACGAACGGTTCCTTTACCGGGAATTTGTCGGAGCCGCAGAGGACCGAATGCTCCAGAATGTGAAACACTCCCGTGCTGTCCGCAGGCGGAGTCCGGAACGTAACACTGAACACCTTATTGTCATCCTGATTCTGTACATAGAGCAGCCGTGCTCCGCTCTGCTGATGCTCCAGCGTGTATACGGAGGATTCGATTTCCCGTATGTACTCCTTGCGTATCACTTGAAACCCGGAATAGACCTCACCTGCTATTAAGCTGCTCATATCTTTCCCCTCCTTAGTTCAGGGCTGCCCTGATTCCATGAGCTTATCATATCTGGGGTTTCCGGTTCCACTACCGGCTGCATAGAGGCCGGACTAACGAATTGCAGTCTACTGCTCTGACGCTACGAAATTCTAGACCCGGCTCAACCGCTCAACTGCCTGCTGCTCATCCGCTACGAAAAATACATCCTTCCCCTGGTTGCATTCATAGATGAAATCACGCAGACTGCGGCTGGTATAGCTGCTGAAATCACCCACCACGGCTGCCTTCACCTGATAGTTAATGAACTTCTGCAGAATCTCACCGGCCAGCCGAGTCTTGAGGTCGAAGAACTCCTCGCTCAGCAGCGCCTTATGGATCACGATCCGGTCGCAATCTGTCTCATAGCGTACCGTTGCCATTAGATCGAGCGCGCTCTGGACATTCCCGACCACGGCCTCGTTGCCGCTCACTATAGCGATAACTCTGCCGCCTGCTTCTATAGTTGTTATGTTCATGGTTACAACCTCCTGATCGAATATGGTAGAATATGCGGATAGCTTATAACAGCAGCAACTGAATTGTACAGCAAAGGATGGATATTGATGAAGCTTAGTATGAATTGGATGACACTCAGGGTACGTAATCTGGAGGCTTCCCTTGACTTCTATCACCGAATTCTAGGGCTTCCTGTGGAGCGCAGATTCGAGAGCAGAGGGAAGCAGATCGTCATGCTGGGGATAGAGGGGCAGCCGAAGCTTGAGTTGATAGAGGGTAGCGACCCGCCATTGAAGCCGGAGTGCGGAGTGTCTGTAGGGTTCGAGGTCGCATCGCTGGACGAGGCTATGGCGGAGCTTGGTAAGGAAGGAATCCCGGTAGCACGCGGCCCCATAGCGCCGAATACCAGCCTGCGTTTCTTCTATATCCTGGACCCTGATGGCTTCGAGGTACAGCTTGCAGAGCATATGTAGGGGTAAAACTACTTCCGGAATTTGCGGATGCATAATGTATCCGCTTTTTCGATTACATTTGGCCCATGCGCCTACACACGACCCAATATAATCGGTTTTCCGATTACATTCGGCCCACGCGCCATCCCCGGTCCCAATGTATTCGGTTTACCGCACACATCTCTCAAAACAGCAAAAAAACGGCATTTCTGCCGTTTCTTAAGGGATGGACTCTCAGGGGCTCGAACCCTGGACAAATAGATTAAGAGTCTACTGCTCTACCAACTGAGCTAAGAGTCCGTATGGTGTCTATGTATGTTTCTTCTAGACGATGATCTCTAAGCTGACTGCGTCCGCTCAAAAGTACTTTCATAGTATACTTTTTTGAACGGGCGCTGTCAACTGTTTTATTGAAACTTTCTCACACCCGGCTATAAACTGCTGTCTACACGCGATTCTTCCGCATCATCACCACATACACCGGGAGTCCGGCAAGCGTGATGCCAATCCCTATAAGTGAGCGCAGCGGATCACTGATAATTGTACTGGCTAGAATATAGAGCCCCCCTGCTACGCCAAGGATCGGGGTGAACGGATAGAGCGGCACGCGATAGCGGCCTTGTACGGGCGGCAACTTCCTGCGCAGGAGGAACACACCGAACACGCCCATAGTGAAGAAGATCCAGAGCACGAACACCAGCAGATCCGTCAGCGTATTGAAGGTGCCCGAGAAGATGTAGACTACCGCCAGCACACTCTGAAAAACAAGCGCATTCGCCGGTGTCTGAAACTTCGGATGAATGCTGCTTAGCACCCGGGAGAACGGAATTTGTCCCCGCTCCCCCATCGCCTGCGGCACCCGTGCTGCGGTCATGAGATAACCGTTCAGCGCACCCAGTACAGAGACGATAATGCCTGCCGTAATAAAGGCTCCGCCGCCGCTACCGAACAAAGCCTCAGCCGCATCGGCTCCCGGAGTCGGGGACGACACAATCTGGTCATAGGGCAGCGCCTGAAACACCGCAATATTGAACAACACATACACAGCGATAACAAAAATAACACCGATCGAAATGACTTTCGGCAGCGTCCTGGCCGGGTCCTTGATCTCTCCCGCCATATTGGTGACGCTGATCCAGCCGTCATAGGCCCAGAGTGTGCCGAGCACCGCAGCCCCAAAGCCTGCACCCGCAGCCGCTGTACCGATGCCGCCGAATCCGGGAGCCAGATCCGAGAACAGCCCGACGCCCACAATGCCTGCTACCGGAATCAGCTTGCCTACCGTGGCCACCGTCTGAATGATCCCGCCGAACTTCGTCGCGATGACATTCATCAGCAGTATGAAGGCCAGAATGCCCACCGCAAGCAGCTTCTGCTGCCATGCACTCAGCGGCAGGAAGTAACCGGAATAGGTAGCAAAAGCAATAGCCAGCGCCGCTACAGAAGCCGGATAGGAGATTACCGCCTGAACCCAGCCGAGCAGATAACCGAACACTCCGCCGTACAATTCACTTAAATAAGTATATAGACCTCCCGACTTCGGAATGGCGGCCGCAATCTCCGCCACACTCAGCGCCGAAGCCAGGGTAATGATCCCCCCAACACCCCAGGCCAGAATACTCATCCACGGGCTACCCGCATTATTCAATACAATTCCGGGCTTCAAAAAAATCCCCGATCCGATAATCATCCCGACCACCAGGGCCAGCGCTTGCATGAACGTAATGCTTTTCGTTAACGGCTTTGTTTTCATGATGTGATTCATTGTCCTTCCGTTCTGTGAAATATTTATCATACTTTTATTTCTCTATTTATCCTGTTCACCCCTCTTTTAGAGCCGGAGAAATTGGTTATAAACCAAACTTTCCATTGTAACTAACACTATATGGAAGATATACTGAAGCCTGGGCGCATTTCCCTGGGCATAGCTGGTTCGCTCAGCGCCACAACCTTCGAGGAGGCATATACTTTTATGCTGCACACTCCCGGCATTACCGACTGCTCACCGGCAGAGGTTCATTATGACGCTTCAAGAATCGGGGTACTCCATACCCTCTTTCAGAAACTGATCGACGAGAACAAAATCCAGGCAGCCGCTTACAGCGTCTCCCGGTACGGCAAGACGTTCATGAATGGTGCCATCGGCCCCCTCTCCTACCGCGAAGACCGGACGGACCCGCTGTTGCCGACAACCGTTCATCACATCGCATCCATCACCAAGGCGGTTACCTCTGTTGCTATAGCCAAGCTGGTGGAGGATGGTCTTCTCCGGTTGGACCTTCCCGTTGGTGCCTTTCTGGAACCGTTTAACGTAGAACCGTTCAATAAAATCGACATCTACAGCCTGCTCACGCATACCTCCGGTCTGTTCCCTGACTGTGCGGGCAGCATGATTCCTTATCACAAGTCTTACTGGCAGCTGATTGGCGAATATTTCGACAAGTATAAGCCGGAGGACGGCGAGTTAGACTGGATCACAGCTGCACTGAGCTGCGGGATCGACAAACCGGTCGGTGAGGAATGGCAATACTGCTCCTTCGGCTTCTGTATTCTTGGTGAAATCATTAAGAAGGTCACAGGTATTTCCGCTGAACAGTACATAGAGGAGCAGATTCTGCAGCCGCTCGGCATGAAGGACACGATGTGGGAGCCGACTCCCGAATTGGCTAGGCGCTTCATTATAAGAAATGAACGCAAGGAAAAGCAGCTCCATGACCTGATCCATGCCATACAGCCGGAAGAACCTCCAGCAGAGAAGCTGTGGGAGAATGTATCCCATACAGGCGGGGGGCTGGTCTCTACTACTGCGGACCTCACCCGCTTCGCCAATATGCTCCTGGGCATGGGAACCTTGGGGGATACGCGGATTGTCGGCCGGAAAGCCGTAGAGAAGCTCACCACCCGCACGCTCTATGGCACGCCTGATTACTGCTGGGGCAACAATGTCAAAGACCGGAGCTACGGCATTGGGCTGGATATGCGGAGAGGCCCAGCATTCCTCTATTCCGAGGGCACTTATTTTCATGAAGGCGCCGGCGCCTGCTGTATGGTAATCGATCCGGTGGAGCAGCTCACTGCGGTATGGTTCGTGCCTTTCACGGACGATAACTGGTATGCGGAAGCCCTGTTCAATGTAACGAATGTAATCTGGTCAGGACTGATGTAATGAACCGTCTCAAGCATAACTGGCTCATCTGCCGGGCCGTTGCAGAGGTTACCTACAAGGAATGGAGTGCCTACCGCACCCATTCCTTGGTCTCTGTTATTGTCGGCCCGGTGTATTTCATGGTGCAATATTTCATCTGGACCGCAGTCTATGGCGGACAGACTACGCTCGGCGGGCTTGATCTCCAGCAGATGATCCGCTATTTCGGGGCCACGGCGCTGATCGGGTATCTGATTATGGATTTTGCTGACTGGAATCTGTCGATGCTGGTACGCACCGGTAAATTCCTTACCTTCCATCTGCGCCCGGTGCATCACCGTTCCTTCGCCTTGTTCCAGAAGCTCGGGCACCGCTCACTCGGGTTCGTATTTGAGTTCCTGCCCTGCCTGCTGATCTTTATCTTCATCTTCGGGATCGATATGCGGCCGGCAAGCCTCCCGTGGACACTGGTGTCTGTGCTGCTTGCCTTTCTCATGAATTTCTATGTCAATTATACGATTGGCCTGACCTCCTTCTGGCTGGTGCAATCCGGCGGGATTCGCAGCGCCTTCCTGCTGGTGTCGGGTATTTTCTCGGGAGCGCTGATTCCGCTTGATTTCTTCCCGCACTGGCTTCAGGTTACCCAGCTGTTCCTGCCTTTCCAGTACATTGCTTATATGCCTGCCATGGTGTTCACCGGGCATTATTCACTTGGCGGCCTTGAGCTATCCCTTCCCGAAGCCGTAGGCATGCAGGCGGCAGCTGTATTGGTGATGTTCGGCTGCAATGAGCTGGTCCGCCGCCGGGCCATGAAGCAGTTCACGGCGGTTGGCGCATGAATACCCGGAGGGAAAGGAACGTTCCTGTTATGAAAAAATATGTAGATGTATACAAGCAGTGCATGTACTCTGCTATCCAGACCGCTTCGGCCTACCGGATGAACTTCATCGTCAGCAGTCTGATTACACTCATCGGCAACATTCTGTTTCCGCTGGTGACGCTGTTAATCTACCGGGCGGGCACCAGCTTTCCCGGCTGGAGCTTATACGAGGTGCTGTTGATCCAGTCTATATTCACCATGTCCAGCGGTCTCTCCAGTCTGGTCTTCGGAGGATTGTTGTGGACAACGATGTCGCATGTGCGGGAGGGGAGCTTCGAGGTCATTCTGCTCAAGCCGCTGAATCCGCTGTTCTACATTGTAGCCACTACCTTCTCTGTAGAGAGTGTCGGATTATTCCTTGGCGGGGCTGCATTATTCATCTTCTCCGCTATGCATATCGGCGCTATCTCCGCCCTCGCCTGGCTGCAATTCACCGGAATGTTCCTGGCCGGGACGGCTGTATTGGCCGGATTATCGCTGATGATGGCGGCGATGTCCTTCAAATGGGTCGGCAATTCGCGGATATCCGAGCTGGCGGACAGTGTGCTGCATGTCGGCAAATATCCGCTGCCGATCTTCCCGAAGGCGGTGCAGGCGGCAGCTACGCTGATCATTCCCGTGGGGATGGTTGGCTACCTCCCGGCCTCCGCACTGCTTGGCCGGGTACAGGCCGCTGATTTTATCGCTATTCTGCCTTGCTTTGTCTTTCTCTGGGCAGGCATTTGGGTATACCGGCACATGATCAGATTATATGAGGGGGTTGGCGGCTGATGCCGGTGATCGATGTCAAGCATTTAACGAAGTCCTATACCACCTATAAGCGGGGCGCAGGCATGAAACAGACCTTCACGAGCTTTTTCCGGCGTGAAGCAGTCTCTGTCCAGGCCGTGAACGATATCAGCTTCGCCATTGAGCAGGGCGAAATCTGCGGAATGCTGGGTCCGAACGGGGCAGGCAAATCCACTGCGATCAAAATGCTCTGCGGCGCACTCTACCCGACCAGCGGGGAGATCGAAGTACTCGGTTATTCCCCGGCCCGGGACCGGAAGCATTATGTCCGCACCATCGGGGCCGTCTTCGGCCAGAAATCCCAGCTCATCTGGGATATCCCGCCCATTGACAGCTTCAAGATGAACAAAGCGATCTATGGTATCTCGGCCACGGATTTCAGCAACCGTCTGGACGAGCTGGCATCGCTGCTGGATATCGCCGGAGTGATGGAGAAGCCCACCCGGGTGCTGTCGCTTGGCGAACGCATGAAATGCGAATTCGTCATGGCGATGCTGCACCGGCCGGACATCCTGTTCCTGGATGAGCCGACCATCGGGCTGGATGTGATCGCCAAGCTCAAAATCCGTGAATTCATCCACCAGATGAACAAGCAGCAGAACATGACCTGTATTCTCACCACCCATGATCTGGAGGATGTGGAGGAGTTAGCCCACCGGGTGATTGTCATTAACCATGGCGAGAAGGTGTTTGATGACTCGCTGCAGCGGCTGAAGCTGTTCCTCGGAGAGAAGAAGCACGTGAGCTTTACGTTTAACGAGTCTGTACGGGACACCCTTTTCGACAACGACTGGACCAAGGTTATGGAACGCCCCTCCGACTTACAGATTACGCTTGAGGTAGACACCGCCCGGATCTCAATCAGCGATTTCCTGGAGAATATCTCCCGGAGGCATGCCTTCTCGGATATTTCCGTCAAGGAGCTGCCGATCCAGCAGGTGGTTATGAATATCTATGAGAATGCCAAAAGCAGCCTGAACCGTCACCCGTTGGAGTGACAGCTCAGGCTGCTTTTTTTGTCAAAATAAAATCGGCTTACTTCGCAGCAGCCAGCTCAGACGCAAGCTTCTCCGCCCCGTCAAAGATGGAATAGCTGTAGCCCCAGAACTGGTTGAAGTCAATCTTATAGATCGCTTTGTTCTGGATCGCCTTCAGACTCTGTAGTGACGGATCGGCATAGAACGCTTTTATCGACTGGTCAGCATCAATACCGCCTGTGTACACCGAGATCAGCATGACATCCGGGTTGGTCGCGATCAATTGCTCCTTGCTGATCTCACCGGTCACATCCGCGTAGCTGTTGGTCAGTCCAAGCAGCCCCAGCACATCTCCCGCAAAAGTATCCACGTTCCCGCTATAGACAGCAATTGCGCCATTGCCTCCGTCAGATACATAAGCGAAGGTCTTGGCGCCTGTGGCCGCCGCTCCCTCCTTCAGCTTCGCAGCACGCTCCTTCAGCTCTGCAATGTATGCAGCAGCCTTCTCCTGCACATCGAAGATCTGGCCGAGCTGTTCAATATCCTTGTACAGGCTGTCAAGCGTTGCCCCTTGCAGACTCGTGCTCTGCACGAAGGTCTTGATGCCCAGCTCATTGAGTCCGCCTACCGTCCCTACTCCCCAATCCGCATCTGCGAACAGGCCGCCGCGCCCCATCACCAGATCCGGGCCCCTGCCCACAACCAGTTCTTTGCTGGCATAGTCCTGTGAGATCACAGGAATCTTCTTGAATTCTTCCTGAACTGCCGGATCGCCTGCACCATAGAGAGCCGCAACCCCAACCATTTTGTCGGTAAGCCCCAGCTTAATCAGCAGCTCAGCCGCACCTTGCGTATTCGCTACTACCTTCTCAGGCGCCTTATCGAAGGTCTGCGAATTCGCCTTCCATTCGGTGCCTTCCCCGTTGTTCGTGTGGTTCTGGATGGTAAGCGGATATACCGTCTTGGCCGCCTGTGCAGGCTCCGCCGGTGCGGGACTGGCTGATGCAGGTGCAGCCGTTGCTGCCGCGTCCTTCTCATTGCCTGCAGCAGAAGAACAAGCCGCCAGCATAACTGCCATCACCAGAACCGCCAGCAGCGGTACATATCTTTTGAATATTTTCTTCATTCTCTTAGGTCCCCTTTTCTGTATGTACGTTATTTATCCTCCGGGAAGGGCATTAAGCCTATAGCCTTGCAGGGGATACCTCCGTAGAATATAGAAAGTTGGACAGCATGTCAATGAGAATTATTATCATTGACAATCATTCTCAATGTGCCTTATATTTAAGGACAAGTTACGATATCCTGCTCACAGTCCCGTCTGATGAGTCAGTCCATACTAATCTTCTAATGTAAAGGAGCCTTCCCATTGTCATGCATACCGATATAGCCGTACCCTCACAGCCTAAGCAATCTCTCATTCATTCCCGTTACGGCTTCATGGCTGTTATAGGCATCCTTTTCATTATCACCCTGCTGTCTGCCGGAGCTGCGGTCTCCTTCGGCCAGGTGGACATTCCTGTCTCCCAATCCTACCGGATTCTGCTGCATCACATCACAGGCATCCAGATTGGAGATATACAGGAGCTGACGAACGGTTCTTTCGTGGATATTATCTGGAAAATCCGCTTCCCGCGTGTCCTGATGGCGATGTTCATCGGCGCCGGACTTACGCTGTGCGGGACGATCATGCAGGCGGCGGTACAGAATCCCCTGGCTGATCCATACATACTCGGTATTTCCTCCGGCGCTTCGCTGGGCGCAACCTTCGCCATCCTGATCGGCTTCGGCTCGATGGGGCTGCTTGGGCAGTCGGGAGTCGCCTTTTGGGCTTTTGCAGGGGCGGTTGGCGCTTCTCTGCTGGTCCTTACACTTGCCAGTGCGGGCGGCAAAATGACCTCCGTCAAGCTGGTGCTGGCCGGGATGGTCATTAACGCTTTATGTACCGCTTTTGCCAACTTCATTGTCTACTTCGCGAACAATGCCGAAGGCATCAAGACGGTTACCTTCTGGACGATGGGCAGCCTGGCCGCCGCAAGCTGGGACAAGCTGCCGCTGATCTCGGTCACCGTCCTGCTCGCCGTTATCCTGTTCCTCTCGCAGTTCCGTGTGCTGAATGCCATGCTGCTTGGCGATGAGGCGGCGGTTACGCTGGGCATTCATTTGGGTGCCTACCGCAGAGTCTACATGATTCTCACAGCGCTGATTACCGGAGTTATGGTAGCAAGCTGCGGCATGATCGGCTTCGTGGGACTGATTATCCCCCATCTGGTGCGGGGACTCGTGGGCTCGGACCACCGCAGGCTGCTGCCGGCGTCCATTCTGTTCGGGGCGATCTTCCTGATCTGGACGGACGTCATTGCCCGGACCATCGTACCGAATGTGGAGCTGCCGATCGGGATCATTACCGCCCTGATTGGAGCGCCGATGTTCATGTACATGCTGATTAGAAAAGGCTATGCCTTCGGAGGGAAAAGCTGATGAATCTGAATGTTGAACGGCTAAGTGTCTCTTTCGGTGAGGCGAAGATTGTGCAGGAGGTCTCGCTGAGGGTGCAAAACAAGCAATTCGTCGGCCTGATCGGCCCGAACGGCTGCGGCAAATCGACGCTGCTCAAAAGCATCTACAAGGTCATCAAGCCCCGTCAGGGAGAGGTCTTCCTCTCTGAGCTTAATGTGATCAAGGCCAGCCCGAAGCTTGTCGCCCGGAAGCTGGGCGTAGTCGGCCAGTTCAACGAGCTGAGCTTCGACTTCACCGTTCGTGAGATGGTGGCGATGGGCCGGACGCCTCACAAAGGCATGCTGGAAACCGACAGCCAGCAGGACGCTGACATTGTCTCGGCCGCACTCCGCAAGGTAAATCTGGAGGGGCATTCAAGCCGCAGCTATAACTCCTTATCCGGCGGCGAGAAGCAGCGGGTCATACTAGCGCGTGTACTGGCTCAGCAGCCGGAATTCATGATCCTGGATGAACCGACCAATCATCTGGATATTAAATACCAACTGCAGATTCTGAATATTGTCAAAAAGCTGGATATCGGCATTCTCGCCGCCCTCCATGATCTCACCCTGGCCGCCGAATACTGCGACTATCTGTATGTCATGAAGGAAGGCCGGGTCGCGGCCAGCGGAGTGCCTGAGGATATCCTGACCAAGGAATTAATCGGCGAGGTCTTCGATGTGGAATGCGAAACCTACCGCAATCCGGTCACCGGGGCGCTGGGAATTGCATATCTGGAGACGCGGTAGCTTTTCACGGGTTACTCTCCTTTCAGCCGGCGGCTCTGTGCCCACCGGCTTTTTTTCTTTTCTCCGGTCAAATATTTCCTCTCCAGGCCACGCTGCCGCCGCCCCCTTCGTCTCTCCCCCGATATATATGTTATAAAAAATAACACAACAAAAAATATTTTTTTATATTTATACATGATTAATGCATATTTATTGATTAATTTTACATAAAAGTTAAAATATCATTTTGACAATTGTGATTTATGTCATATATGATTACATAGAAATCAAAATAAGAGGAGGTCACTTATGAATCTTGTTCACAAAAGAAGTCTAAGTCTTTTTACCGCTCTGCTGGTTCTCTTCACCATGTTATCCTTCCCTTCGATCACGAAGGCCGCCGAAGTCACCACACCCGGGAGAATCATTCCGAATGTCGTAGTAGTCGGTGTCGGAGGAACCATCACCTCCACTTCTCCTTCCAGAGAGCTGTTTCAGACGTATGGCACGCCAAAGGTACCTATTAATGATATTATTCAAAGACTACAACCCGAGCTATCCAAAATAGCCAATGTCACCAGTACAGAGCTAAGCAATATCAGCTCGGCGCAAACCACCTCCAAGGACTTATACAATCTTACGATTGCTGTTGATAAGGAACTGAGCAATCCTGCTGTCGATGCCGTAGTGGTTACCACCGGCACTAACATCATGGAAGAGCTGGCCTACTGGACCGACCTCACCGTCCGCAGTCCGAAGCCCGTTGTCTTCACCGGCTCCATGAGACAATCCAATACGATCTCATTCGACGGGGAAGCTAATCTCCTGAATGCGATCCGGCTGGCTGCAAGCCAGAAAACCACTTACTATGGCACGGTTTTGATGATGAATGATGAGTTCTTTGCAGCCAGGGAAGTCACCAAGACGGATGCACTGCGTCTGGATACCTTCGACGGGGGCCGCTACGGCGCTCTGGGGACGGTAGATGAGAACCGGATTCGTGCCGTTCGTGCTCCAGCACGTGTCAAGGATGCCGGTACGGAGAAGTGGAAGACTCCTTTCGATCTCAGCACCATCCAGCCGGAAGATTTGGCCAAAGTCGATGTTGTGTATAGTTATACAGAAGCCTCCGCTACGCCCATTACGGCATTGGCTAATGAAGGGGTTAGAGGGATTGTAACGGCGGGCCATGGTGCCGGCGGGATCTCTACCGCTCAGCAAGCAGCCCGCACAGCAGCTATCGAGAAGGGCGTTCTATTCGTAAGCGCTACGCGCGCAGGCTCAGGGGCAGTATACGACACCGGAGCCAAAGGTATCATCGGCGCAGGCGATTTGCTTCCGCAGAAGGCAAGAATCCTGCTGCAGTTGGGCCTTACCTTCTCCAAGGACCAGGAGCAGATCCGCCAGTGGTTCTCTACTATTGGAATGCCGGATTACGATATGAGCAAATAGGAAGACTCTCGTTTCTTGAGCGGGTTCCCCGCATCATCCCCTAATAGGATGCGAAAGACAAGCGGAGGCCCCCGGCCTCCGCTTACTGCTGCTTAATGCTACTTAAAGCTGCTTAAAGCTGCTTATGTCCGCCCGCCACGCATCAGCCTACATCCTTATATCTCAATCTGCGGACCGACCAGACTGACAGAACTACGAGGTAAACTCCATTCATAAGGAAGAATAGCAGATTCTCCATAGCCGTCAGTCCGCGCTGGGTAAGCACGCCCATGCCAATGGTCAGCAGCGAATATGGGAACAGCAGCCCCAGCTTCAGCACATACAGGCCCAGGCCCACAAAAACGGCACACAAGCTGATGCCGATCGGTGTGGCAAAGCTGCGGATACGGATGGACAAGCCGAGCTGGAGGGCAGCAATACTCAGCGAAGCCACCCAGCCGCGCAGGGTCCACAGGATGATGTCCTTTGGAAAATCCCCCGTCATAGACAGCATCTGTCCTGCCGCCCAATACATTAGAAGGAATAGCGCCTGCGCTCCGGCAATCAGCATGCCCACAATAACAAGCTTGGCTATAAAGAGACTGGTTACGGATACTGGAGCAGCCAGGATCATGTTCCAGTTCCGGTTCACATGCTCCAGCCTGCAGACAAAGGCGCAGCAGATGGCAATCAGAATCGGCAGGAAGAACTCTCCATAAAATAAACTTACCTGAGTCCATAGACTATACCACTCTCCCTGCAAGGCCTCCCGGTTCATCACAAAATTAGCACAGCCGATCATCAGGCTGACCACAGGCAGACTGACCAGCACCAGCCCCATCCGCGAACGGCGCAGCTTGGGCCATTCGGCCGCAACACTTCTAAGCATAAGTTCTCCTCCTTAGACCGATTGTTTGGAGACATGGGTATTCCCGGCAACATACAGAACCAGTGTCAGTATCAGAGCTGCACTTAACTGAATCAGAGGCATGCTTCCGGTAACATAAGTTCCTGAAGAAGCCTTATACACATAAGTCACCGGACTGAGATCCAAATAATAAGACCAGACGACTAACTGCCGGACAGCGGCAGGGAACAAGCTGGCGGTCGTCCCCAGGAACCCGCCCAGCATGCCAAGACACAGGGCAAATGCCTGATTCTTCACCGCCAGCGATATCCATTGCTGCATCGCAATAATCAGCAGACTGGCAATCAGAGTACCCGCAGTGAACTGCAGCAGCAGACCTGCCGGGAGCGGTTCTGCGAGTCTATGGAACATGCCGAAGCCGGCAATAAAAACAACTTGGGCCAGAATGCCGTAGAGGAGCAGACTTCCGGCACAGACGAATTTGGCGGCATAGACCGTCTGGCGTCCGACAGAAGTGGTCATCAGCATTTTCCAGGTATCCCCTTTATGCTCCATGTCGCAAATTCTTGACACCACAATCGCCGACAGAATCGGCAGGAACAGCCCGTTCATGGACGAGAGGCTGAAAATCAGCGCTTCCCAGGTGGCATTGTCCGCACTCCGCGAGATCGAGATGCTCATGGACATCGACGCCCACCCCAGCTCGGCAGCCAGAAAAAGCGTCAGCATCGCCCATACTTTTCTCCGCCGGATTTTGTAATATTCCAGGAACAAAGCTTTCATCACAGGCTCCGCTCCTTTCCGGTAAGATCCAGGAAGATATCCTCCAGACTCTTCCTCGAATCCACGATCCGGCTCACAGCAATCTGGCCGGACACCAGAATCTCATTGACCCGGGCCACCTCAGAGTCCGGCATGGCGCTGAACACCAGCTGCTGCTCCTGCATTGTGGGCCTATACCCGTGCTCCGACAGTATCCGGACTGCCTGGGCGGGATCATTGATCCGAAAGTGAACCGCCGCCCGGTTCTGCGCCTGAAGCGCAGCCACCCCCCCCTGGAACAGCAGCTTGCCGTCACTGATGATGCCAACCGATGTAGCAGTCTGCTCAATCTCCGACAACAGGTGGCTGGATACCACAATCGTCATGTCATACTGGGCAGGCAAGGATTTAATCAGCTCCCGGATCTCTCCGATCCCCGCAGGATCAAGCCCATTCGTAGGCTCGTCCAGTATGAGCAGACTCGGGAAAGCCAGCAAGGCCATAGCCAGACCCAGGCGCTGCTTCATTCCGAGTGAATACTGCCCGGCAGGCTTGTGCCGGTGATTGTCCAGCCGGACAATCTGCAGCACCTTATCGATATTTTTGGCAGGCAGGCTGCGCAGCCGCTGCATGACTCTCAGATTCTCAAGGCCCGTCAGATGTCCGTAATAGGAAGGCGACTCAATCAGCGAACCCGTCCGGTTCAGAATCTCCAGCCGGTGGTTCCGCAGCTCTTGGCCGAACAGCTTAACTGTTCCTTGGGTGGGTTGCACCAGTCCCAGCAGCATCTTGAGCGTAGTCGTCTTCCCTGCTCCATTCGGACCCAGGAAGCCAAAAATCTCTCCCTGCTGCACCTTCAGATTTACCTGATCCACCCGGGGCGTTCCCCCATAGGTCTTGGTCAATTGCTGTGTCTCGATAATTGGTTGAGTGTTCATAGGTTCCAGTTCAGCTCCATTTCTCTCATGTCGGCTCTTGCTTCCAAGCATAGAGGCCTTCCCTTGCTCCAGGCTGAAGATAACCTTACGCCTACCTTAAATACACCGGCCCCTCCCATTCTTCACCGCCTGATCGTGTATACTAATTCATGGGTGATGACGATTGAATACGATGAAGAACCGCAAAATAATGATCGTTGAGGACGAACCGAAGATACGCGAGATGATCGAGCTTTTTTTACGAAAAGAAGGCTATTACCGCATCTATGCGGCTGGAGATTATAGCAGTGCTCTCGCCATGTGCCGCCAGGAAAAGCCGGATATCGCCATTCTCGATGTGATGCTGCCGGACGGGGACGGGTTCTCGCTTCTCTCCGCCATACGAACCTTCTCTGATATGCCGGTACTCTTCCTGTCGGCGCGCGGTGAAGATGAGGACAG
Organism: Paenibacillus rhizoplanae; assembly: GCF_042684125.1. Classification (NCBI taxonomy): domain Bacteria; kingdom Bacillati; phylum Bacillota; class Bacilli; order Caryophanales; family Paenibacillaceae; genus Paenibacillus; species Paenibacillus rhizoplanae. The sequence continues at coordinate 18,599 of NZ_JBHUKY010000096.1, read as the reverse complement.
GCTGCTGGGTCTGGGCCTTGGGGCCGATGATTATATCGTTAAGCCATTTCTGCCGAGGGAGTTATTGCTGCGCCTGAGCGCTGTGCTGAAGCGGGTATATGCCTCGCCGATTCCAGAACGGCTGCCTGTCTTCAGAGCAGGTGAACAGGTGGTGGATCTGGACAGCGCTGTGGTACGAAGAGAAGGCCATGAGCTGCCTCTGACGGCTAAAGAGCACGCCATTCTGGTCAAGCTCTATGAGAACCGCGGCCGGATTGTGACCAGTGATGCTCTGTGCCTGGCGGTATGGGGAGATGACAGCTACGGGTATGAGAATACCTTAATGGTGCATATGCGGCGTATCCGCGAGAAGATCGAAGCCGATCCCTCGAAGCCGGTGCATCTGCTGACCGTCCGGGGGCTGGGTTATAAGCTTGTTGTGCAGGAGGCGCTCTAATGGACAGCGCGGTCCGTATTTTACGCAAATTCGTAGGTTCTACCCTGCTGGTCTCTACGCTGCTGCTCCTGTTCAATCTGATTCTGCTCGGTTCGCTGATCTTCAAGGAGACCCATCAGGAGGCTTCACCGAAAAAGGTTGTGCGGGAGATATCCTCAGCTCTGCAAGGGTCTGACGGCAAGTATTCCCTTAATCCCAAGGGGGATGCCCTGCTTCAGCAGAACCGGGCCTGGGCAATGCTGCTGAACGCGGAAGGCAAGGTGACATGGAGTGAGCAGCTGCCTCCGGAGATTCCGCACGCTTACAACATCGTAGAGGTGGCGAAGTTCTCACGCTACTACTTGCTGGAATATCCTGTGTATATCTGGGAGCATCCAGAAGGACTTATTGTCGTAGGCTATCCTAAATATTCATATGAAAAATATCAGCTCGGATACATGACGGACTGGCTGCGCTCCCTTCCCTTAAGAGTGCTGCTGCTCCTGATCTGCAATGTGGCCCTGGCCGTGGCCCTCTCCTTGTTCATCGGCACCCGGCTGATCCGGAGTATCCGGCCCCTGATCAACAGCATTCATGCCCTGGCCAAAGACAAGCCGGTTAAACTGGAGACTGCCGGACTCTTCAGTGATTTGTCCGAGAGCATTAATTCGGCTTCCGCTACCCTGCAAACCAGGAGCTCGCAGCTGAAATCACGGGATGAAGCCCGCTCCAACTGGATCGCCGGGATCTCCCATGACATCCGCACCCCGCTCTCGATGATCCTGGGCTACGCGAGCAATCTGGAGGAGCAGGACAACCTGACCGGAGAGCAACGCCAGCAGGCTGCCATCATCCGCCGCCAAGGCGAGCAGCTAAGGTCGCTGGTCAGCGACTTGAACCTCGTCTCTATGCTGGAGTATGACATGCAGCCCTTGCAGCTTAAGCCTATCCGCTTATCCGCTCTGGGCCGGACCGTAGTATCCGACTTCATTAATAACGGCCTGGAGGAGCGTTATTCACTGGACCTGTGCATTATGGACGAGCGCCTGCAGGTGATGGGCGATGAGAAGCTGCTCTACCGTGCAATAAGCAATCTGGTCCAGAACAGCATCCGGCATAACCCGGATGGGTGCCGGATTGAGATTAGCATCCTCCGCAGCGGGGAAGACTCCTGTTTCGCCTTGTCCGTATCGGACAATGGTCAGGGTGTTCCGGCGGAGCACTTGCCGGAGCTGCTCCTCCTGCCTTACTCCGGGAAGCGGACCCGCCCCGTCCGGCAGGGCCACGGGCTTGGCCTTCCGATGGTCGCCCGCATTGCCGAAGCCCATAAGGGCAAGCTTGTTCTGGAGAGCAACACCGGTCACGGACTGCGGGCCACCCTGCAGTTTCCCCCTTTGGCGTGAAGACGGATTGACAGCGAATGGAAGAACCTCTTGCGGCGCAAGAGGTTCTTCCATTTAGACTGAAATCCTCTCTCCAAGATTCCCCATTTTCTGCTATGCTAATAGAAATCCAAAGTAGAAGCAGGAGGCATGCAATAGAATGGATGCATTTCAATACGAGCTTACTTCTGAGACAGCGATCAACTTGAGATATGAGTATGGGGGTGAATATTTTACATTCAACCTGTTCCGGGATGACAGCGGGTGGGTGCTACATCCGTTTGACGGGATGCTGCTGAGGAATCAGGCAATGTGTACACTGGTTGCGCAGGAGCTGTTCAAGCACAAGCCTTTTCAGGTGATGCTGGCCAAGGAAGGGATTCTGTTCACCGACATACGCTCCACCGTCAATCTGGATAATGTCAACGCGCCGGTTGCCGCACGCAATGAACGCGAGCCACGTGGTAATCTTGCAGACGACCTGATGGAATTCGTTCAGCAGCACTCGATTGAAGAGGTCATTGACTACGAATGCAAACTGGTGGGGAGCCGTATCTCCTTTTACCAAGAAATTCTACAGCGCATGTTCATGGACAACCTAGGCCCCTCGGACCCCGAGTTCCAGAAGATACAGGATATTGTACGGATCTACGAGCAATCCCTGGAGCGCCTGACAGATCTGAATGGTCCCAATCTGGATGCCGGAAGCCGGGACAGATTCTGAGTCTGCCACCCGCACTTATACAAGCTTGAACTACTCATAGGAAAGGCTGGTTCTCATGACACTTGAGCTTATCAAGGGGCAAAAATGCAGCTTAACCCAAGACAATCCTCTCCTCGGCCGCATCATCGTAGGCATGGGCTGGAATGAAGCAAGGGCTGGGGTCGAGATTGATTTCTCCGTTTTTTTACTTCCCGCGTCGCAGAAGGTTGCAACAGAGAAGGATCTTATTTTCTATGGCAATCCTGCGGCCCCGGACCAGTCTGTAGTGATATTGCCTCCCGCGCAACGAATCCATAGCGGACCCGCTGACGATACACAAATTGCTGTAGAGCTTAGTCTAATTCCTGCGGAGGTTGAGCGGATTGCCTTTGCCCTGACGATCTATGAGGCGGAATCAAGACAGCAGAGCTTCTCGCAGCTCTCCGATCCCTATCTGCGCATTATGAACGCTGCGGATGGCACGGAGCTCCTCCGGTACCGCCTGGGGGGCGGTTATTCCGTGGAGACTGCCATTGTGGCAGGGGAGATCTACAGATATCAGAACGAATGGAAATTCAGCGCGGTCGGCTCCGGTTATGCCGGAGGTTTAGCCGCTCTTTGCCAGAGCTACGGAATACAGGTCAAGGATATATTGCCCGTTGTTCAAGCTTCCAGGGCAGCCGAACCTGCCCGAAACTCCCCCTTTGTTCTCCCGGAGCTGCGGTCACGGCCTAAGACGGTCGATTCATTGCCTCCCGCAGCACCAGCCGCTCCTTCCGCTTCGCCCTTGAACCCGGACACCATCGTACTCAAGCGGCACGGGGAGACCCTCCGTCTCCAGCAGGGAGCAGGAGCTGCAGGAGAGATTCTTATCAATCTTAACTGGCTTCAGACTCCATCCTCCGGGTGGTTCGGAAGCAGAGGCATTGACCTGGACCTCGGCTGTCTGTTCGAGCTGAAGAACGGCCTTAAGGGTACGGTCCAGGCGCTCGGCGAATCATTCGGCAGCTTGAACCGGCCGCCTTACATCCTCCTAGACGGGGATGATCGCACCGGCTCCATCGCCACAGGTGAGAATCTGCGGATTAACGGCCACCACCTCTCCGAGATCAGCCGGATCGTCATCTTTGCTTTTATCTATGAAGGCGTTACGAACTGGTCACAAGCCGGCGCCGTTATAACCATCAGCCAGCAGGGCGGGCCGAATATCAAGGTGCAGCTGGACGAGCATAACAACGATAAGGGGATGTGCGCCATCGCCATGCTTCGCAGCCAGCCGGACGGAAGCTTCAGCGTGGAACGGCTGGTAGAGTATTTCAGCGGACACGAGGAGCTGGACCAGCGTTACCACTGGAATCTGCGGTGGGAGGCGGGGAGTAAGTAGGCAGCAAGTAGCGGCCAGCATGATCAGGAACAACGTCCCCTGGCGGCGGGTGATACCGCCGATAGCGCTGAGCCACCTTTGCCGGCCCAATGTGGTCGGTTTTTCGACCACATTTGACTCACTCGCCTCACGCTGGCCAATGTGGTCGGTTTTTCGACCACATTGGGCTCACTCGCTCCACACCGGCCCAATGTGGTCGGTTTTTCGACCACATTGGGCCCACTCGCTCCACGCCGGCCCAATGTGGTCGGTTTTTCGATTACATTGGGCCTACTCGCTCCACGCCGGCCAAATGTGGTCGGTTTTTCGATTACATTGGATCCACGTACTCTCGTAGCCGCTTTTAGCATTCAGCCCACAGCACAAAACAGCCCTTCCCCGTCAAAGACGGATGGAAGGGCTGTTTGTGCTCTATTTATTTTATTCTGCAGTATGATCTACAGATGCTGCCTGGATGCTGCCGAATGCCCAGTAGCTCGCCGGGACATCCGTCCATTTCTGGGCTGCGCTGGTCAACGGAGCGATACCAAGAGCACGGTTAACGATGGTTACAGCTTCCGCACGCGTTAACGTCTGGTCTGGACGGAATGTGCCGTCTTCGTAGCCGGTGATGATGCCAGCCTGGGACATCCGCTCAACAGCTGCCTGAGCCCAGTGTCCGGAAATATCACTGAAGCCGGCCGCTTGGTCTTGAGCGCTTGTAAGCAAGCGTGACAGAATGGTCGCCATTTCAGCTCTTGTAATCGTCTGGTTAGGCTTGAAGCTACCGCCCGTATAACCTTTCATGATGCCGCTTCGCGTCACTTGACCGATTGCGTCTGCCGCCCAGTGGCTGGCAGGAACATCGGAATACGCTACACCAGCAGTAACTGCGGACTGGCTGAAGGTGCGGACAATGATGCTGGCCGCTTCTGCCCGTGTGATGCTGTTCCCTGGCTTGAAGGTGCCGTCAGCATAACCCGTCATATACGCCTTCACCTGTACTGCAGGATCTTGCGCAAGAACAACGGTAAAGGTACTGAATTTGCTGATACTAAATTGAATCCCTGACTTCCCGGTCTGGCCGAAAGGTACGATCTCACCCTTGACCAATTCTTTGGTGCCGTCGCTGTGCTGGATAAAGACCGCCAGTGCCTTCAGCTGCTCCGCCGTTAACGAAGAGTTGTTAAGCGGCAATACCAGCGTAACCGGACGGCTCTGCAGATTGGTCTCAATCGTTACCGGACGGCTTACCAGCGTAACTGTTGCACCGCGGGATACACTCTGCACCTGTGCTTTGGCAAGGGCTTCAGCCTCTGCGCTCTGCTGCGATGTCTTCAGTGGAACGAGATTGAAATAAATATCTGTACCGAATCCAGCCATCGAGCTGCCCGGCACCTTCACCTCAGCATTCACTGTGAATAGATCCAGCATGATCTGATTGTCAGCAAATTGCTTGCTGGAAGCTGCCGGAATCGTCAATCTGGTTCCAGCCACCTCATCCTTCTGATCCGGCACGATGATTCTGGCAATACTGGACCCGGCAGCCTTCAGCTCATTAACCGCCCGGATAGCCTGCTCCAATGTGAACGTAAGGGTATCACTCTTCACTCCGTTCGCATCCTTGGTGCGGTTAATAACAACGGAGGATACCATGGAGCCTTGAGCAGCCCCGTTCTCAACGTTTGCATTAATGCTCTCCGTCTGCGGGGTTGGTGTTGGTACCGGAGCCGGGGCTCCCCCTCCTGATCCTGAACCGCCACCCGGTGCCGGTGTAGGAGGATCAGTTGGCATGACCGGAACAGGAACTGTAGAGAAGCTCCAGACCTTACTATCCGCAAGTCCTGCATAACCGTTACCTGATTCATCTGTAAAAGCACCCGGTTGAATCAGCACATAATAGCTGCCGCCCTGCTTGAGGAGACCGCTTGTATTAATACTCACGGTTGCGTCCTTAATAGCGACAAGTGCCTTATCTCCAGCTTGAATTGTCGTTACAACCTCGTTATCCGCTGCATTTACAATTTCAATATTGCCTTCTCCAGCAAGCACATTCTCGTTGAAGGTCAATGTGAGCGCAGTAGATACAGGTACGTGCGTTGCATTGCCTGCCGGACTGTAAGATGTCGCTACAGGCGCTGCTGTATCTGGCGCACTGGTGGTCACAAACCGCCAGGCGTTAATGCCTGCAATACCGGCATTGCCGTTGCCAGCGTTATCTGTGAATGCTCCCTCTGTAACCTGTACAAAGTAACTCGTCCCATGCTCCAGGTCAGCCGCCGGATTGATGGTTACGACATTGTTCAGGATCGTTACCCTGTCTGAAAGGGCTGGAATCGTCAAGACAGGATGCGTATCATCGGTGCTGCGGAAAATCTCAATGGTACCCGCCGCCGCCCGTACATTTTCGCTGAAGGTAAGGACCAGATTCGCATTCACTGCCACTTCGGTGGCCCATGGCTCCGGCGAATACGTAATCACCGTTGGCGAGATCCGATCCGGTGCATCTGTGGTTGTGAACTGCCAGACTGTGCTCTCAGCATTACCGACGTAGCTGTTGCCTGCGAGATCAGTAAATGCCCCTGCTCCAATCTGTACATAGTAGCTCGCGCCATACTTCAGATCATCCGTAGGATTAATCGTTACTACATTGCTATGGATAGTTACATTCCCGGAAGCCGCAGGAATCGTCGCTGCCGGTGCATGATTCACACTATTGTAAATGATGATATTGCCCTCTCCAGCTTTAACATTCTCGCTGAAGGTAAGCTCCAGATTCGCTCCAATAGCTACTCCTGTTGCTCCATTCTCAGGTGAGTACGTGTTCAACACAGGTGCAGTTGTATCTGGCGCAGCCGGGGTGGTGAACTGCCAGGTGCTGCTATCCGAGATTCCCGCAAAGAAATTGCCGGATGCATCTGCAAATGCATCTTCAGTAATTAACACATAGTAACTTGAACCATACTCCAGATTGTGGGCCGGATTAATCGTTACTACATGATTCAGGATGCTTACATCCTGGACAGCAATCGTAGCTTCCAATTTGTCAGTTGTGCTGTTGTAAATCTCAATACTGCCTTCCCCTGCTAACACATTCTCGCTAAAAGCAAGCTCCAGGTTCGCTCCGATAGCTACTTCTGTTGCCCCATTCTCAGGTGAGAATGTGCTTACGATTGGCGCTGTTGTATCCGGTTCACTGGTGGTACTAAAGCGCCAGGTTGTATTGTTCGTGATACCGGCATAGCTGTTACCCGCCATATCCGTAAATGTACCATTATCAATCTGTACATAATAGCTTGCACTGTAATCCAGGTTAGCCTGCGGATTAATCGTTACCACATTGCCGTCAATGGTTACATCATCAGAATCGACAGGGATCGTCACAGGCGGAACTTCGATGGTTGTGCTGTTGTATATCTTAATTTCACCTTCACTCTTCATTACCTCCTCATTGAAGGTAAGGGTCAGGTTGGTGCCAATCTCTACAGCCGCTGCTCCATCTTTAGGAGAAAAATCACTCACAACCGGCGGTGCAGTATCAGGCGCTTCGGCTGTTGTGAACTGCCAGGTCTCCTTGTCCGAGATACCTGTATAAGAGTTAGAATTTTCTGCCAGATCTTTGAAAGCTCCGTCATCGATGTTTACAAAGTACGTAGTACTGTACTTAAAATCTTCATACGGAACAATGGTTACCACGTTATCCTTAACTGTAACATTCTCTGAATTAACCGGAATTACCATTAGGTTACCTTCGTCCGCACTGTCATAAATCAGAATGTTGCCGCTATCTGTTGTTACACCTTCACTGAACGTGAGCGTAAGTTTGGCATTAGTTGCGACTCCCGCCTCTCCCTGGTCAGGAGAATACTCGCTTACGGTTGGAGCTGTCTCATCTGCTGGTCCAGCAATTGTCGTGAAGCTCCACTCACCCGCTGCGATCGCGGAATTTCCATATTCACTCTCATTGATGAAGGCATTCTCGTCAATTGTAACGACATATTTAGTGCTTTCAACAAAATCCAGACTCGGACTAATGGTTACGGTATTAGTATCTGGATCTACCTTTACACTACTATCATCCACCGGAATGAGCTCAACCGGAGTTGCTAGATCCGCGGCCTTAAAAATTGTAATGGCTCCACTGGCTGCAATCACCGGCTGATTGAAGGTCAGAACCAGATTATCAGTTATTCCAACATCCGTCTCATCATTCCCTGGAGTCAGACCAAGAACTCGTGGAATGTTGGGAACGGCATAAGACATAATGATCTCACCGGATTCACCCGCAGCAATAAAGCGGTTCTGACCCGGATTGAATACGATACCATTAAGTTTAGCGGTCGCTCCTGTAGTCTCAAGTTTCCAAGTCTTACCCAAATCACTAGTGGAAAACACTTTCCCGCCATCTCCTGCGGCCATAAATACGCTGTTGCCGAAAGCCACACCGTTCAGGATCACATTCGATCCAATGATCTTCTCTGCGGCCTTTGAACTATCCGGAGAGGTAACAACGATTCCGGACGCACCGACAGCCACAAACATCCCGCCGCCAAAGGTGATTCCGTTCAAGTTCAGGTTGGAGTTATCGGTTGTTTTACGTGTTACCTTCTCCCATACCGTTCCATTTACGGAGGTTAATACTATACCGTTATCACCTACTGCAACAAACTTGTTGTTGCCAAAGGCAACAGCGTTCAGATTCACATTAACGTCTGGGACGTATGATGCAGTCCACATGATACCGCCGTCGGTAGACGTTACTATCTTTCCAGCATCGCCGACTGCCACCAGTCTGCTATTGCCATAGGTAACGGCATTCAAGTTACCAGTGGAGGACGTAAAAAGCGCGGGCAACCAGCTCACGCTATCTGTAGACGTTAAAACAGCTCCATTGTTCCCAACCGCAGCAAATCTGCCGCCTGTCCCTGTATAAACAATGCCGTTCAAATCCCCGGTTACCCCAGAAGTACGAACAGCCCATGATGCAGGGCCGCTTGCCGTAACAATACTACCTCCTTCCCCCACTGCAACTAATATTTCGGAGCCTATAGCAACTCCGTTTACTTTTTCGCCGCCTGGCAGCGGACCGACATTCTCCCAGCTTGCCTCACCGTTGTCCGTTGAACCCGCATATACCGGAAAGGCTCCGGTCCATACCAAGCTGATCACGAGTAACAACGAGAAATATTTTTTCAATCCCTTACCTATAAACAATGTATCGCTCCCCCTTATTCAATCATCACTTTTCATCCGCTGCATAGCAGTAGAAATTTCATATCTGCGCCCATTTTAGCAGACAGCTCTAAACAAACTCTTAACAATTCTCGACAAAAACCGATTCATCAGGACCTAATCAGGGTATAGCTCTTAAAAAAATGAAATAATCGCGATTTTCTAACCTCTTTTCAATAAAAATTGTCTAAAACAAAAAAGCGCACGGAGCTTTCGCTCACATGCGCAATTGTGTTCATATTTCCTCGAAAATTTCCTTGGCAACCAGTATCGCCGATGCAGCACGCGGCCAGCCTGCATAGAAGGCGAGGTGAGTCATTGCCTCGATCATTTCTTCTTCGGATAGACCGTTCTCCAGGGCCAGACGGATATGAAAGGGTAGCTGCTCAGTAAGCCCTCCGGCAACCAGGGCCGATATCGTCAGGAGACTGCGTTCCCGAAGCGATAATTCTGCCCTTCTCCACACCTCCCCAAAGAGCACTTCCTCCGAATAACGCGCGAACGAAGGAGCAATGTCTCCAAAAGCTTCAAGGGCATTCGATGCAATTTTCCGATGCTTCATTCCAAGTACCTCTCTTCCTTCAATGAACAGTCATTCAATCATCTGAGCGATGCCATTCCCAAACGTCCAATCCTCGAATTCTGTATCGACCAGCACGACGAAAACGTCCTCTTTCCTGATGCCCAGTGTGCTCGACAACGTTTCGGCCAGCTTGCTGTAAAAGCTCCTTTTCTGCTCCTGGCTTCTCCCGGATTTGAGCGTAATCTGAATATAGAGCAGCCCATCCGTTCGCTCTATGTTTAAATAATTCGGACTGTAATAAAATTCGCTTGCTTTATGGGCATGGAAGACTTGAAAGAAATCATCTTGCGGCACGTTAAAATGCTCCCTTAGAGCATTCATAATTTCGCGGCTAATGATAGGCAGCTGTTGGTCATCGTATTTGTTCTCCAAGTAACTGACTCTGACAAAAGGCATGTCACTTCACTCCTTCACTGGTGTAACTTCATTGTACTCCCCGCTTCTCATTCTGTATAATTGAATTAAATGATACACAAATTCAAATTATCCGATGGAGATATCTGCTATGGACCTAAAAGAACTAACTACATTTCAAACCATCCTGCAAGAAGGAAACTTCTCTAAAGCAGCCGCCAAACTGAACTACGCGCAGTCCACAATCACCAATCAGGTTCAACGTCTGGAGAAGGAACTGGGCATCAAGCTGTTCAAACGGGGCTGGGACTCTGAGCTTACAGCTTCGGGGCGAATATTTGCTGCTGAGATCGATAGTCTGATCCGACATTGGACCTATGTTGCGGATCAGGCCAAAGCTCTGCAAAAAGAAGAGATCGGTACGCTTAGGATCGGCGGGCTGGAATCGTTAACGAAAGAGGTACTGCCAAGGTCGCTTCTGCGGTTCATGGAGCATAAACCTAATGTATCCTGCCATTTTGTAATCGGAAATACCGCTTCGCTCTCGCATGCACTGCTTCAGAATCAATTGGATTTTGCCATCTGCGGAGAGCCTGCTGATCCAGCTTCGTATCACTTCGAACCCTTGTATCAGGAGCGGATATCTTTTATCGCAGGGAACAACCACCCTTTGGCTGCAAAAGATGAGATCGCTTTCGAGGAATTGCTTGATTATCCAATCATGGCCGGGGGAGCTACCTGTCTATATCATTCCCAATTATCGAAGCATTTCTCCCGGTACACCGATACTCCTTTTCTGCATACCGTAAGTCAAATCTCAGCCATTGCGGGCTTCGTCCGGCAAATTCCTTGTATAGGAGCCGTCCTCGAATCTACACCATTACCACCAAATGTGGTGAGACTCCAGGTCACGCTGAAGGACGCCGCCATTCCGGTAGGTCTGCTGCAATCACGCAACGTTGAGTATCAATCCTCATCCAAGAAGCTTTTAATGCAATATGTAACAGAGGAGCTGGAGTCCCATTTCCAATAAAAAGAGTCCGGGAGATTCGAGCAAGGACGGATGTGTTCTCCGACAATTCTAAATCAGACTGAAATCGGTCTGAGTCAGACCTCCATGTGAAATGTGTTACATGGTACCTTCAGATAGAGGACTTTTTCCTCGTAGATCATTAGGGAGGTAACTGCATGATGCAAAAAAAACACTGGGGGTACAAAGGGATTCTGCTGGTTGTGATCACGATTCTGTTGATCTCGATGGTAGGCTGTAACAGCGCGTCAAACAAGGCAGACGAAGGAGCGGTGGAGAACGATCAGAAGCCAGCGGCGGCAAGCCCAAGCCAGCCCACGGGGGCAGGCACTTCCGATAAAAGCGCTGCACTCTCCTTCAAGCCGGGGAAATACACAGCCAAGGGGAACGGGAAGAACGGCCCGATCGAGGTTGAGACAGAATTCACTGATACCGCTATTAAAGACGTAAAGGTGTTAAGCCAGAGTGAAACAGAAGGCATCGCTCAAGGGCCGCTCAAGATTGTTCCCGAAAAAATCGTCAGCGAACAAACCCTGGCAATTGATGCCGTCTCCGGCGCGTCTATGACCACCAAGGGGATTCTGGAGGCTGTAGAGGATTGCGCCAAGCAGGCAGGCGGGGATCTGACGGTCTTGAAGCAGGCCAAAGCCACTGCTGAGAACAAGGAAGTGGAAGAGATCACGGTTGATGTGGCCGTAGTGGGCGCCGGTGCAGCAGGTACAGCTGCGGCACTTGCCGCAGAAGACAGCGGAGCGAGTGTTGTGCTGCTAGAGAAAACAGCTACTCCTATGGGCGCAGGCACCATGGCCGGAGGGATGTTTGCCGCCGATTCTCAGCAGCAGAAGGACAAGAAGGCTACAGTCAGCAAGCAATGGCTCTATGACCAGTACATGGCAGCCTCCGATGGCTACATGAACTCGTTGCTGGTCCGCAACATCATAGATGAAGCAGGGACAACAGTTGACTGGCTGAATGCGAACGGCGCCAAAATGACCCTGGTGGATGCCGGCACCGGCTTTGCCTTTGAGCATATCGGAATGCCTGCCACGCTGCACGGATACCAGGAAGGCGGCACGGTGGCGATCACCAAGCTGATCAAGTCTTTTGAAGCCAAATCGGGACAGGTTCGCTTCAGTACTCCGGTGACTGAGCTGCTTACAGACTCTAACGGTGCGGTAACCGGTGTAATGGCCAAAAAAGAGGATGGCTCTCATCTGAAGGTGAATGCCAAGGCTGTCGTCATTGCAACAGGCGGCTTCGGAGGCAATAACGAGATGATGGAGAAATATTTCGGCAAGAAATTCACTCCGGGACAGATTGCTACAAATACAGGTGACGGCATTCAGATGGCCTGGAAGGCTGGTGCAGATCCATACGGAATGACCTCTACTCAGTATTTTGCGCAAATCTTTACGCCTGAAGAGATCGTTAAGATGGCCCCGATCAACAAGGATTGGTACAGCCTGACCAAGTTCAGCGAGTACCCGAACCTGAGAGTGAACACGCTGGGCCAGCGCTTCTCCGATGAGACCAAGGTTACCCTCTTCGCTGTACACGGCGCTGAGATTCACATGCAGCCCAAAGAGACGGAATTCCTGATTCTGGACTCCGCCATGCTGAACACCATCAAGAAGAAGGGCCTGGCAGCCATCGAACCCCACTTCTCCAAATGGAAGGGCAAGCGCCAGTTCTACATGGAATTCAATGAACCGAATGATACAGATACGATTCTTGCGGCTGAGAATACACCTACGGACTATACTCCGCTGCTGGATTCAATGAAAGGCACCGGTGTTGTCCACAGAGCAGGTACACTGGAAGCGCTGGCTCAGGAGATCGGCGTGGACAAGGATACCTTCCTCGCTTCCGCCAAGCAGTACAATACGGCTATTGCCCAGGGCAATGACCCTATGTTCTTCTCCGATACGAAGCGGCTGGTTCCGCTCAAGCAAGGTCCTTATTATGCCATTAAGTATGTCGGACGCAACCTCGGAACGCTGGGCGGCGTACGCATCAATGAGAAGATCGAAGCCACCGACTCGGACGGCCGGGCCATCCCTGGACTTTACGTCGCCGGAGCTGATGCGGGCGGGATGTACGGACAGGCTTATGTTGATTTTGAAGGCGGTACGCTGGGCTTTGCCTATACTTCCGGTCGGCTGGCCGGTATCCATGCTGCGGGGTACTCGCATAAGTAATTAGACAACGAATCGCACAATTGTCAAAAAATCGCCCTACCTTTACCCGGTATGGGCGATTTTGTGCTGAATGTTCTCCACCCGAATCCGATTATAATGAAGTAAAACTATAAAGGAAGTCTGTACATCATGCTAGATATTCTCGCGCTGCTGGAGTGCTATAACACCTATGACCAGGATGATATTTATTTTGATGTCGCCAAAGCTATGCTGGAGAACTATAACCAGCTTCAGACTTCAAGCATACAGCAATTCGCTGAGTCCAACCATATCTCTGTCTCTACGGTCAGCCGCTTCATGCGGCAGATGTATTATGACAACTTCTCAAACTTCCGGATGATCTATGATCAGTCTCCTCTGCAATATCAATATGACGGCAAATACTATCCTGCACTCAAGGATGAGGACATTGACCCGGTAGCCTATGGCGAGATGCTGGCCGAGAAGATTAAGGAAACCACCAGCCGACTGGATGAACAGGCGATCACTTCACTGCTGTCCATGATCGAATCCAGTGACGAGATCGTCTTCATCGGCATTCCCTTGCATTCCGAGATATGGCGGTTGCAGGTGGAACTGGTGCTCCTGGGCAAGAAGACCAATGCGTTCATCGATCCCAATTATCAAGTCAAAGCCATTGACGCTGTGAACGAAAAGTCGGCCGTCATCAGCTTGATTTATATGCCGCAGTATAATCTTCATCAGGTGCAGCAGTTGAAGAGAGCCAAGGAAAAAGGCGCTCGGACTGCCTGCATAGCTCACGTAAGGCTACAAGGTATAGAGAACATCGTTGACCTGTCGCTGCAATACGAAGGCACCGGCACACAAGTAGACAGCCTGCTGATGCAGGTACTGCTTAATTACATTGGACTCCGCTTACGGAACAAGCTGCTCTTAGGGAAGAGATAAGCGCTATAGAGTTTCTCAGCAATATTCTTGGATGACGCCTACCTCAAATTCCATTTGGAGATGAGATTTATGAATCACGATTATTACGTGGATTGCATCACTGATGGAATGGAAAAATATCTGCATACCCTGGCGTTGGCAGAACATATGCAATATCATCAGGGGGATGTGGAATGGATTTCTCCTTTGCCTGGTTTCGACGGCCCCTCACTAGTCTTTAAAGTATCGCTTGAGGAGGATACAGCAATCGAGCATATTGACAAGCTGCTGCCTGACTTAAAATCAGGAGTACTTCCAAAAATTTGGTTTATCCCGCCAAGCTCCAAGCCTGCAAACCTAACCACTATTCTAGCCTCTAAAGGATTCAGGGATTTATCCGATCCCGAAAATCCTGAATGGGGTATGGCGCTAGATTTAGCAAAAATTCATAACTTGCCACTGTCTAATCCGCGAATAAATATACACAGGGTTACATCTTCGTCTGAATTTGCATTATGGATTGATGTGGTGAATGAGGCGCTGCACGGCTGGCCTATGTTGGATCAAACATATCACGAATTTTGGCTTTCGCGCAGCGAGTTGTCTTTTTATCTTGCTTACCTGGATGGCGTTCCCATTGCTACCTCCGCTGCCATTCAGACCGGCAATCAGGCATCCATTGAGTTCGTATCAACCCTGCAGCAGTATCGAAATCAAGGTGCTGCAAGCGCTCTGTGCCTAAAAACCCTCCATGATTTACATAATAAAGGTGTACATACAGCAACCTTGAGAGCAAGCCACGAAGCCAATGCGCTTTATACAAAGCTTGGATTCAAGCCCTATTTTCAAACCGTAGTTATGTCCTTTGAGGACCCTGGTGAACATTAAACAGCAGGTGTGGAATCTATTGATTCCTGGATTTGTAGCGCTATAATAAGAAACATAGGTTGTGAAGCACACGCCGCTTTTAATGCTCTGCCCCTTCCGAGTTAGATTCTTGGAGAGGGTTGAGTATTGAGGCGGCTTTTTTGCGGGAAAAATAAACACTAAGTTGAGCGTTCGAGGAGGAGTACGGATGCCGCGATTTGAGCAGCAGTACGAGGAATGGTTAGTTAGCAATCTTAAGAATGAGAGCAACCACAGGCGCAAGGAGTTACTTGGCAAAGGATTAGGCCACGGAACAGTTGAATTTCTCCGCAAGGTATGGTTTCCGGCAATCGGCAATTTCGATCATTTGTTTCCAGAATGGGAAGTGCGTGATTTCAATAACGGGTACCGCTATCTGGACTTGGCTTATATGCCTGGAGGTGCAAAAGGCGGGATTGAGATTCAAGGCTATGGACCTCACGCCAGAGATCTGGATGTCAGACGCTTCAAGGATCTATGCCGACGGCATTGCTTACTGGCACTTGATAGTTGGACTTTTCTTCCTATTGCTTATCCTTCGATTATCGAAGAACCCAAGCAATGTCAACAGTTGGTGTTGTCTTTTATCGGAAAATTCATTGCGACGGATGTTTCTTCCACATTAACTTGGCTGGAAGCGGAGACCCTTCGTTACGCAAGACGTCTGCTCAGGGCATTCACACCTTTGGAGCTTGCTAAGCATCTCAGAGTAACGGATAGGCACTCCAGACGAATTCTGCATCATTTGGTCGAACAACAGTTACTGGATGTGGCCGGAGGACAGCAGCGTTATCGGACATATCAGCTTAGAGTTTAACGTATGTTTAGGAGCATGAATTATAAAGCTGATATGGTAAAAACACTGAATTCCGTGGCTGTGAGCGTGAGAAGTAGAGGTATCAATCAGCTGTAACGGACCGAGGCGCACCTATTTCTACAAAAAGCACAATTTTACCAAGCTTACGGACTCAGTGGACCTCTGTCAAGAAAGTAGATACTCACGCAACGGATGCCGTTGTAAACTGCTTAGCGAATCGGGCGGGGGAAAGATACCCCAGCGTGCCATGCATTCGCTTGCGGTTGTAGTAAAACTCAATGTATTGGTAGATGTCCTGGTACGCCTGCCCTGGAGTTTTAAAACGCGGGTTACAGTAAATGAGCTCCTTCTTCAAGATACTGTGCCAGGATTCAATACAAGCGTTATCGTAACAGTTTCCTTTGCGGCTCATACTTGATTCCATCTGGTACGTCTTCAACTGCTCAGTATATTCCTTGGAGGTATACTGCGATCCCCGATCCGAGTGGTGA
>NZ_JBHUKY010000096.1:0-2227 GCF_042684125.1 Paenibacillus rhizoplanae | reverse complement strand
AGCCCCGGGCCGGGTCGCTTGGCTTGATAGGCAGCCTGCAAGGCGTCTAAGACCAAGCTGGTTTCCATGTGGTCCGATAACCGCCACCCTACAATTTCGCGCGTACACAGATCCATGACGCTGGCCAGGTACAAGCGGCCTCCACGGCAGGGGATATACGTAATATCGGTCACCCAGGCGGTATTGGGCTTGTCGACGGTAAATTCTTGATTCAGTGTGTTCGGGGCAATAGGATCGTTGTGCTTGGAATCCGTGGTCTGTACACGGTACGGCTTAGAGACCACCGAGCGGAGCTTCATTTGCCGCATGTACACACTCACCGTACGTTCGGTGAGGGTATAGCCTTCCTGGTGCAGGAGTCGAGTGATTTTCGGACTTCCATACCGCCCCTTATGGTCATTAAAATGGTAGCGGATTCGCTCCTGCACGGCCGCTTTTCGGAGAGCCTGTGCACTGGTTTTGGCTCCGAGCCACTTGTAATATCCGCTCCTGGATACCTGCAAGGTGATGCACATCTTCTCCAAGCGAAACGCGGAGCGATGTTCCTTCATGAACTGGAATCGGCGTTCCTTGGTTTGCTGAAGATGTGCACTGCTTTTTTTAGGATGGCCAGTTCTTCCTCCCGGTCGACGAGTTGATCTTGGCGCTCCTGGAGCTGACGGCGCGCTTCCTTCAACTCGGCTTCGAGCTCCCTCACCCGATCCACACTGGCTACAGGTTCATTCTTGAGCTCCCGGTATTGTCCCATCCATTGATGAAGCGTGCTCTTGGGGATGTCCAGCTCTTCCGCTAACTCCCCGAAGCTCTTCGTCTGTTCTTGTAGAAACTTAACCGTCTGCTTTTTAAACTCTTCATTGTACCGTTTTCGTTGGTCACCCATGGCAACACACCTCCGTGATCCTTATTATCCCTCCGTCCGTTAAGAGACGTCTACTATCTATTCTAAACCCACAGATGGCGCTATTTACTAGATTTCATCTCATATATGGTGGTGAAGAAGCAATAAGCGCGATACGGTCCGTTAGCCCTTTTAATTATGCTGAATAGAGAACATAAGGGCTGTGGGGTCCGTAGCAGTCCTTTAGACACATTTAGAACCGAAGGATATCGATGGAAACCATATTTCGCGGTTCGAGGTTGGGGTCGCGGCTCGAGAGTGGACCTTAAGCCCTTGCTGTTCCCCCCCACTTAAGCATCCGTATCCCCTGAAACAGCAAAAGAACGGCATCTCTGCCGTTCTTAATGTAATGGACTCTCAGGGGCTCGAACCCTGGACAAATAGATTAAGAGTCTACTGCTCTACCAACTGAGCTAAGAGTCCGTATGAAATTGGTGGAGCCAAGGGGGATCGAACCCCTGACCTCATCGCTGCCAGCGATGCGCTCTCCCAGCTGAGCTATGGCCCCGAAATCACTCCGTATAGTCGACGGTCAGTCAGCGGACAAACCCGCTTGTATCAACGATTCTCAACGCTTTATCAACCCGCTCGTTTTCTTCCCGCTCAAATAATATATCACACGGGAGCGCATCGCTGCAAGCTTTTTCTGCGCATATCTGCGAAATTATTTCCGGCGGTCTCAAAACGTTGATACTACGCCATTTTTCTACGCGTCAAATTCTACGAACGGATATGCGCTGAGCGCATCGCAGTGTAAACGCAAAAAAGGCGCAGCCCTCACGGATATTACTCCGCAAAGACTGCGCCTTAATTACTCCGTCACTTTACGATAAGCCCGCCGCTCGCCGAACGTATAAGCTTCGCACGACAATACGATTATTTACATATACTGGCTCCCTGAGTTAAAAATGCTGCGCGGATTCTGAATACAGCTGAGTTCACTTACTTTAAGTAAGCCCTTGGGGTCCGCTTCACCGCGTTAAAGCGATGCTACATCGTAATGAATACGTTATACATTTTTCGTAGCGCATCGCTGATTGCTATCCGCTCCCCTTAAGCGTCACAAAACCGCGCCCCGCCTACGTTTGTCCATCCGTTGCATAAACGCACGTTATACGCTGCATATACATTTCCAGCGGTCGGCCCTGCGATCCCTACAACCGCGCGGCTTAATGGTTATCGGCGCTGGTAAATTATACATACGTAATGATTACGTTTATGCATGCGTTTATGCAGCGCCAGGACACGCCGAAACGCTGACCCCCTGAAATTTTCGAGGGGCCGTCCGGTCCGAGGCCGCAGCAGGAAAAATCGCTAATATGCGTAGAT
>NZ_JBHUKY010000095.1:0-548 GCF_042684125.1 Paenibacillus rhizoplanae | reverse complement strand
TCTCGCCAAATCGCCAAAGCGGTCCGGGAGAACATTCCCTTCATGTGGCTGGCCGGACGGCAGCGACCCGACTTCCGCACGCTGAATCGCTTCCGTTCCCAGCGGATGAGAAATGTCCTCGAAACGGTATTTACCGCCGTGCTTCAGTTTCTGGCTGACGAAAAATACGTGTCTCTGGAGCATTATTTTGTGGACGGAACTAAGATCGAGGCGAATGCCAATCGCTACACCTTTGTCTGGAGCAAAGCGGTCAGCAAACACAAAGCGAAACTGCGAGATAAGGTACAGGCCCTATTCGCTGACATTGAAGCAGCGGAAGAGCAGGAAGAACAAGAGAACCAGGGCAAAGATCTGGATGAACTCAGCACGGGTTCGGAAATGGACAGTGAGAAACTCGAACAAGCCGTGCAAAAGCTTGAAGCACAGCTTGCCGAAAAACCGAAAGACAAGCCCCTAAAAAAGACGGTTCGGACGTTGCGTAAGGATTTGCTCCCTCGACTGCAGAAGTACGAACAATATCAAAAGCTGCTTGGGGACCGGAACAGTTT
>NZ_JBHUKY010000094.1:0-722 GCF_042684125.1 Paenibacillus rhizoplanae | reverse complement strand
TTGGGGTGAAGTCGTAACAAGGTAGCCGTATCGGAAGGTGCGGCTGGATCACCTCCTTTCTATGGAGAATCGTTTCCTGCAACGGAAACATTCAAATCGGAAGCGTAAGCTTCCACAAGTGAACCTTCGGGTTCGAACACTCACTCGTGTTCAGTTTTGAAAGAGCAAGTCTCTTTCGTATGCGTTTGGTGGCGATAGCGGAGGGGTTCCACACGTACCCATCCCGAACACGACCGTTAAGCCCTCCAGCGCCGATGGTACTTGGACCGAAGGGTCCTGGGAGAGTAGGACGCCGCCAAGCGAACAATCAATTCATTGATTGCTTCACTACTGTATGTTTTGTTATTATGTTTTGTTATATGGGCTTTTAGCTCAGTTGGTTAGAGCGCACCTCTGATAAGGGTGAGGTCGGTGGTTCGAGTCCACCAAGGCCCACCATATAACACTTCAATTGAATACTTACTTTGGGGCCATAGCTCAGCTGGGAGAGCGCCTGCCTTGCAAGCAGGAGGTCAGCGGTTCGATCCCGCTTGGCTCCACCAATTATTCTTTACAACAGTATATGCACATTGTCTGTTATTCCGAACATCACAGCCGTGATTGTTTCACAATAACAGCAACTTGATCCTTGAAAACTGGATACCGAAATGAATTTGCGTTTTAGAACATTCCTTTAAGCTGAACTTGTGTAAACAAGTTTCAATATTTTAGTGATGCTAAGC
>NZ_JBHUKY010000093.1:0-796 GCF_042684125.1 Paenibacillus rhizoplanae | reverse complement strand
TCACGTGCCCCGCACTACTCGGGATCCGTCTCGGAGAGAACACAGTTTAGGCTACAGGGCTTTTACCTCTATCGCGGGCCTTTCCAGACCTCTTCACCTACCATCTTCCTTTGTAACTCCATGTGAGACGTCCCACAACCCCAAGAGGCAAGCCCCTTGGTTTAGGCTGTTCCGCGTTCGCTCGCCGCTACTGACGGAATCACTATTGTTTTCTCTTCCTCAGGGTACTTAGATGTTTCAGTTCCCCTGGTCTGCCTCTGCATTTCCTATGTATTCAGAAATGAGTAACTGCGAATTACCACAGCTGGGTTTCCCCATTCGGACACCCCCGGATCAAAGCTTGCTTACAGCTCCCCGAGGCAGTTTCGTTGTTCGCCACGTCCTTCGTCGGCTCCTGGCGCCTAGGCATCCTCCGTGTGCTCTTAGTAGCTTAACCAACGCTCCGGCGTTTCGCTTGTTTACACAATCGAAAACCTTCGCTTAGCATCACTAAAATATTGAAACTTGCTTACACAAGTTCAGCTTAAAGGAATGTTCTAAAACGCAAATTCATTTCGGTATCCAGTTTTCAAGGATCAAGTTTAAAGATGAGAGCTTAAACTCTCAAAACTGACCAACGAGTGAGTATTCGAACCCAAGGGTTCTATTTGTGGAAGCTTTAGCTTCCGATTTGAATGTCACCATTGCAGGTGACGATTCTCCATAGAAAGGAGGTGATCCAGCCGCACCTTCCGATACGGCTACCTTGTTACGACTTCACCCCAATCATCTACCCCACCTTCGGCGGCTGGCTCCC
>NZ_JBHUKY010000092.1:736-1175 GCF_042684125.1 Paenibacillus rhizoplanae | reverse complement strand
TCACGTGCCCCGCACTACTCGGGATCCGTCTCGGAGAGAACACAGTTTAGGCTACAGGGCTTTTACCTCTATCGCGGGCCTTTCCAGACCTCTTCACCTACCATATTCCTTTGTAACTCCATGTGAGACGTCCCACAACACCAAGAGGCAAGCCCCTTGGTTTAGGCTGTTCCGCGTTCGCTCGCCGCTACTGACGGAATCACTATTGTTTTCTCTTCCTCAGGGTACTTAGATGTTTCAGTTCCCCTGGTCTGCCTCTGCATTTCCTATGTATTCAGAAATGAGTAACTGCGAATTACCACAGCTGGGTTTCCCCATTCGGACACCCCCGGATCAAAGCTTGCTTACAGCTCCCCGAGGCAGTTTCGTTGTTCGCCACGTCCTTCGTCGGCTCCTGGCGCCTAGGCATCCTCCGTGTGCTCTTAGTAGCTTAACCAAT
>NZ_JBHUKY010000092.1:0-538 GCF_042684125.1 Paenibacillus rhizoplanae | reverse complement strand
TCGGTATCCAGTTTTCAAGGATCAAGTTTAAAGATGAGAGCTTAAACTCTCAAAACTGACCAACGAGTGAGTATTCGAACCCAAGGGTTCACTTGTGGAAGCTTAAGCTTCCGATTTGAATGTTTCCGTTGCAGGAAACGATTCTCCATAGAAAGGAGGTGATCCAGCCGCACCTTCCGATACGGCTACCTTGTTACGACTTCACCCCAATCATCTACCCCACCTTCGGCGGCTGGCTCCCTTGCGGGTTACCCCACCGACTTCGGGTGTTGTAAACTCTCGTGGTGTGACGGGCGGTGTGTACAAGACCCGGGAACGTATTCACCGCGGCATGCTGATCCGCGATTACTAGCAATTCCGACTTCATGCAGGCGAGTTGCAGCCTGCAATCCGAACTGAGACCGGCTTTGCTGGGATTGGCTCCACCTCGCGGTTTCGCTTCCCGTTGTACCGGCCATTGTAGTACGTGTGTAGCCCAGGTCATAAGGGGCATGATGATTTGACGTCATCCCCACCTTCCTCCGGTTTGTCACCGGCA
>NZ_JBHUKY010000091.1:0-34694 GCF_042684125.1 Paenibacillus rhizoplanae | reverse complement strand
TTTTCAAAAAAAACGAAACGTTATTTTGGGGCGGTGGGTCTTTTTTTGTCAAAATCCAGTCTGCGGCGCATTTTCCGATACTTTTATTTTCGTATTAAACCGAATACAATGGGCTGGGGCGAGGGTGTCCGCTGGCGTATGGGTAATTTTTTAAGGAGGGGCAGGAGCAGGATGAGCTTATCCGACAACTTGCTGCACAGGTGAAAAACCTTGACTTACTTATTCATGAATTAGGCAATCTGGAATATTCTATATTTTGTAAAAAATAATGTGGTATCTCTAATAACTGGTGAGCAATAGAAAGATTACACTCGTCAAATGTTGAGAATAACAATGCAGTTTAAATACAGCCCGGATGGGGGGCGAGTATTCAGTCCCATTTCCTTTCAATGGAGTACAGCAGACTGGACCATTGTACTGCGTCCCGAGATTGTTCTGGGGCCAAATCAGTTTTTTTGCCCAGTGTCTCTTCGAATGTTCCGCCATATCTTTTTTCAAAATGAACGACAGCATTAAGTATTTCAGCCATTTCCTCAGCTGCTGTCATTTCTTTATTTCTGCCTAAACGGTTTTGCTCTGCTTCATAACGTTTCGCAACTTCTGTTATAGCTGACTTCATTCCAGTAGGAGAAGTGTATATTGCATTCTCAGGAAACCTTATTTGTTTGTAACGCTCTCCTTTTTCAACACCGTCAAATCGCCCAAGTGCAATCCAATTATGGATCGTAGCAATACTTACCCCGAAGAATCGGGCGACATCTCCTGTTGTGTAGACTTTAGTGCTTAACACTTCAGCCTCTATCCCTACAGTAACCATGTGGATTAGCACTCGTTGCAGAGCCTGATCAGAATTACCATGAACCAAATGACTATTCACGGCCTGAAGCACTTCTGAAGGGTTATGAATGGAGTTCCGTTCAATGTAATTGGCCAAAGCCTTAATAAACAATGACATCTGTGTTTCATTTTCGTGAAGATGTGTCTTGAATACTTCGGAGATTGACAATGCTTCCGACAATGCTCTTTCCTTTTCTGTTACATTAAACATATACATCACCTCAACTCCATTCTAACACTTCTCGCTTAAACTTAAAACAACTTAAAGTTTACCGTACTTAACTTAAACTTAACTTATATTATTGCCTGTTTTCGAATGATATAACGCATGCTATAAAAAAAATCCTGGAAATAGATGATGACAAGGAAGTGACTTCTGGAGGATGCATTATTATTTGAAAAGCTCTGAGGGGGTACATCAAGGATACGTATTTCTCGGTAGATGAGTCAGACCGGCAGCTGCCCGATGGCTGGAAGAGCCAGCTGGACTTGTTTCTTAAACTGCGTAAAATTATCGTAGTCGTCGGCATGCACCGGAGTTGGGATTTAACCCAGGCTGACGATTGGACGCGTGGGTTCTTGCAAGAGAGTACAGTGCGTATTATCAAGGGGATTTCATTAATTGATGGGTTCGGCGAAGAGGGACAATGATGATAGTTGGAAAAAGCACACTTAGTTCCAGCGATACAGCCAGTTGCAGGTAAGCAATTGGAAAAAGTCCACCTAATCCCCCGAATATCATCGAATTGGATGGAATCGTAGAAATTAAGTGTTGTTTGTCCAACTGCTGTCCGGGAATGGGGCGATGCCGTCAAATTAGATGGACAAAATCCAATTAACGCCACCGGCTGCGTTCAGAACTGTACACTAAAACCTTTGAATCGGTGGATGCCTGTTCCAAAATGATCAAGCCCTTGCTCTTGCAGATACAGTGCCGCACGCTTCGCTTCTTGAAGAATCTCAGGTTCAAGTCCAAGCGTATAATGAGAGCCGTATACTTTGCGGACGCCGCTAATCTCTGAAATGCGTATCAGGGAGCGTGTCAGATCAGCGGGATTCGTGGAAGGGTAGAAGGCATAGACGGGCATGGTGTCATAGAGCAGATCGCCACTGAACAGGAACCCCCGCTGATTGTCAAAGAAGCATAGATGGCCTGGTGAATGCCCTGGCGTATGATATACCGTGATCATCCGTCCGCCGCCCAGGTCAAGCGTATCTCCGTCATGCAGCAATCCTGCCGGTTCCCCTTGAAAAGGTGTGTAGGTAGAGGGATCGAACCCCTCAGGTGTCTGGCGTGTGATATCCCGGCCGATATTCCGCCTAATCTGTTCCAGGGACAAGCCCTGAATACCGTGGATCAGCCAGTGCTGATCCTCTTCATGCACCAAAATCCGCTCGAATTCTCCATGGCTGCCAATATGATCTGTATGAATATGGGTAGTAAGAACATCTATGGGCAGAGTGGTCAACTGGCTGGTGATGCTGCGGATATTCCCTATGCCAAGTCCTGTGTCGATCAGTGCAGCTCGGTATGTTCCCAGTAACAGAAAGGAATGCACCTGTTCCCAATGACCATATTCGCTGATGGCGAAGGTTGAATTATCGATTGCTGTAACCGTGAACCAAGAATCCTCCATTACACATCCCTCCAATAATTAAAGATACTGTATACCCGGCTGATCCCGCAAGAATAACAAAAAACCTGCAAGCTCCGAAAGGGGGCTTGCAGGCACCTGAATGAACCAAGAGCTACAACCGGAACGAAGACACCGTGCTCTGCAGCTCCTCAGCCAGGCTGGCCAGGGACTGGGCGGAAGAGGCGGTCTCTTCGCTGCTGGCGGCGGACTGCTGGGTGGTGGCGGAGATGCTCTCCACGGCAGCGAGGACGTTGGTGGACTGGGCGGCTTGTTCTTCGCTGGCGGCGGCGATTTCGGATATTTTCTGGCCGGCGTTGTTGACCATCGTCACGATCTGATGAAAAGAAACGCCGGTCTTCTGCGACAGCTCCGCACTCTCTTGCACAGCGCTCACGCTGTAGCGTGTATTCACCTGCATCCCCTTGATGATGCTGGTGATCTGCTTGGTGGCCTCGCCGCTGCGTTCGGCCAGCTTGCGTACCTCATCGGCCACCACCGCGAAGCCCCGGCCCTGTTCCCCCGCTCTTGCGGCTTCAATGGCGGCATTCAGAGCAAGCAGGTTGGTCTGATCTGCAATATCCTCGATGACATCGATAATCTCGCCGACCTTCTGCGAGTCCTCCTCAAGCTTAGCCATCTGCCCGCTGACAGCCTGCATACTCTCCATTGACTCCTGAATGATGCTGTTCCCGTTCTCGGCAATGGTTACCGTCTCATCGGAGATCATCGAGGCCTGCTCGGTATTCTGGGCTACGGAGTGGATCGCGCTGGACAGCTCTTTGAATAACTCGCTGATGGTCCCGGCATCATCCGCTGTGGTCGTGCTGCCGCTTGCCACCTCTTGCGTACTGGCGGAGATCTCCTCGGCGGCGGCGGACAGGCTCTGGGAATGCAACAGAATGGACCCCACCGTCCGGCGGAGGTTGCTAACCATCTCGTTCACCTTGGCAGCCAGGATGCCGATTTCATCTCTGGTGTCGATATCGGATTGGCTGCGCAGGTCGCCGTCAGCCACCTTCGAGAGAACGTTGACAACCTTCGCCAGCGGATTAGAAATAATCCGGGAGATGATATACCCTAGCAGGATGCACAGAATTACCGCACCAACAATGATGCCAAGGGTAATATTGCGCGAAGAGCTATAGAGTGCGGCTCCATTCTGCCGGGCCTGATCCGCTTCCTTGGTGTTGGTGAGAATCAGCTCGTTCAGAATATTCTTCAAGGTATCGCCTTGGTTGTTAAGTGTGCTGCCGCGCAACATTTCCAGCAGCTTCTCGTCTTGTCCGGTCAGTGAGAGGCTGACAAGAGAATCGTAGGTTAGCAAATATTCATTCCATGCCGCTTCAAAAGGGGCGACGGCTTGAACCGATTCCGCGCTCAGCTTGGTTTTACGGAAGGCTGCGATGTTATCGAGAACGTTCTGCTTCTCTTTTTTATAATCATCCACCCGCTGCTGGCGTTCCTCAGGGGTCTTCTTAATGTACAGATCCCTGACGATAACGCGCATGACGGAGAAGCTGTTCTGTGAGCTCTGCAGGGAGGAGACGGGAACCAGATTGTTCACATACATATCGTCCAGACTGTTATTAATCGAGCCGAGGTTGCTCAGTCCGTAGAGGCCCACGAAGGAAAGAATGACAGCGACGGTCAGGAAGGACGAGATTAATTTCACGCTTGTTTTTAGATTATAGAACCATTTCATACCTGTTTCCCCCAGTAAAGATGATTTTGTTAAGCGAAAACTCCCGTATTGAAAAATAAGCTGGCTGTGTCTATGATCAGTGCGATATTGCCGTTTCCCAGGATGGTGGCTCCTGATATATTCTCCGTCTTGCCCATGTAGGCGCCGAGCGATTTGATTACGATGTCCTGATTGCCGATCAGCGTATCTACGGCCAGTGCCAGCCGTTTCTCTCCCCTTCCCACAATGATCAGCGGAATGGATGCTGGGCTGCCGCACGCACTTGCAGGGAGGTGCAGGATATCCTGCAGCCAGACCACCGGTACGAGCTGACCCCGTGCGGTAATAACAGGTTGGCCCCGGACAGAGGCAATCTCCTCTGGAGCGACGCGGACGATCTCGGCCACACTGCTCATGGGAATCACGAAGGTGGCTCCCCCGGCATGAACGAGAAGACCCCGAATGATGGCAAGCGTCAGGGGTAGGCGAATCCGGAAGCGGGTGCCTTGCCCCCGGGTGGTCTCAATATCGATCATGCCGTTAATCCGTTCAATGTCATTGCGGACGATATCCATCCCGACTCCGCGGCCGGAAATATCGCTGATTTGCGGGGCGGTGGAGAAGCCGGGCCGGAAAATAAGCCGCAGCGCCTCATCCTCAGTCATCCCGCTGGCCTCTTCCGCCGTAATGATACCCTTCCGCAGAGCAGACTCTGCAATCAGGCTGGAATCGATACCGGCCCCGTCATCCTCTATGACCAGGATGACCTGATTATCCTCGTGGGAGGCGGCGACGCGGACGGTTCCGGTCTCGCTTTTGCCGGCGCTGCGGCGAATTTCAGGGGTCTCTATCCCGTGATCGACGGCATTGCGCAGCAGATGGATCAGCGGGTCGCCAAGCTCCTCAATGAGCGTCCGGTCCAGCTCCGTCTCCTTGCCTTCAAGGACCAGCTCAACCTGCTTGTTCAGGGAGCCGGACAAGTCTCTGACCATGCGGGGGAGGCGGTTGAATAGCTGCTCTATAGGCAGCATCCGCACCTTAATCATGCTCTCCTGCAGCTCGCCCGTAATCATAGCCAGATGGTCGGCAAGCTGGCCAAGCTCCTCTGTCAGATCATTGGTTCCGTATTGCTGGTGGAATCTGCGGTTCAGCAGATGGAACCGGGTCTGGTCGATGACCAGCTCACCCGCCAGGTTCATCAGCTTCTCCAGACGCTCCACCTGGACGCGGATCGTTTGCGGCTTGGTTTTGTCAGCGGCAGAGGGCGGGGATTCGGGTACTTCCGGGAGTTCCCGGCTCCCTGTCTCCGGATGGGGCGGTCTCACGAATTCACCGGGACGCGGGGAATCGTTCAGCACTTCTTCTATGTAGATACGATCAACGTCCATAATGGATAAGACCTCCTGACGGAGCTCCTCGATATCAATCTTGGGTGACAGCAACCAGGAAGCCTCGTCGATCCGGCTGTCATGGTCCTCTATCTCTTCCAGCTCCGGCTTCATGCGCAGGACCGCAGCGACACTCCGCAGCTTGGCATCAATCAGGTGAAGGCGGGGCAGCTTCATCTCACAGCCGGGAGAGAGCCACACATGCACCCAGAATAGCTGAAGGGGCAGCTCTGCATGGCTTGTCTGCACGGCAGGGGCCGTATCCTCTGGCTCCTGCAGTCCCTCCGCTGCGAATGTACTCAGCCGCTGAACCAGACCGGATACATCTGTAGCCTCCTGATCCGTAGCAGCGATCTCGCTCTGTAGCGTGCGCATTCCATCCAGCGCTTCGAAGAACAGGCGGATCAGCTCCGGCGTGACGCCCCGTTCCCCGCCCCGCATCTGATGCAGCAGATGCTCCAGATGATGCGTGACCTCCTTCAGCCCGTTGTAGCCCATAGAGGCTGAGGAGCCTTTAAGGGTATGGGCCGCCCGGAAGAACTGCTGGATTCCGCCTTCCGTCTCCCCGGCCTGCTCTAGCCTGAGCACCTCATCCTCGATCAGCTGTAGCTGGTCCTCCAGTTCCTCCAGAAATATCCCTCGGTATTCCGATAAATCAACCATGGTTCGCCTTCTCTCCGTGTAGCCTTTGTTTAGTCGCGCAGCAGGATCTCATCCAGCCTCAAAATGCCGACCAGCTCGGAAGAAGAGAAGCCTACTCCATTGAAGAAGGAACCGCTGATTCCGGCGATGCTGCCATTTGCGGGCTGGATATCGCTGAAGGTCGTCACTTTATTCACGTTGTCGACAATGACGCCGAGAGACTCCTCCTGGTGATGGACCACCAGAATGCGTGTATGCTTGGTGTGGGTCACTTCCTCCATCTGGAGCAGCACTCTAAGGCTGAGCACGGGCACAATTTTCCCCCTGAGGTTGATAATGCCCTTAACATAGTGACGGCTGCTGGGGATCTCCGTTATTTCCTGCATTCTTATAATTTCATGGACATCTGAGATCGGGATCGCATAATGCTCGTGATCTACTCCGAATTCAACATATTGTTTCTGCAAAACGGTCTCCATAGTTACCCTCCGGCTTCTCATATTACTTGGCTGGCCCGCAGCTGCTACTCCGTCTCCCTCCCCTGAATTCTTCACGGTACCTTCTGCTGTTCTCGCGTGGTCCGGTCTTTGGCCATCCTTGTGAGATAATGGGACAAAATACCACAAAAATGTCGTACAATATCACTTATGCGACATGTCTAATCCTGAGGAGTGATGAAAAAAGAATGAGCCAGACCGAATATAGCCGTACGGCGCTCAGCTTGGTGTACCCGGAAGAGGGATACTTAAGCGATGATCAGATTGTTCAGATGTTTATGGCTACCTGCTGTACGAATGTTAATACGGGTCGAAATTATAAGCGGGCGATTGCCGATTTCCGCAAATTTATTACAGGCACCTCCTTACGGGCAGTTAGCTGGAAGGAGATGGAGGCGTATAAGATTTTTCTGACGCAGGGGGGCTACAGCTATCCGAGGCAACTGGCACCGGCAAGCATAGCGGCATTCCTTGCGCCGTTGAAGTCTTTTTATAAATGGGGGAGTGACCAGCATATCGGGATCTTTGCCGTGAATCCGACCTCCTCGGTGCGTATCCCCAAAATAACTGTGACCAGCCGCAAAAACTTCCTGACCAAACGGGAGGTGGGAGAGTTACTGAATGTACTGGAGAAGCAAGGACTGCGCAATTATCTGATCGGGTTGACGCTGGTAGTGCTCGGTCTGCGGGTATCAGAGCTGACGGCGATGAAGTGGGGGGACTTCCATAATGATCTGCTGGAGACCTCTGTCTGGCTGACCGTAGAGAACGGCAAGGGGGGCAAGCTCAGAGAAATCAAGGTTCCGCCGACCCTTTGGCAGCTGTATTCCAAGTTGTCTGATACCCTGCCAAGGAAGGAAGAGGTCACCCCGGAGCAGAGGATGTTTCCATTATCTTCGCGGCAGGTGGAACGGATTATTAAGAACGCCGGAGCGGCCAGCACGATTGAGAAAAAGCTGACGCCGCACTGGCTGCGGCATACGAATGCCACACTGGCTCTGCTCCAGGGAGCGTCGCTCCAGCAGGTTCAGGAAACGCTGGGGCATTCCCACATCAACACCACCCAGCGGTATCTTCACACTGTTCAGCAGATTCAAAAGGCTGCCCCGGATTTTGTAGAGGACAGCCTGCGCACGTTCATTGAATAGATTAGATTCGACAAAAATTGCAGAGGCAGGAATGGAACATAATTGTGGAAGCATAGGGGCTGATCCAGCGAAGTTTCTATACAGAAGTTAGGAAATGACCTATAATAAACGCATTGCTGCTTGATTATGCGCAAGTATGCATGGTTTATCGTGTTTCACTCAAAAAAAGTCGCATAAGTGATATTGTACGACAAAAAACGTCAAAGTATACATACAGACTTAGCTGATTGTGGTTTGTTGCATCGAAATCCGGCACTTGTGCCGCAAATCCTGCGTATGCTCCAATAATAAAGTCAAGACTCCGCCCATGTGCGGGGTTTTTTTGTACATGAAAATCGAAATAATAAAAATAGCAGAGGTAATCAGTTGACAGTGAAAACCATAGGTCATATACTGTGTATATAGATATATACAGTAAGCACACACAGATACACACTGAAGTTAGCTGATCTGCCGGCTCCTGCCGTTCAAGACGAATAAAGCGAGGTTAGAAGTTATGACAACATTAAAGCAAGCGTGGGTCATCGTACGCAGCGAATTCCACGGTGACCGCTGGAAGCTGCTGTGGGCACTGCTGTTTTCGCTCTTATTCATGGGATATTTTGCCGCACTGTCAGGAATGATCATCGACGATACGCTATCAGGACATGATAAGCAGCTG
The DNA here is from genome assembly GCF_042684125.1 of Paenibacillus rhizoplanae. NCBI lineage: Bacteria > Bacillati > Bacillota > Bacilli > Caryophanales > Paenibacillaceae > Paenibacillus > Paenibacillus rhizoplanae. Next base: position 26,203 of record NZ_JBHUKY010000091.1, on the reverse strand, counting down.
CTCAGCGATATTCTGATGGTTACGATGATGCTCATGCTCAGTGTCAGCTTCTCCCGGCGGACAATGAAGTATATCTCGGAGGATTCCTATACCCGGATGCTGGCATATATGCGGGCGATGCCGGTGCCAACAGCAGTTATTCTCTGCAAAAGAAAGCTGAATACCCTGTTCGCTATTGTCATGAACAGTCTGTTGTACTTCGGCCTGATCTATGTACTCAGTCCAGGAATACGCGCCGAGCTGCCGCCTGCCGCGTACCTGGCCTTCGCCCTCACCTGGATAGGTTACAGTCTGATTGTTGCAGGCATGTATATTATTATTGAGTTCTCGGTCAGCGGCGTCATGTACTTCTGGATCATCTCAGCCATCATGCTGCTGGCGCTGGCGGTGTCGGGAATGGTCTATCTGGTTGGAGGCAATCTACTGCTTGCCACGGTCGCTGTATCCAAGGAATGGGGCCTATTATCTCCTCTGATGTGGGGGGCGCTGGTGCTTGGTGTGTTATCGCTTCAGCTGTTCTCCAGATGGACGATTCACCGGCTGAAGAGCCGGGATCTCGTATGAGACGGGGCAAGGCGTTCATCCGGGGGCCGGGCCTGGAAGGCAGGTGTAAATGATGTGGATACCTATACAAATTAATGAGAACAGCGCAGAGCCGCTGTACCATCAGATCGAGACGCAGCTCAGATCGCTGATTATCTCAGGTGCGATTACAGAAGGGACGCTGCTTCCTTCCATCCGCGAATTCGCCGGGGACCTGAAGTGCAGTGTCATTACGGTCCGCCGTGTCTATCAGGATCTGGAGAACGAAGGCTTGCTGCGCACCCGGCAAGGGACGGGGACCTTTGTGTCCCATATCGGGACCGGGGCCATGGAGGACTATAAGCAGGAGACCATCCGCAAGGCGCTGGAGAGCGCCGTGGAGGCGGGACTGTCCGTCCATTGCAGTGAAGAGGAGCTGACCAGGCTGTTCACAGAGCTTGTGAAGGACAAATACGGGAAGCAGGCAGAAAGAGGGGGAAGCTGATGGGACAGCAAGCGATAGAGCTGCGGGATGTGTGCAAGAAGCGGCGGCAAAAGACGATTGGACCGCTTAATTTAAGCGTACCGCAGGGGTATATCACTGCACTTGTAGGCCAGAACGGTTCGGGCAAAAGCACATTGCTGCACATGCTGCTGCAGCTGAGTTTTCCCGGAGAGGGTGAGGTCCGCTGGTTCGGCGAGACTTACCGGGACGGGCTGCCGCTGCCGCTCCGCCAGCAGATGGCATATGTGCCTGAGGTATCCCAGAGCGAGGAGAATTTCTGGACAGCCGCTGAGGCTGCGGAGTTCCGCCGTCACTGGTATTCTTCCTGGGATCACGGCTACTTCGAGGAGCTGACCCGTAAGTTTGAAGTGCCGCCGAACGCCAGACTGGGCAAGATGTCCAAGGGGGAGCGCCGCAAGTTCGAGCTTGCCGCCGCACTCGCGGTGAAGCCCCGGCTGCTGCTGCTGGATGAGCCGTCCTCGGGCCTCGACCCTTTTGCCTGGAAGATTATGATTGAAGCATTGCAGACTTATATGGAGGAGCATGAGGCGACGATTATCATCTCCACCCATATTGTTGAAGAGGTACGGCGGCTGGCCGATTATATCGTGCTGATGCACCAGGGGCAGCTGCTGGGAATGACCGAGAAGGACAGTCTGTTTGGTTCATGGAGTGAAATATGGGTTCAAATTGAGGGAGAGCAAGAGCTGCAGGAGCTGGCAGCCGAGCTGCCGCAAGCGCTGGAGCTGAAGCTGGAGACGCCGGGTGTGGCCTCATTTTTGACCCAGCAAATTTATCTGTATGAGAAACGCATTCACGATTTGGGCGTAAAGGTACTCAAGAGCCGCAGTCTGGAGCTGGATGAAATCCTAAGCTTATGGACCCGGGGACACCGTCCGGTTCTGATCGACCAGAAGAGAGGGGAATAAGAATGGAAGCATTGCAGTTGAATCAGGTAGTGAAGCAGTACGGTGAGAAGACAGCCGTCAACGGAGTCAGTCTAAAGGTGGAGCAAGGCGAGATTTACGGTCTGCTGGGTGCCAACGGCGCCGGCAAAACAACGACTATGCGCATGGTGCTCGGCCTGATCTATCCCGACGAAGGGAGCATCCTGTATAACGGCAAGCCGTATAATAAGGAGCTTCAGCACCTGATGGGCTATCTGCCGGAAGAACGGGGACTGTACCCGAAGGTCAAGGTAAGCGATCAGATTATCTATCTGGCGCAGCTGCGCGGGATGTCCGCCAGTGAAGCGGATAAGAGCCTGAAGTACTGGCTGGAGCGCTTCGATGTTCCGGAATATTACAATAAGAAGATTGAAGAGCTGTCCAAGGGGAATCAGCAAAAGATGGGCTTCGTCGCTGCTGTGGTCCATAAGCCGAAGATTCTGATCCTGGATGAAGCCTTCAGCGGCCTCGATCCGGTCAATGTGGAGCTGCTGAAGGATACCGTCAGAGAGATGCGGGATCTGGGAACGAGCATTCTGTTCTCCACGCACCGTATGGAGCATGTTGAAGAATTATGCCGTAATATCACGATTCTTGACCGCTCGAACACCGTGGTTCAGGGAGATATCCGCGAGATCAAGAAGGGGTATCCGCGGGAAGAAGTTGTACTGCGCACCGCCGGGGAAGTGAACGGACTTGCCGAGATTGCCGGAGTTACCGGAGTGCAGCGGCAAGAGCGCGGGTATGTGTTATCCATCAATGACCTGGGAGCGGCGCAGCGCATATTGCAGCTGGCTGTAGCTCAAGGCGAGGTCGAGCATTTCGAGATTAAGGAACCGACGCTAAACCAAATCTTTATCAGAGCGGTGGGTGAATCCAATGAATAAAATGGCAACCATTATCGGCTTCACATTCAAGAACAAGGTAAGAACGAAATCCTTCATGATTACGACCCTGATTCTGGTGCTTCTGCTTAGCATTGGGATGAATATTCCTTATCTAATCAAAGTGTTCAACGGAGAAGACGGTGCCAAGGACGCGACACAGATCGGAATAGTTGCCGCGCAGGGCTTCCGGCCCGCCGAGCTGCTGCTCGCTTATACTCCGCCGGCTGAAGCAGACGATAAAGTCGTATTTACCGCATATCCTTCCGCTGAGGATGCTGCGCTGAAGCAGGGGCTGGAGGATGAGAAGATTGAGGGGTATCTTACCTTTGCCGACAAGGGCAGTGTAGGGGTGCCTCCGGTAACGTATCACAGCAAAGACGGAGACATCAGCAGCCAGCTGAAAACGAATCTGCAAGCGGCTCTACAGCAGGTGAATACCGGGCTGATTGTTGGAGATAAGCTGACGGAGAGCCAGGTTGCTGCTATATTTGCTCCGGTCTCGTTTGATACAGAACAGCTCAGTGCCGCAGGAGGAGCGGGTGGTGCAGATCAGGATCAGTCCAAACCCATTATCAACTATGTGATTGTCTATATCCTCCTGATTCTGTTCTTCATGTCGGTGATGATGACCGGAAACATGATTTCAGCCGAGATTACCTCGGAGAAAAGCTCGCGCATTATGGAGATTCTCATCACCAGCGCCTCGCCACTCACCCAAATGTTCGGCAAGGTCATCGGAATCTTCCTCGTCGGTCTGATGCAGATCGCCATTATCTCGGCTGCCATCGCCGTCAACCTGATGCTGCCGCATAATTCCACGATTCTAAGCGATTTCGATCTGAATCTGGGACAGCTTAATGTCAGCATGATTGTCTATGGATTCATCCTGTATATCCTGGGCTACTTCCTGTACGCCCTGATGTATGCCGCTGTCGGCTCCATTGTCAGCCGGACAGAGGATTTGGGGCAGGCCGTGATGCCGGTCATGATGCTGGGCTTCGTCAGCTTCTATCTGCCGCTGTTCAGCATCTCGAACCCGGACACCCTGCTGGTGAAGGTAGCCAGCTTCGTGCCATTCACCTCTTCGCTCAGCCTGCTGCTGCGGATCGGGGTCGGCCATGTGGCCTTCTGGGAGATCATGGTCTCGCTGGCAATCCTGCTTGCGACAACCTTCCTCTTCGGCTGGCTCGCCGCCAAGATCTACCGCACCGGCGTCCTGATGTACGGCAAGCGCCCTAGCATCAAGGAGATTAGAAAAGCTATGAAGGCTTATAAAATCTAAGGAGCGGGAACTAATGGTGTGTAGCCACTATAGTTCGGACTGTTTATCACATTAAATCGGACAGATTGGCCACACATGTTTGAGACAAATCGAACCCTTGATTTAAAGAATACGTAGATAAATCAAGGGTTTTCCATTTTAAATGTAATCTTATGTAAAACCGATTGTTGCGAGGGAAAACATCAGACGATACAAAGAAGGCGAGCTTTTATAAATCGGATATATCGTTATTTTTGAGGGTTTTTAGAGCTGAGGTTGAAGAGTTGAATATGGATTAAATAATAATACTTAAGTATAGTTATGTTTACTTTTACTAAGGAGTGGGTAAAGTGGATAAAAAACAACAACAGAATGTAGCGATGCTGTTCTTGGCTTCTTCCTCATCGATTGGCGTCAGTCAAATTATCCAGTCAAACGGAAGTAATCTAATGGATTTCTCGCAAGGGATGTTAACGGGAATTGGAATTGCGGGGATGATGCTGGCCATCGTAACCGCTGGAAGATATAATAAGCGTAGTCAATAGTACGGACTTTTAACAGAAAAAAAGCTCATCCGATGTTGGCTGGGCTTTTTTAGTGTGTATATGTTCAGGCATCATGTGTTCAATGGGAACGTAACTGGTTTAAGACTTTCTCCGGAATCACTTTCTCCTCGACTATAATCCAGTCTTTCGTATAGGCTCCCTTAGCAAGCACCCTGATATAGCTTTCCGGCTTCTGTTCTTTGCTTGAAGAGAAAGTGATCTTTTTCTTCTCTCCTTCACTTGTGTAACCTGTCAGATTGTATCTGTAGCGAATCCATTCATTTTTACCTTCCTTTCCGTCTGGTTTATTGATTACTGCGTATACATATTGTTCCTTATACAATGGGTTGAACTGATCCAACTCCCGTTTGAATGTTAAATACAGGACCGAGCACACAACCAGTGCGATCGAAATGAAAATCACAGTTTTTTTCATGTTTAATTACCTCCAGCAGTAGTTGTTATAACATAGCGTTTTTAACGACTTTTTTGTAATACCCAAGTGTGAAGAAAGCGAACATGAAGTAAATGGCGGCATAAGCTCCCATCGCAATCATTGCAGGGATCGTATCGTCGGCAAGAGTTATAAAGTAACTCGCCTTGACTGCATAGATTGAATGTAATATTCCAATGAACAGCGGGAGCAGGAACACCAGCAGCTGCTTCCTCAAGATGCCTTTCATGATCATCTTTTCATCAAAACCAAGCTGACGCAATGTTCTAAAACTTTGTTTCTCCTGTTCGGCTTCACTCATCTGTTTGAAGTATAGAATGCTGCCGGTAGAAGCAAGAAAAGCAAGTCCCAAAAAGGCGGCTATAAAAATTAATAATCCGGATTGTTGAAGCAGACTTGTGTAACGGGAATAAAAGTCGGCCGAATAAAAGTCATCCGTTTTATATTTCTGGTAGAGAGAGGAAGCCAGCGCAAGCTCCTTATTATCCGGGACTTGGAATGTATCTATTTGAACCCGCTCAAAACCGTCTGTACCGGACATTCTCCGCTCAACTTCTTCCAAGGTGGCTTCAGACACTAGCATTTGTCTGCCTGATATTCCGGCATTCACGATGTTTTCCAAGAATATTTCATTCAAGGGATAACTCTTGGTCTGTTTGTCTGAGCGCAGTTCAATCATGGTTGGATAACGTTTGGAGAGATCAATGTCATCATATAAGCTCAGCGCAGAAGCGTTATATTCTACTACCTCGCCATAGTCAGGTACAGAGATATCTCTGCCGGATTGTTGCAGCTGTTCAGCCGGAAGCCATAATAACATGCCTTCTCTATACCCGGATTCAGTCAACGGATCCAGGATAATACCGTTAGACCGGAATGTATCGATGGTTTGGTGTTTTTGATGAATACCTCTGCTCTCGAGCTCGGCTGTAAATGCAGCTGCATCCCGCTGGTTATTCTCAATTGTAAAATCATAAGGATATTCATTGCGGGTGACTTGCTCTACAGAGTAATATAAAGAATACGAGATGGTAACAAATGTAAGGGTTAAAGCTGAGAGCACAGTAATTAAAGTGAGCGAATTGGCATTGGCTTTCATACGGTGCATCAGCGGAGCAAGCGAAAGGCTGTTGTAAAAGCCCAGGTGTCCTTTTTTACGCTTGCGGAACCAGTAAAGACACCAGCTGATCGTCACCCGGAATAAGATATAGGTTCCTGTTATTGTAGATGCCATTACCAACAGTGCATTAACAGCTAGTTGCTCATCTACCATACGTCCCGATAATTCATAGCCATAGCCGATCAATATAACACCAAATATAGCTAATATAGCCGTAAGAATAGAGGGCCGCTTGCTGACAAGATCAGGCTGCTTATCTGCCTGGAATAAGCCGAGCAGGGTTCTGCGGCTGATCATAAATATCATCTGAATGGAAGTAATAAAGATGATAAGAATAAACACTACAGCCGTTTCTAAGGCTGCCGGTACAGAAAAATCTATTGAAGGCAGGCCGTCCAAGTTGAGCAGTTTCATTAAAATCAGGACAAACAGACGGGACACCAGTGCTCCGGAGATGATCCCTGCTAGTAAAGCACCTAAACCCAGCAAGATATTCTCAATGAGTAAATAACGGATAATCCAACCTTTGGAAAGGCCTATGAGCTGGTATAATCCAATTTCCCGGCTGCGTCTGCGTAAGAAAATGCTGTTAGAGGAAACTGCGAAAATTCCTATGATTACCACAAGCAGGACTGCAGCGGACTGAAAGGCTATCGTGATATTTACACTTGAATCCAGCATGTTCTGTACCTGCTGATCATACTTGAGTGATGCAAAGACGAAGAACAGGCTCATACTGAAAATCAGGGCGAAAAAATACAGATAGTAATGCTTCACATTTTGCCGCATACTGCGGAGCGCCAGATCAAATACCGTCAATATTATCTCCCCCTAATACAGCCTGCACATCAATGATTTCCTTGAAGAACGACTGTCTGGATTTCTCCCCCCGGTACAATTCGGAATAAATTTTCCCGTCTTTCAGAAAGACCACGCGGTTACAATAGCTGGATGCGACCGGGTCGTGCGTGACCATGATAATCGTGACCTCTCTTGTCTGGTTAACCTCATCCATTACGGACAACAGCGATGATGCGGACTTAGAATCCAAGGCACCCGTCGGCTCGTCTGCAAAGATGATGGAAGGCTGATGGATCAAAGCCCGTCCGGCCGCTGTGCGCTGTTTTTGTCCTCCTGATATTTCGAAGGGGTATTTCTCCGACAATTCCCGAATGCCCAGTACATCTGCAATCGCTGTAAACTCTCTTTCCGCCTGCTTTTTACTTAGCTTGTTAAGCGATACCGGCAGAAGGATATTTTCCTTTACCGTCAACGTATCAAGCAGATTGTAATCCTGGAAGATGAAGCCAAGCTTGTTACGGCGGAATGCGGAAAGGGAGGCGTTGTTCATGGCGGATATATCTTCATTATCGATTAATATCGTACCGTCAGTGGTCCGGTCAATCGTCGCAAGTACGTTTAGCAGGGTGGTCTTACCGGAACCGGAGGGACCCATGATCCCGACGAATTCTTTATGAAGAACGCGTAAATCAATGCCTTTCAGAACATGTTGGGTACTGCCTCTTGAGCCATATGCTTTGTGAACATTCCGGGCGTGTAATACTGTATCTTGTTCATTCATAGTGAACCTCCCAAATTCGATTATAGGTTAAGTTTACGTGTATATATCCCGGGTGTCGCACGTTTCTGGTGACGAGTTGAAGCGGTAGGTGACAAATTCGTCAGGTTAACACAAAAACAGCCAAGATGACCTTGGCTGTTCATAATGGGATATTGTCTGCTTGTCCTCTTCTAACGGTCTCGAATGCATTAGAATCTGTAAAAGTCATCCGCATTGTCGTACCTTGCGGCTGGATGGAATGGACTTGAAGCGTAATTCCAATTTTGGCTGCAACGGTTTGGGCAAGATAGAGGCCGAGGCCTGTAGAAGCATTATGGATCCTTCCATTTCCTCCGGTAAATCCTTTGTCAAATATACGCGGAAGGTCATGAGGCTGAATACCCGGACCCTCGTCTATTAAATCCAGAAAGACATTCTCTTGTTCCGTAACATTTGTCCTGAACGTGAGTGACGTGCCTGTAGGACTGTATTTGATGGCATTAGTCAATAACTGCCTAATGATAAAACGGCACCATTTACGGTCTGTAACGACGGTGGCATCATTGCCTTCAATACTGACTGCCAGGTTTTTCTCCATACACCAGGGAGCCAGTTCCCGGACTTCTTCTGTCGCAAGACGTTGTACCGACACCTGTTCAAGAACATAGTCCGATTCCAGGGCAGGAAGGCGTGTCATATATAGCTGACGGTCTACAAGCAGGTGAATCCGCAGCCATTCTGTTTCCATTCTGCGGATATCCGGATCACTTTGGCGTGTGGCCATAATCAGTTTCATAGCGGTAAGAGGAGTCTTGATTTCATGAATCCAGGAGGCAATAAAGTCATTCTCAACCAGTTGGTCTTCCTTCATCCCAGAAAGCTTCCGTTTAAAATGGGAAGAAGCCTCTCTTAATACATGGCCCGTGATCCTATCCAATTCATTGTCAGGTTCGGGAAGACTCTCAATCCAGTCAGCGGGCATGACTTCCTGCAGTTTGGCAACCGCTGCCAGATACCTGGTTTCGTTCCTGTACCGCCAAATGAAAAATAAAACAAACAGAATAATATACAAAGAATTTAAGTATATGAAAGAGGCGGGTCCAATACTTACTCCCTGATCGAGAAATATTAGCAGGTCAGTAACACCCAGCAAACTAATAAAAAACAGGATCCAGCTTTTTCTTGCAATAACGTAACGGACTAACATATCATCTTTTCCTCCTATAAAGTCACTGCCATATAACCCATTCCTTTCTTTGTCACAATAGCGTCTGAAAGCCCTAGCGGTTCTAACTTCTGCCGCAAGCGGGTGATATTGGCTGTAAGGGTATTATCATTTACGAACTGCTCATCTTCCCATAGCTTACGAATCAGGTCATGACGTGAAATGACAGAGTTGTTGAACTTCACCAGCGCAATCAGTAAGAAAAATTCGTTTTTGGTCAAATCAGCTTCCTCGGCTGATTTTCGGATAACACCCCGCTTTAAATCAATCAAGGCACCGTTCCATTCGAGTGTATCTGCCTGGGTTTCACCATAAGCGTACGTCCGTCGAAGAATCGCTTGAATTTTGGCATACAGCACATCCGTATGAAAAGGTTTCTGGACAAAATCATCCGCACCCATATTAAGCGCCATAACCATATCTAACGGGTGATCGCGGGAAGATAAGAAAATGATGGGGATTTCGGATACAGAGCGAATTTCCCTGCACCAATGAAAACCGTCAAATTTAGGCAGCGTGATATCCATGATTACAAGATGAGGCTGCTGATCAAGAAACGAACGCATAACCTCATCAAAATCATCCGGTTTCGTAACCCGGAACGCCCAAGCTTCCAGTCCGGTTTGCAGCGCTTCGAATAATGCCGTATCATCTTCAACTATAAATATATTAAATTCCATAGAATGAACTTTTCTCCCTTTTGTTGTAATGTATTTAGTTCATAGTACTCTAAATGAATAAAATGGAGTTTGTGTTGCATTTAGGGTTGATATGGAGGCTTCATCTAGGTTTAATTCAACAACGGTGAACTTTGACCATTGGCTTTTCGTATATAATTTTTTTTAACAGGAATTTCGAAGCTCCAGTTTCCTGCGAGTGTAAGCTGCTGAGCAGTGTCATCCGAGAGAATCAACTCTTTTACGCTGACTTTCAACATGAACTTGTCTGGAGGTGTGGTTCCGTTAAAAGAATAATTGATGGTGCCGTTTTTGGCCAACGTTACACCTGGATCTGTGGCGATGCCGGGCACTGCCTGTATCGTTGAAGGGTCCAATTTAAAAGTCGGCTTGACTGATTGTTTCGCCCATTGTGACTGCGATATCTCGTTAAAATTTTTGATTGAGTATTGGAGTATTAGGTTCTGGCTGTCGTACATATAACGATGAATGAAAAGTGTATAGCCTTGGTCTGATTTACCGCCTATAGAAGTCATCATGTCATTTTCGCTTGCTGGCATCAGCGCTGGATCGCTATTTGCATCCAGCTTTACCATGAGCGGGGAGGTAAATGAATTCTTAACGCTGAATAGTACCACTGCACAAATTAGCAGCACGATCATCGATACTGCAGGTAGCCTGGATTGGAATAAGCTCCGTTTCCGGGGGGATATTCTTTGTTTCGGCGACAGGCCCCGCTTGGGAATCGCGGTCGGTACCCGTTCAATTTCATTATGAACTTCTTCCGGAACAGCCGCTTGCGCCTGATGGATGCCGGAATCCGGGAGTCGTGTCTCAAATATAGTTGCCTTCTTGCTACTGTGTACAGTGATACTCCCTCCGTGTACATCGATAATGCTTTTTGCGATGGCCAGTCCGAGACCTGTGCCCCCGGTCTGCTTCGACCTGGAGCGCTCCACCCGGTAAAAGCGGTCAAAAATAAAAGGCAAATCCCGTTCCGGAATGGGGTCTCCATAGTTTTGGATCCGCACGACCAGCACATCTCCATCCTTAGCAATATCGATATCTATATATCTGCCCGCCTTCCCGTATTGTATGGCATTGGCGATAATATTCTCGTACGCCCGTACAAGCAGCCCCCCGTCTGCTTGGATCTTGAATTCTCCTTCTTGCATGTTCAACCTGATTTCCATGCCTGCGTTCTCCGTAATCGGTACGAATTCCTCTTCTAGCTGACGGATCAGCCCGGCGATATCGAGCTCGCTCAGTTCCAGAGGCATGCCGTTGTTAATACGCGTATATTCGAACAGCTCGTCGATCAGGCGCCGAAGCGTCAAGGATTTCTCATACGCGATGTTGATGTAATAACGCATCTCCAGTTCATCCTGATACCGATCCTCCTCAATCACTTCGAGAAAACCGAGAATCGAGGTCAGTGGAGTGCGCAGGTCATGCGATACACCGGTAATTAAGTCATTTTTGGTCTTTTCTGCTTTGCGCTCCTCCGCTATCGAATGCTTCAACTGTGTACTCATCTGGTTGATGCTATGCGCGACTTCGCCCAGTTGGTTACCGGCAATATCCGGAATCTGATGGTCGAACTGCCCATTAGAAATTTCCTTCAAACCGCGCGTGATTTCCGACAGATATTGATCCCATTCGCTGCTGAGCTGATTCATGCTCTCCGCTACAAGGCTTAACTCATCCTTGCCCTTGACCGTTATTACACGCCCGATCCGACCTGCCGATAACTCCTGCAGTCCTGCGTTGATTTCGCGCAAATCCTGAACCAAACGGAGGCTGGCCAGGAAGAAAGTGACGGGAAAGAGAATGATACCAGTGATGATCATCACGCGAACGGATCCGGCATGCTCAATGCTCCAATTGATCGGGGCAGCCACGTATTCGATTTTTTGCAGTTCCCCGGCCATGAAATAACCAAAAGAAATAACTGCGCCTGTTAGGGCCAGGCTTCCAACCATGATCAGCATTAATCTCCAACGAATTGTATACAGCCACTGTAGTTGTATCCTACTCCCCCCTTGCTGTTAGAACGCCTTCGATTTTGTATCCAATCCCCCACACGGTTTTGATTATCCGCGGTTCGCGCGGATTAGCTTCTATCTTCTCACGAAGCTTTCGGATATGAACCATAACACTATTCTTCGACTCCATAAATGGCTCGTTCCAGACCTCCTCGTAGATGCGGTCCATGCTCAGCACCATCCCTCGATTGACTGCCAGCATGTGAAGGAGCGCGAATTCACGGGGAGTCAGCTTGATCTCCTGCTGATCGACCGTTACCGTATGGGATGCTTCATTAATAACGACGTTTTCGATACGTATATCGTTTGCGTTAGCCGCAGTGGAGTTAAATTGGTTCATCCTCCGAAGCTGTGACTTGATGCGTGCAATCAGCTCAAGCGGGTTGAACGGTTTGGTTACGTAGTCGTCGGCACCGATACTGAGGCCTGATATTTTATCGATATCTTGACTTTTAGCCGAGAGCATGATGATTGGAATAGGATTCGTTTCCCGTATTTTCATACAAGCCTGCAACCCGTCCATCTCGGGCATCATTAGATCCAGTACAATCAAATCGACTTGCTCCGACTGCAGAATCTCCAGTGCCTCCAGCCCATTCGACGCCTGCAGGAGCTTGTATCCTTCGTTATTGAAATAAATATTCATCAATTGGATAATTTCTGCTTCGTCATCCACCATCAAAATCGTGCTTTCCGCCATAGATCCTCCCTTAATTCTCTTATTTTTCTTAGATAAAGAGTAGAACAATAATTATAAGCGATATTTCAAATGCAATGAATAACGCTAGCCATATTTAAGGAAATGATAAGGATTTCGGTAGCAGGCTGATAAGCTTTCTCTTCTATACTTAGCTCAGTACAAACAGATAATCGTTTTAACAATAAAGGAGTGGAGGTATTATTTTGAAGAGAAATATTTTTAAAAAGTCAGTAATCGTTAGTTTGAGCTTTATGCTATTGGCTATTTCAGCAGGTTTTAGCCAAGACCCAAAAGCTTCTGCTAATTCAAACACCCAGGTTACCACGAAACAAACTCTAAAGGTGCTGTACGAAGACAAATATTATTTCGATGAGAACTTGTTCAAATTGCAATTTCCCGATACTCAGATTCAGGAAGTGAAATGGGATGGGAAATCAGACTTAAAGGCTTTTATCGCCAAGCAATCGCCCGATGTTGTCATGTTGAACACCCTTGAATATAAGCAGATGTCCAAGGAGAACCAGTTAGCGGAACTGGGAGAGTTAATCAAGCGCGACAACTATAACACTGCAACCCTGTATCCTGGATTGTTGGACGCACTCAAAGTGAATGGAAAGCTCTACGGGCTAAGTCCGCGCTTCAACACAGAATCCCTTTTTTACAATGTAGACTTATTCAAAAAATATAATGTCCCCTTACCGAAGGACGGAATGACTTGGGAAGAAATACTGAAACTATCTGCAAAATTCCCAACTAAAGGAAATAAGGACACCCGTATCTGGGGACTTCACTATCCGCTTGATAATTACACCTATTTGATAAATGATATAGCAACTTCTGAAGGGGTAACCCGATATAATCCTGATACACTTAAAGTAACTATGAATACAGCGGCTTGGAAAAGGGTATTCAGTTTGGCTATCACTGCGATAAAATCCAATACTATAGAAGGCTCAAATAAAAGTGGATACGATGTGGATTCTTTCCTTATGGGAAGAGCGGCTATGACAGTAAGTACGACTAGTATGAATACTTTAAAGGGGGTAACTGCAAATAAATCTGCTATAGCAAAGTACAAACCGTTTACCGCTAAAATTGCTGCGGGTCCTGCCGATCCTAAGAACCGGAATATGACACGAAACATTCATCTTGACTCAATCTTTGCGATTCCGGATAGTTCATCTAATAAAGATCTTGCTTGGGATTTCGTCAAATTCTATAACGGAGCGGATTTTGCTAAATTCAAATCCGAGATGCCTTCAGATTATTCCCTGTCACGAATGGATTATAGTAAAGAATACAAAGGACTTAGTATGGAGGCCTTCTATAAATTAAAACCAAACCTGGAATCACCACCATATGTTAATCCAATAGGAATTCCATTTAACAATGCACAGTATTCACTTATCCTGCAAAGTGAAATTAAACAGGTAATAAGCAACAAAAAGACACTAGACAAAGCGCTGGCCTCTATTCAAACACAGGTTCAAAAGAGCCTTGATGAGGCTGTGAAAAAGCAAAAAGCGAAGAAATAACCCAGGCCCCATTCTCAGATAGCTTCTATCTGAGAATGGGGCCTATTTGAAATAACAAATGAGTGGAGGTTTTATTTTTAAAGAAAAATATGATACAGAAGATCATGCTTACTAGTTTCAGTGTGATGTTGATCGGTACCTCAGCAGGTCTTGCCACAGATCAACTGGTTTCCGCAAATTCGAATAGCCAGGCAGATACGAAAGATACTTTAAAAGTATTGTACTGGAACGCTGATGATTTCAAGAGGACGTACGGGGACCAGTTCAGTAAGAACTACCCGGATACAGACATTGAAGTTTTTGCACCTACAGGTACAGGTTCGATTACAGATTACAATTCGGCGATCCAAAAGTATTCACCTGATCTTGTAATGCTGCCCCCATTTGATTACCAGCAACTGTCCAAAGATAAAAAGCTGGCAGATTTAGAGCCGTTAATTGAACGGGATCAGTATGACATGACAACAGTATATCCTGGCTTGCTTGCTGAATTGAAGGAACAAGGCGGCGGCAAACTATATGGGTTAAGCCTAAAGGTGGAGTCGTATGCTCTTCTGTATAATGCGGATTTATTTAAAAAGCACCATGTTAAAGCACCAAGTGACGGAATGACGTGGGAAGAAATATTGAAGCTTGCTGGAGAATTCCCTACTACAGGAGATAAGAACACCCGAATTTGGGGTCTAAGCTCCTTTGGGTCCAGCAATTTAGTAATGGATATTGCCAGAACAGAAGGATTAACGTATATTGATCCAAATACTCTTAAGGCTGCTGCGAATACAGCGGCGTGGAAAAATGCCTATTGCCTGTCTGTCGAGGCTACGAAGTCGGGGGTGCTTGACGAAAGAATTACTCTATCGGGCAAAAGTTACCTGGAAAGCAGCCCGTTCATTATGGGACGATCCGCTATGATAGTAGCCTCTATCAGTCAGCTGCAGTCCTTGCAAGCAGCAAAAAGCAATGTGAAGAACTATAAACCGTTTACACTTGGTATGGCTGCCGGCCCTGCGGATTCTAAGGACCGGAAGTCAACAGGATATGTGTTTGGTTCTGAGATTCTGGCTATTCCAGCAGGTGCATCGAATGTGGATGCCGCTTGGGAGTTCATTAAATATTTCAATGGGGATGACCACGCTAACGAATACTACAAACCTAACAACTCTAATAATAGTATAGGTGCGCCTCTGTCCCGCATGGTTAAAGAGTATTCTGGTTACAAGCTGGATGCATTCTATAAATTAAAACCTAACTTCAATTCATCTATTACAAGTTATGCGCTCATGAACAAGTCACCAGATTTGGAATTGGATTTTTGGTCAATTCTATCTGAAGAACTGACACAGGTAGTAAGCGGGAAGAAAACATTAGACAAAGCTACTGCTGCAATTCAAACACAAACACAAGCTGCTGCTGATAAAGTGGCAAAGGCTCAGAAGGTAAAAAAGTAAAACATCCCAACAGAGAAAAGTCACACATAAATATCGGTTAAGCTCCCTCGAAACGTTAGTTAAAAAATAACATCGGCAGTCTATATAGAACGCAATTAAGAAATCAACAAAGTCTCTTCAGTCTCCAAATCGGGTAATAGATTGTTAATATTATCCGAGGCGGCGATGCTGGAGCAACACGTACCCGCCGATATGGGTTTTGAAGCCCGTTATACCTGGACCCTGCCGCTGGTGGCGGAATGGATTAAGCGGGAATTTGACGTCACCCTAAGCGTGCGTGGAATTAGTGCGATGCTAAAACGGATGAATTTTAGCTTTACCAAGGCCACGTATACGCTTGCCCATGCCAATGAGGAGGCCCAGACGTTCTTCAGAAAGCACACGTTTGCTCAACTCAAGAAGCAGGTGGAGGCTGAACAGATCGACCATTTGCTGTTTGAAGACGAGTCCATGATTCGCTCGTATCAAGCTCTTCAGTACAACTGGTTTCCTCGCGGTAAACAACGCAAAGTCCCAACGTACGGCAAACATGAAGGGGCCAAGTTATGCGGTGCCATTCACTATGAAACCGGCCAGGTTCATCACCGGGAAGAAGAAAAAGCGGATACGACAGCCTTTATTCGATTTCTTGAAGATCTTCTCTCAGCCTATTCAAGTGGAAAAATTGCATTGATTTTGGATAACAGCCGGATTCATCACGCTACAGGGTTACAACCGTTTTTAAAGGAACACCCGCGTTTGCAACTGGTCTTTCTACCGCCTTACAGCCCAAACTTAAATCCGGTAGAAGGGCTATGGCTGTGGCTCAAAGCGGATGTGGTGAACAACATCTTTTTTGAAAAATTCTATAAGATTAGGCTTCATGTGAGTCAATTCATGAATCGGATTAACAACCAACCGATGGAGACGATAGATCGTCTCCTCGTGAGGTTATAAACTTAATTGCGGTTTATATAGCTAGAAAAAAATTGTAATGATCCCGAAAAACAAAGGGAACTTCCTTTTCATTATTTCCACCTTTCTTCCAATTAATATTTAAGGGAAGCAATATTTACATAAATAATATAAATTATTATTTAGCAATATGAATAACATAATTTTCTTTATTTAGGTGAGCATATAAGCGACGGAACAGGGGAAGTAGTAAAAAATATATTTCAAGAATAATTGGTGTGAGCTTATTATCAGAAAATAATGTATAATCATTTTTAAACTCTAATGGGCAACTTAACTGGGTAAATGTTAGAATAGAGCGAGAAGTTGGTTTAAGGAGAAGGATGGAAGCGGAATTACTACTTATCATTATCGTTATAATTGGTTTAACGAGCTTGAGTAGAAATCAAACTAATCTCTTAAGGAAAACCGAGGAGATCGAAGCGATCCTTCGTGAGATAAGAGATAAAAAATAAATAATGTTCTCATACTAATGTAAAACGACATTTTAACTAGAAGAATAAGGAAGCTGATTAAATCATTGTCCCATCGGACTCCTTTCACACAGAGGTTCTTTTTATGGACTCATAGAGCGCCTCTTTAAGGATTGCTAAAAAAATTTGGGGGAGAGTCTCCCCAGATTACGGATCATCTATATTAACATGCAATCCTTTAGACTGGAAGTTTCTTCACTGATACTCCTAGTTCTGGGCAGCTTCCTTAGCCTTCGCCAGTTGCACGAGGAAAGGCTACCTCTCTTCGCTCTTGCAAGGCCTTTTGGTAACTGGGAGATTGTGCATTCAATGATGTTCAAGATGGTATTAAGTTAGAATCTTCAATTTAACAAATATGGTTCCTCACAAGTGTGATGGATTTCTCACAAGGAGCAGTTACCTCAGGTAACTGCTCCTTGTTGTATATTCAGCCGCACCCGCCAGGCTTCAAACCCCCTGTTTGATTAAACTCCAGATGCGTTCAAACCGTTCTTGGTAGTCTGGTGAATTCCAGGATTCTTTAAAAGAGGGGAGACTAAACACTGCAAACGCAGATAGAATGGCCTCTGCCCGTTCAAATTGAGGATCGTGATATTCCATGAAACCATCAATGATTTGATAAGAATCCCAAAGCACATCACGTAATACCAAAGGATTACTGTCCACATATTGTGTATTCAAGGCGAACATTTGGGGATTCTCATTATAAGCACGCTTTTTGGCATTCACAAATGCCCATAGCCAATCGTGGAGCATTTCCTGCGGGGAGGCGGTATTAGTCATGTTTATACGGATTTGCTCTGAGATCATCCGGTTGAACCAGCCCTTAGCTACAGCCGCCCAGAGTTCTTGTTTGTTTTTGAAATGTTTATAGAGTGCAGCGTGGGTGATGTTCAATTCATCCGCTATTTGAGAGAGTGTCACCTCAGACTTTTCCGTACGCTCAATTAATGTCTCGGCAGTTTCAATAATAAGCTCCTGTGTGATTTTAGCCATTTGTTGTGGCAGGTGAGTGCTGCCAACCCTTCTTTCGTTAATTAGTGATATCTGCTTATAGTTTAGCACAAAAAAATAAAGTGACAAATGTTGACTTTTGTAACTATTGGTCTTATGCTTGGTGTGCAAGTTACAAATCATCACAAATGTTACTTGAGATCTTGCGGAGAGGAGGATATTAATTATGAAGGCGGCACAGATCACCAAATATTCCAAATCGTTTCAAGTTGAAGTGCGCGATATTCCAGTCCCGGAAATAAGTGATTACGAAGTTTTGGTTAAAGTAAAGGCGGCGGCGGTTAATCACTTGGAGCTGCTCATCGCTACCGGAAGCGTGAAGTTAATCCAGGACTATGAGTTCCCCTTGACCCTTGGTAACGAACTCACAGGTGTTGTTGAGAAGATGGGTAAGAAAGTCGCTGGCTTCAAGGTGGGTGATGCCATTTATTCCCGCCTGCCGCTGCGAAAGATTGGTGCATTTGCCGAATATGCGGCGATTCATGTAGAGGCTATTGCTCACTTGCCGGGTAATCTGGATTTCTTAACCGGTGCGGCTGCGCCTTTAACAGGATTGACAGCCTATCAAAGCCTGCATGAAGAGTTAGCTGCCAAAGCTGGCGAAAGTGTGTTCATTCCAGGAGGCTCTGGTTCATTTGGGCAAATGGCGGTTCCTATCGCTAAAAGCATGGGGCTGAAGGTCATCGTCAGCGGAAGTCCACAGGCGCGTGAACGTACAATGGCCGCGGGAGCTGATCAATACATTGATTACAAGGCGGAGAACTACTGGGAACGGCTTCATGATCTTGATTATGTGATTGATACCTTGGGACCTGGTGAATTTGACCGTGAACTCTCTATTATTAAACCAGGCGGCCATCTTCTTTCTCTTCGGACCGGACCAAACAAACGGTTCGCCAAAACTATGGGCTTGGCAGGTTGGAAGCAAAAACTATTCAGTATTGCTGGGGCTAAGTATGATCACAAAGCCAAGAAGAAGAAGATTGAATATCATTTCGTGTTTGTACGCAGTGATGGAGAACAATTACGGCAAATCACAAAAATTATTGAAGAGAACCAAATTATACCTGCGGTAGACGCCCGGGAGTTCCACATTGAAGATATTAATGAAGCTCTAAATCTGGTTGCTACAGGTCACCCCCAAGGGAAAGTGGTAATCCGATTTTAAATATTTATATAATTATTTACCGATCGTTCTCAATATGTTATATTGAATTTATAAGACATCATTGCATGATGAGATTAGGTTATTATATCATTTCCTGTGCATTTTCTAGAACGATCATTCTTAAAAAGAGGAGCGAAACCCATGAACATTTCTGAACAAGTCGCATTTGTTACTGGAGCAAACCGGGGGCTTGGCCGCCAGCTTACGCTTGAACTTCTAGCTAGAGGGGCTAAGGTCTACGCGGGAGCAAGAAATCCGGAGACCGTGAATATTCCAGGGGTTATCCCTGTAAAGCTTGATGTTACCAACCCTCAAGAGGTAGCGGCAGCAGCCAGCCTGGCTAAGGATGTTACAATTCTGATCAACAATGCAGGATCATCTACAGGCGCTTCTTTGCTGGAAGGGGATATGGAGCAAATCCAGCTGGAGTTGGATACGCATTTCTTCGGTACGTTATCCATGGTTCGCGCTTTTGCACCGGTCATCGAGAACAACGGGGGAGGATCGGTTCTGAATATTCTTTCCGCCTTATCCTGGTTCAGTGGCGGAGCTGCGGGTGCCTACACAGCTGCGAAGGCTGCAGCATGGGCGTTGACGAACGATCTTCGTTTGAATTTGTATCCCCGTCATATTAGAGTAGCAGGCTTACATGTGGGTTATATGGAGACAGACATGACGGCCGGCCTGGATGCTCCCAAATCAAACCCTTCAGATATTGCGAAAATAGCTATTGACGGCATAGCAGCCGGCAGTTTCGAAATTCTCGCCGACGATACCAGCCGGATGATCCAAGCCGGACTTGCAGGCGGCGTTTCCGCCCTCTACCCGCATCTGTCCTAATCACGATATTACGCAGAAGCAGCGGTGCAGAAAGAGCGCGCTTCCGTATTTACCTGGAACACCTCTTGGAGGGATTCATGACGGAGAAGGCCTTGGCTGAAGGAAAAGCATACAAGAATCCCGATGATGACCAATATGGCCAACCATCGGGATTTTTTCTGAATAAGTAGCTTGCGGATGGGCTAAGAAGGTTAACGGAGGTAATTATGGGGCCTGAAGGCTAGTTAGCTGCTGCAATGTCAAAGTTGAAAAATTCATCTATATTATTGGATTAATTAACAAATTATAGTTGATGATGAGTGGGGTGTAATGTAATATATATACATATATAGATAAAATAAATTGATAGAGAGGTGTTTTAGTTAATGAGGATTAGAAGGAAGGCGCTAGCGATTCTATTAATAGCTTTGTCTACATCTACAGTTCCCATTTTTTCTTTCACAGCAAGTGCGCATGAAATATATTATACAGGTTCGTCTACTAACGCGACGGCTATCCCGATTAAATGGAATAATTTCAGCAATGGTAAAGCATATTTAAAAATTAATGGAGATAACTTAAGTTCCGAGTATAGTAGTGCATATTCCACTGCTTCGTTCTTATGGTCCACGTACTCACAAAAGGTAACGACAAGTCAAGTTAGCTTTGGGGCATCAACTCTCGATATAGCTTCTACTACTAAAGCTTATTGGGATCAACGTTTCGGCATTGTCGGCACAGGAATACTTGGGATAACTGACTCTAAGTCGACAGATGGATACATTATAAACTCTTCGAATGTACAAAACTCATCTAAAAAGGTTAGTTATTCACAGATTTTTATGACACCCTATACCTCCATGTATAATAGTTCCAATTTAAATAATCATAAAATTGCTACAATTACACACGAAATAGGTCATGCATTAGGATTGGGCCATCCTAACGAATATTATTATCCAACAAATGTTGAGTCAATTATGCGAACTGGTGGGGATTATGAAGGTTATTACGTTCCCAGAACACATGATATCAATGATCTCACTAATAAATATTAAAGAATATTACAAGGAGGATTGAGATGAATATAAAAAGGATAATAACAGCTGCCATTGCATCAATTATGGTATTCGGATTCCTAACGGGTTGTTCCAAAATTTCTTCTGAATCAGATGAATTAGCAGCAGCAAGTCTGTCGCCAGAGCAAATTATGGAGCTTCGTAAAGAATATCCTTTATCCACCGGCTCTCCCGAAAATGTTGATTTGCGGGATTTAACATTCAAGGAGGTATTGGATCATACGGACACGGTCATAGTTGCTGAAGTCATTCAGCAAATGCCGGATTTTAGCGTGGATCTAGTAACTGAACCTGGAACTCCAGAGGGTAATTTAGCGGAGAAATTGAAGGATTCCGGTCTGGAGCCTTACAAGCCTATGTTTACCTCTTTTCAAGTTAATGTAGATCAAGTAGTTACTGGTGAAGAGGTTGAAGGGACCATTAACCTGATTTATAACTCTGAGTTCAAGGGGATTGAACCAGAACTTAAGCCGGGAATGAAGATCGTCGCTGCAATCAAAAAAGGGGTAGGGGAAGAGCAAGAAGGAAGCTACTCTTTCACCCGTTATGGGACATATTATGTAGTTGATGGTGATTATGTTCTATCTGCATTCGAGGGACAAACCGAAGAAATGAGAGCCTTCTCCAGGGATACCAACGGTTACAAGCTGGATCATCTCATTGCTGAGATTAAAGCGCTGAAGGAGAATTAAATAACGATAACTTATCGGCATAACAACATAACACCCCTCCGCCCCATAAAGGCAGATGGGTGTTTGCTATACACCATTATTTTTACGATAGTCGGAGGGGTTAATGCCCGTCCATCTTTTGAATTGTCTGCTGAAGTGAGAGAGATTCTTGTAGCCTAAACGGTTTGAAATCTCATTTAAAGATATCCTGGGCTGCTGGAGTAATATTTTGGCTTCCTGCAGCTTTAAGTCAGATAGATAGGTGCGGGGCGACATCTTATATATTTTTTGAAATACCTCTAATCCATAGTTGGGGCTTATTCCGAGCGAAGCAATGATGGGCTGGATGTGAAGGGTGTAATCTGAATTTCCTTGGGTGCAATTTTTCTTAAAAGCCCGCTTGATGGCTTCAGCAATTTCTTTGGCGTATTTCGCAGTGGTCATGGATTGGTTGGTACGTATCTCCGTCTGGACCGGCTGGATATCTACTAGCACCTCTAATAACTCAAACAAGACGATTTGTGCTTTTAGCTTCGCTTTGGTGAATGACAACTCAGGCTCATGCAGAATATCGATCCATGTTTGAAGGCATTTTTTCAGCTGGCTATGATACAAATGGGAGGGCGTATAGACCCAGTCACAGTTTTTCATGATTCGCATCCGCAAGGAGGGCTCGTCTATATCGAAATGAGCGCAGAAATAGGTCATCGATGTGGCGGAAATACACTTATTCGTATGCTCGAACCCAGGCGGAATCAGTAGAATATCATCACTGTTCACAATGAATTGTTCATGATCCATCCTTGTCTCTTGAGCCCCATCCAGCACAATTAGTATCTCAAAGGCGTGGTGGGATTCTGTAGTCATACTCCAATCGGCAGGAACGGTCTGTGTATGTGCGCCAAAAAAACGTATATTCCAATCAATGCGCGGCAGCAGCGTCTGTGCACCTGTGAGATGGCTATTCATATGTTCCAATTTGCAGCACCTGCCTTTGATTTGGGTAAATCTAGCCGTAATCATCCCATCGCATAAGTACGTTACTAGTTATTATAATATACATAGACAACAGGAAAAGGGTAAATAATATGGCTAAACAGCGAAGGGAAGCAAATAAATGACGAAGATTAATAATCCTATAATCCCTGGAATGGCACCAGATCCCTCTATTATTAGAGTTGATGATGTGTATTATATTGCGACATCCACGTTTCATTGGAATCCCGGCATTCAAATTTTCAAGTCAACCGATTTAGCGAATTGGGAGCTGACGGCCTTTGCCCTGAATAAAGGTGAAGTGAATCTAAGAGGCACAAATACTCCAGCCGGGATCTGGGCACCGCATCTATCCTATGATTCTAGGACGAACCGCTACTGGTTAGCTTATTCGCATATGTTAAACATGGCAGGCCGTGAATTTAATTCGGATTCCTATGCCATGTGGGCAGAAGATATCCATGGACCTTGGTCGGACCCCATCTATCTGACATCCATAGGTTTCGATCCGGCGCTCTTCCACGATGAAGATGGCAAACACTATGTGTCCATTCTTGAATGGGAGACCCGTGAAGGGTATCAGGCGCCTGGACATATTGTAATCGCTGAATTTGATTTGAATGAGGGGAAGTTGGTTGGACAATGGCACCGGGTGACGCAAGGCTTCACCAGCCGCGGCTGTGCTGAAGCACCGCAGATCTATAAATATAGAGAGATGTACTATCTTTTATTAGCAGCTGGCGGAACGGGTTATGCTCATGGTGTTGAGCTGGGGCGTGCAGAGAATATTTTTGGTCCCTATGAACCGCATCCGTCGGGAGAGCCCATTATCACCTCCTCGCCGCGCCATCTATTCTCACTTGGTAATCCGGATGCCGGGCATTTTGAGATGTATAATCCAAGCTCAATCATGCAAAAAGCAGGTCACGGCTCATTAGTTCAAACACAAACAGGCGAATGGTACATTGCCCATCTAATGTCACGGCCTGTGGAAGGAACGCTTTTAAACCCATTAGGCCGTGAAACCTCGATTCAGAAAATGCATTGGACAGAGGATGGCTGGCTGGAGATGAAGGATGGATCGAATGTAGCAAAAATGGAAGTTGAAGGGTTAATAGGTGTTGAACTAAAGGTGGACAGACTCTCTCATGACGTATTTGATGATTTTAATCAGGGGCACTATGATATTCATTTTCTGACTCCATACCGGGACCAGCAAGCTGCATGGGTGAATACGGTTGAACGTCCGGGTTACTTGCGCATTCATGGTGAGAATTCTTTTTTCTCGCAGATCCATCCGGCGATTATGGCCACACGCGCAACCTCCCTTCATTATGAAGTGCAAACCAAGGTGGAGTTTCATCCCGATCATTACTCGGAAACGGCGGGCATGGGGCTATACTATGATTCGAATAATTGGCTGTACGTTCACTTGACTCACTCCGAATCAGAGGGCACCGTTCTATATGTACTGCAGGCTAAGCTGGGGGAACGTACCGAATTGGTCCACAATTACATTCCAGTCCCTGAAGACACAGCGGAGCTCAAGCTTATCTATTATTCAGGCATCGCGAGTATCCTGTACCGCTTCGGGGATAACGGGGATTGGCAAGCTTTTGTAGAGAATATCGATGTTCTCTATTTGTCGGATGAAGGTGTGAACGGGGAGCCGGGGGAGATTGGCGGATTTACAGGCTTGTTCAATTTCATTGGTTCCGTTGATGCTCACCAGCATGACTCCTTCGCTGATTTTGACTACTATGAAGTGAAGAATTACTAGCCAAGGATGCCATACGTTCTTCGCCTGGTGGTGCCCGGAGCCGGGGTGAACTGGTGAAAACGCCGGAGATGGTGTACCTTAGATAGTATTAGTCTTTAGGAGTGGTGAATGGTTGTGAAGAAAAGTAGACAAACCCCCGTGCTGGTCGCGGCCTCAATCCTGCTCATCATCATCAGCAGTCTGATCCCCTCGGATCAGTCGACTTGGCTGGGGGCGTTACAGACCCTTATGCTGGGAGCCGGATTGCTCGGCTGCTGTATGGCTTTTTGGCGGTTTGCCAAGGGCGGCAAGGGTGGTAAGGGCAAGGACTGAGTTGGATGTACTGAACGGTCGGTGGTGACAGGATCAGTGTATGGGACGGTTGAGCTATGTAAGGTGAGCTAAGCACTGCATGGATGCTGGTGCTGAGAGTCAAGGACTAAGTCGCGGCGGATGCTGTGGCTTTTTTTGATAGGCGTGCCCAGAGGCACGCATTATCTAGTTGGTGAAAGTCCAACCAAAGGAGGGACCAAGCCACCTTTGTAGCTAGGATGCTTGCACATGGCGAAATCTGTGTGTAAAAGCGCATCGACAAAAGTACCGGTCAGAGACCGGGCGAGCAACAACCCAGGCCGTAACATCAAGTGAATCCTGCCGCGTCGTCAAAAAGGCCCTGCGAAGGGGAAGAGAGGAAGCCGAGTCCCGCTTTCATGGACGAAGGCCAAGGAAGCTGTACAGAACTTGGAACAACAGTGAAGAATCCTCCGGGGTATAGGGATCGGCATGGGTTGAAAGATAATGCAGTGAACTGGGGAGACCCTCCCCCACACGGAAGAATTTTTTTTTTTAGGAACCCGTAAAGAGACGCTCTATAAGTCCAGAAGACGAAGTGAACCGTCTGTGGGAAGGGAGTCCGAGGGGCTTATAGTACCGAAGAACCTAAGGACAACATAACCTTAGGGAGGGAAGGAGCCCTACTTTGTTTACGCTTTTGGAGGAGGTACGAGTGAGTGAATGCCAAACGGCTAACGACACCCAAGGAAAAAGTTCAAGAACTCCAAGAAAAGCTAGGTCATGCGGCCAAGGAGAACAACAAGCGTAAATTCCATGCGCTGTACGACAAAGTCTACCGGTGGGATGTGCTATGCGAAGCCTGGAAACGGGTGAAAGCGAATAAGGGAGCTGCGGGAGTGGACGCCGTAACGCTCGTTGAAATCGAGAAACAAGGAGTCACGAGATTTCTCAAAAGCTGTGAGCGAGAACTGAAAGAAGGCAGCTACCATCCGCAGCCCGTACGGCGGCACTATATCCCGAAGAAAGACGGGAAGCCAAGACCACTAGGCATCCCTACGGTACGAGACCGAGTCCTACAGATGGCAACCAAACTGGTGATTGAACCCATCTTTGAAGCCGATTTTAAAGAAGTCTCCTTCGGATTTCGCCCGAAGCGAGGTGCAAAAGGAGCACTGGAACGAATCCGGAAAGCCTGCAACCGCAAAGGAAATTGGGTAGTCGACGTCGATATCCAAGGTTACTTCGACAATATAAATCAAGAGAAACTCATGAAATTGGTACAGATGCGTATCAATGACAGACGGATTTTGAAGCTTATACGGAAGTGGCTTCATGCGGGAGTGATGGAAGAAGGAAAGGTACGGCGCTCCGATCTAGGGACACCCCAAGGTGGTGTCATCTCGCCACTGCTGGCGAATATCTATTTGAACTACTTTGACCGGTTATGGGAGAAACACGGAAGTGGGCTGGGAGAACTGACGAGGTATGCAGACGACTTCGTTGTGGTCTGTAAAACCAAAAAGGATGCAGAACATGCGTATGAA
>NZ_JBHUKY010000090.1:0-725 GCF_042684125.1 Paenibacillus rhizoplanae | reverse complement strand
GCTTTCTCCCGGTCATACGCGGTGAGCTGCGTCTCCTTCTCCTTCTGTAGCGCCGTCTTCTGCGAATCAAGTTCACGCTTACGCAGATCGCGGTCGTGTTCGAGGACCATACGGTCGCGCTCTTTAATCGCTTGCTCACGCTCCGCAATGCCTTCCGGACCTACTGCGGACGCCAGCTCAGCGATGCGCGCGTTCTTCTCCGCGATCTGCGTTCCGTAGTCGGCGTCCGTGTTAAGCGTCTGCTCTTTTGCGAGCAGTTCGTCGATGGCGGCGATCTTCTCGTCCTGCGCATCTACATACGCCTTCTTCCGCGCCTCGATCGCTTCTAGGTCCGTCTTCTTCGCGGTATCAATGCGGGTCTTTTCAGCTTTAACGAGTGCCTCCGCCAGTTTCGACGTATTTTCTATAAGCGTTTTACGCGACTGGTAGAGCTGTTCGTCCGCTTTCTCGTAGTATTCGCTGTCCTTCGCATACTGACCGCGCAGCTTCGTCCATTCTGCGACCTTGAACGCTGCGACATCCGCTTCCGCTGCGCCTGAGTCTTCGAGCCTGCGCGCTTCCTTATCGATCAGGTCCACGCGCTTATCATACGTATCCTTCGTCTCCTTTTCGGTAGCCGAGGCGACGTCCTTACGGGCAGCGCGCGCCTGCTCATCCGCTTTCGCGTAATATTCCGAATCCTTGCCGTAGCGATTACGGAGCTGCTGCCAGAGATAGAGGCGCTG
>NZ_JBHUKY010000089.1:0-983 GCF_042684125.1 Paenibacillus rhizoplanae | reverse complement strand
AGTTTGTAGACCCGGGGATTTACGAGGCGTACGTCTCGTTCGCTGGGTCCGGCTCTAAGGAATTGAGAATGCGCGGAGCCAATGACGTGCGGATCGACGCCGGCCTAAATGCGGTTGTTGCGGGAGCGTTTGACGTTATCCTAGATCCTGGTTTTGGCGCTTATGTGGGCTCCGCCTCTCCCGGCAATCGCATCGTAACCGCAGCAGAACTCGACGCTATATGGTCAGCTCTCGCAGGTAAAGCGGACGCCTCACATAGTCACAGCGTTACTATTCCGAATCATAACCACGGAAACCCTGCGAATGTTAATAGCGGCGGCGGTACGTTCACGGTCTCTTAATTTCTCTTTCATGTCGCGGGCCTCTTAGATATACTTACGGTAATTACTATATTTAGGAGGCTCACGCATGAAAAAGAAGATTATCGGAATCGTAGCCGCAGCTCTATTACTGGGCAGCTCGATCGGGTACGCGGCAAACTCGTCATTAATCGGCGCAAAGGTAACGGGATTGTTTTCGGTGGAGCAAGATGGTAAGAAGATCGCAGATGCGGTTATTATAAACGGCTCGGCCTACGTTCCAGTACGCGCAATGAGTGAGGCGACCGGAACGGGGCTGGCGGTAGAGGGGAAGAGGATAACGATGGAAAGTAAAGCGGCAGCAACAGTGGAGACGGGTACGGCGGTAGCTGAGCTGGTAACTACGCCGGCCAATACACAGCGGATGCTTACGGAAGAAGAAAAAGCGATGTTTCGAAGTAAAATAGTGACAGGAGAACAAGCGATTACAAAGTATCGCGAAGTGATCGAGCAGACCAAGGCAGAGATAGCCACGCCGAAGGATACGTCTAACGTATTGGAGTTGCAGAAATTCGTAGTCGACCTCGAGTCGCGCATAGCCGCTACTGAGACGATTATCGCGGACATTAAGGCGCAGCTCGGCGAATAACATACGCACATACATTACGGCCGTCCTTCGGGGCG
>NZ_JBHUKY010000088.1:0-501 GCF_042684125.1 Paenibacillus rhizoplanae | reverse complement strand
CGCTGGGAACGGAAGCGATTCAGCGTGCGGAAGTCGGGTCGCTGCCGTCCGGCCAGCCACATGAAGGGAATGTTCTCCCGGACCGCTTTGGCGATTTGGCGAGACGAATAGATTCGCTGAGTGTAAGCGTAGATGATTACTTTGGTGAGCATTTTAGGATGGTAGCTGTCACGGCCGCCGCCGGGATAGGCCGCGTCAAAAATGGCGTTGTCCAGCCGATTGACGGCGGTATTCACGACGCGAACGAGGTGATTTTCCGGGATATCTTCTTCCAGATCCATTGGCAAGCAAAGTTGGTCCATGGTATATTGAATGTACAAAGAAACCTCTCCTTTGAAATGGTTGTGTGGCAACTCCATTTTAACAAAAGAGAGGTTTCTTTTTTTGCGTTTTTATAAATATTGTCATCCATTTTCCGCTTAAACAGCGGAGAGAACGGAACGATTGTGTAAAAGCGATAGCGGTCGCCTTGGTCTCCGGATTTTCACCGCTAAGGGGAAT
>NZ_JBHUKY010000087.1:0-1510 GCF_042684125.1 Paenibacillus rhizoplanae | reverse complement strand
TAACTCAACTTTCGCACCTAGAAAAATGGCTTAAACCCTTGAGCGCGTAAGGGAAATTCAGTAGATTCACTCGTATTGACAAAAAACACCTCGCTTGTTTGGTATCATGGAAGTGTCGAGCTTACCATGCCAACAAGAAAGGTGCGTAACCCTATGTTACAACAACATTCCCTGTCTGAACAGTCTCGCTTTTCCAAACTTTTTGCCACTCTTCACATTGGAAAAACCTTACGGCAAGCAGGTATTTCTAAATCTTTCGGTCTTTCCAGTTTAGCCATTTTTCAAATCGTATTTTCTTTGGTTTTCGAAGAAAAGAACTGGTTTCGGCTTCTGGAAAGCGATCGTGCAGCAGATCTTCCTGGTAAAGATGTTGTCTACCGTTTTTTAAATCAAGCTTCGTTTGCTTGGCGACGCTTTTTGCAGGCTTTAAGTCTTCGTGTTGTGCGTCATTTTGAATCGCTTATCTCTTCTCAGCGCGTACGCGTGTTCATTATCGACGATTCCGTTTTGAGCCGAAACCGGAGTAAAAAAGCAGAGTTGTTAGCACGCGTTTTTGACCATTCCACGGGCAAATTCACTAGGGGCTACACCATGCTAACCCTAGGTTGGTCGGACGGATTTAGCTTCGCTCCGATTGACTTTGTCATGCTGTCTTCAGCGAAATTGGCCAATCGCCTGTGCGAAATGGCTTCGACTCTCTCCAAACGCAGCCATGGATACAAACGGCGGATGGAGGCCTTTTCCCGAAAGCCGGATGCGGTTGTTGCCTTGCTGGATCGGGCGCTACGTGCAGGATTCACCGCCGACTACGTGCTTATGGATAGCTGGTTTACACAAGCGCCGCTACTTCGTCAGCTTACCTCTAAAGGGCTTCCCGTGATCGGCATGGTGAAAGAGATGAAACAACGTTACCTAGTGCAAGGAAAGCGACTGACGCTGCGCGAAGTCTTTCAAACCCTTCCCCAATCGAATGCCAGAGACATTAAAGGCTCCGTCCTGGTAAAAACTGCTTGCGGTTTGCCCGTGAAACTTGTTTTTGTGCGCAACCGGAATAAAAAACGGGAGTGGCTGGCGATTTTGAGTACAGATGTCACGCTGGATGCTGCAGAAATCGTACGAATCTACGGTATGCGCTGGAGTATTGAGACTTTTTTCAAAGTCACCAAAAGCTATTTGAAACTAGGGACTGAGTTCCAGGGACGCTCTTATGACCAATTGATTAGCCATACCACGATTGTATTCAGCCGATATTTGGCAATGGAATACGAACGGCGTCAGTCAAGTGATGACCGAACACTTGGAGGACTTTTTTTCCTCTTCGCCGATGAAGTCCGTGATCTGGATTACCAGACCGCTCTTCAGCAGCTCATGAGTTTATTTCTCGAAATGACCCAGGCAAAAACCAAGAAGAACAAAACAGCAGTTTTTTGTCAACTACAGGATTGGATCTCCGGTTTACCCAGCTATATCAAGGGTTTGTTTGGGGATTTGAGCTGCGAAAGTTGAGTTA
>NZ_JBHUKY010000086.1:0-2573 GCF_042684125.1 Paenibacillus rhizoplanae | reverse complement strand
CAGGTCCAGCAGGCGATGAATCTGGAAACCGGCCCGCTGATGCAGCTGGGATTGTTCCGGACAGGCAGCGGCGATCATCTGCTGATTGCGATCCATCACCTTGTTGTAGACGGGGTGTCCTGGCGGATTCTGTTGGAGGATTTCGCGGCGGGATACGAGCAGCGGCTGCACGGGGAACCTGTCGCGCTGCCGGGCAAAACGCATTCGTACCGGACATGGTCGGAGTGGATGGGAGTCTATGCACAGAGCCGGGAGCTGCTCAGAGAAGCCAATTATTGGCGGCAGGAGCAGAGCGCCAACGTGCAACGGCTCCCTAAAGACATGGAAAGCAGCGAAGCCCGTACGATCGGAAGCAGCGCAATTGCGGCGATTAGCTTAAGCGAGACGGAAACGAAAAACCTGCTGACGGGAACGCACCATGCGTACAGGACGGAAATAAACGACGTGCTGCTCGCGGCGCTCGGTTTAACGATGCAGGAATGGACGGATCATGAGAAGCTGGCCATTCACCTGGAGGGCCACGGCCGGGAAGAAGTATTGGACGACGTGGACGTGACGAGAACGGTAGGTTGGTTTACGAGCATTTATCCGGTCGTCTTTGAATTGAAGAAGGCGGAAGGGATAGCCTACTGGGTTAAATCGTTCAAGGAGAAGCTGAGAGGGATTCCGAACAAAGGCGTGGGATACGGTGCACTGAAGTATTTGACGCCAGCGGAGAACAGCGGAATTGAAAGCGGGATGGCGCCGGAAATCAGCTTTAACTACTTGGGACAATGGGATCGGAAATTGAATGTGGGCGCCATGTCAATGTCCGAACTTTTCGCAGGGACTTCAATGAGTCCACAGTCGGAACGGGCATATGCGCTGGACATTATCGGGAACGTGATCGACGGAAAACTGACGCTGAGCGTGACGTACGACCAGCAGGAGTACCAAGAAAGCACGATGCAAGCCTTGCTGGTCAATTACAAGAAACAGCTGCTTTCGATCGTCGTGCATTGCATGCAGCAAAGCGAGACTGAACTGACCTCGAGCGATGTGGGCAGCGAACAAGTGACGCTTGCCACTTTCGATAAACTTCGGGAGCAACTGGCAAGCAGCGGCAGCGGCGAGATGGTTTCCATATACCCGCTGTCTCCGATGCAAGAAGGCATGTTGTTCCAAGCGCTAAGGGAACCGCAGTCGTCCGCGTATTTCGAACAATTGTCGTTTACGATTCAAGGGTCGCTGCACGAAGCCCATCTGGAGAAGAGCCTCTCCCTTTTGATGGAACGGCACGATATCTTTCGAACGGTGTTTATGTACGAGGAATTGGAAAGACCGTTGCAAATCGTTCTTGAGAAGCGCTACCCTTCGATCAAATTCGAGGATTACACAGGGTTAACGGAAGATGAAATCGAGCACCATGTGGAGCAGTTCAAGCAATCGGATCGAGAACGAGGGTTCGATCTCACGAAAGATGTACTATTGCGGATTGCTGTATTGAAGACGGGAGAGAGCCGGTACGAGATCATTTGGAGCAACCATCATATCTTGATGGACGGCTGGTGCATGGGCAATGTGGTCAAAGAGTTCTTCTATATGTACGCGCAGCTTTGCAGCGGCAAAGCGATCGATGTGCCTGCCGTGAAGCCCTATATCCACTTCATCAAGTGGCTGGAAGAGCAGGATCGCGAAGAAGCGCGGGGCTACTGGAGAGATTACTTGGCGGGATATGAGCAGCGGACGTCGATGCCTGCAAGTGGCAATTCTTCTGCCAATGGGGCGTACGAGCTGGAGGAAATTCATCATTCGTTCTCGGAGATATTGACCGAGCGTTTGGCACAATTGAGCAAACGCCATCAGGTTACGATGAACAGCATGATGCAGACGGCATGGGGGATGTTGCTGCGCAGCTACAATAATACCGATGACGTGGTATTCGGCGCGGTTGTGTCGGGGCGCCCTGCGGAAATCGACGGCGTCGAGAACATGGTAGGGCTGTTTATCAACACGGTGCCGGTTCGGCTAAGCCCGAACGAAAATGCGGATACGTTCATCGAAACGGTCCAACGGTTGCAGCAACGAGCGCTCGATTCGGAGAAGGCCGGATACATCTCTTTGGCCGAGATTCAAGCACAATCGGATCTGAAACAAAACTTGATCGATCATCTATTTGTGTTCCAGAACTATCCGGAAGTCTATGACATAAGCGGGCAATCCGATGATCAGGATTTTCAGATCACTGATTTCCGAGGATTCGAGCATACCAATTATTCGTTAAGCGTCATGATGTATGTGCAGTCGAACCGGCTCGGCATTAAAATCGATTTCAATGCCTCGGAACACTGCAAAGATACCATCGAACGAGTCATTAGTCATTTGGAGACCATTCTGGAGCAAGTGGCGGCACGGGCGGACTTGCGTCTGGGCGAGATCGAGCTGGCTGGGGAAGAAGAGAAACATCAACTGCTGACGGTGTTTAATGATACGAAGACGGAGTATCCGAAGGACCAAACAATCCACGCGCTGTTCGAGCAGCAGGTGAAGCAGACGCCGAAAGCTATGGCCGTCGTATTCGAGTCTGAACGGTT
>NZ_JBHUKY010000085.1:0-722 GCF_042684125.1 Paenibacillus rhizoplanae | reverse complement strand
GCGTTTCGTAGTTTCGTCTAGTCGTTTTGTCCAGCGACAACGTTCTTGGTTAAAAGCCTCATACGAAACTTGTTGCAGCCGTGAAACCAAATTCTGCTGGTTTAAAGCATCGTCAACAAACACCACAAACTCACCGCAGCGGAGAATATGTTCGTTCCAACTGCGGCGTCCCGTCGTTCGCCGGTGTTTTGTTTTCGTTTGTCGAAAGAAACGTTCATGGTCATTGTTCGTGCGAGGAACCCAAGGCGCATCATAGCAGGTGAAAAGCCCTTTCCAAAAGCCTCGGGTATAGCTTTGGAAGTTAGAGACAAGCAAGGAATCTTCCTTCTGGGTATAGGTCTTTTGCATCCAGGACAGCAGACACTCCATTTCAAAGCGTACCGTCTCACTGCGCTGGTCAGCACTTATCTTTGCAGGAGAAAGTAACCGTGCAGTCTCCTGAATCGGAATCTGCCAACGTTTCACCGCTTGGTACTTCGAAGTGAATTCGGGTAGTTTGCGAAACAGCAGCAGCACCTTTTTCAGGAGGACGGCCCCCCTTTTTTAGCTACACTCTTTTCGAGTGAAGCCTTCACGGCACTGGCTTTCTCGTAAATCTGAATCCCTGGCAAATCCAGTGGGGGATTACCATCCTCAAGCAGAAGGGAGCGAGTCGCGGCTAAGTAATCCCGTGTCACTTCGCTTTCAATGGAATCGTCATCTTCAACCTGTTTTTCAATTTC
>NZ_JBHUKY010000084.1:0-1028 GCF_042684125.1 Paenibacillus rhizoplanae | reverse complement strand
ACAAGGTGATGGATCGCAATCAGCAGATGATCGCCGCTGCCTGTCCGGAACAATCCCAGCTGCATCAGCGGGCCGGTTTCCAGATTCATCGCCTGCTGGACCTGCGTTGCCTTCCGCTCGACCGCCGCGCTGACGTCCGCTTCCCCCGAGACGTCGAAGACCTGCAGGCGGAACGCTTGGTCTTCCGTCCCCCGGTTCTTCTGCACGATCTTCCCTGCGGCCTGCTTGTACACCATCCGCAGCGCATCGTGGTGCTCCGTCAGCTTGACTGCAACTTCCTCCACGAGCGCTTCCCGGAAACCGTCCGCGCGGTACAGCATCATCGCCTGATTCCAGTGTTGGTTTTGCGAGAAATCCTGTTCGAAAAACCAATGCTGGATCGGACTAAGTGCGACTTCGCCTTCCACGGTCCCTTCTTCGGCCGTTGCCTGGGTCGTGACCTGAACATAGCGGCTGACTTCTTCGATCGTCGGATGCGTGAACATATCCCGGACCGCCAGCTTCAGGCCTTCCGAGCCTAACCTCGACACGATCTGGATCGCTTTGATCGAATCGCCGCCCAGTTCGAAGAAGTTGTCCCGGATTCCCACTTGTTCGATTCGGAGCACGTCCTGCCAAGTCGCCGCCAGCTTCGCTTCCGTCTCGCTCCGCGGTGCGATGTATTCGTTTCCTGCCTGCACCAGCCCCTGCGGCTCTGGCAGCGCCTTCCGGTCTACCTTCCCGTTGGCCGTCAGCGGAATCCGCTCCACTTCCACCAGATACGACGGCACCATGTACTCCGGCAGGCTGCGCTTCAAATATGAACGCAGCTCGGAGGCATCGAATACCCCGCCGCTCACCACATACGCGCACAGATAAGACTCGTCCTTCTCGTCTTTCCGGGCGATGACCACCGCTTCCTTCACGTCCGTGTGCTGCAGCAGACGGTGTACGATTTCTCCCGCCTCAATCCGGTATCCCCGGATTTTCACCTGCTCGTCGATTCGGCCCATGTATTCCAGCTTCCCGTCCGGCAGCCATCTCGCCAG
>NZ_JBHUKY010000083.1:0-657 GCF_042684125.1 Paenibacillus rhizoplanae | reverse complement strand
GAATGCATGGCACGCTGGGGTATCTTTCCCCCGCCCGATTCGCTAAGCAGTTTACGACGGCATCCGTTGCGTGAGTATCTACTTTCTTGACAGAGGTCCAGAGGCGCTCTTATTCTGGATGAAAGTCATAAATTAGGCAAGTAACGGACCACATGGACCTTATTCTCTGAAATACTGCTCTTAAGTATCGTTTTGAGCTACCTTATGGGTTTAGAATAGATAGTAGACGCCAGTTAACGGACGGAGGGATAATAAGGATCACGGAGGTGTGTGGCCATGGGTGAACAACGAAAACGGTACAATGAAGAGTTTAAAAAGCAGACGGTAAAGTTTCTACAAGAACAGACGAAGAGCTTCGGGGAGTTAGCGGAAGAGCTGGACATCCCCAAGAGCACGCTTCATCAATGGATGGGACAATACCGGGAGCTCAAGAATGAACCTGTAGCCAGTGTGGATCGGGTGAGGGAGCTCGAAGCCGAGTTGAAGGAAGCGCGCCGTCAGCTCCAGGAGCGCCAAGATCAGCTCGCCGACCGGGAGGAAGAACTGGCCATCATAAAAAAAGCAGTGCACATCTTCAGCAAACCAAGGAACGCCGATTCCAGTTCATGAAGGAACATCGCTCCGCGTTTCGCTTGGAGAAGATGTGCATCACCTTGC
>NZ_JBHUKY010000082.1:0-627 GCF_042684125.1 Paenibacillus rhizoplanae | reverse complement strand
CAAAGCTTGCTTACAGCTCCCCGAGGCAGTTTCGTTGTTCGCCACGTCCTTCGTCGGCTCCTGGCGCCTAGGCATCCTCCGTGTGCTCTTAGTAGCTTAACCAAATCGCTCCGGTATTGGCTCATTCGCTCATCTTGTTTTGAATAGCGCATCCGGATTACTCCGCCTGCTGGAATATTCAAAGCCAAAAGTCCCTCATAATCCAAAACCATCGCTCAGTATCGCTAAAAACTTCAAAACTTGTTTACACAAGTT
Organism: Paenibacillus rhizoplanae; assembly: GCF_042684125.1. Lineage (NCBI taxonomy): Bacteria > Bacillati > Bacillota > Bacilli > Caryophanales > Paenibacillaceae > Paenibacillus > Paenibacillus rhizoplanae. The sequence goes on along the minus strand of NZ_JBHUKY010000082.1, from coordinate 372 downwards.
CAGCTTAAAGGAATGTTCTAAAACGCAAATTCATTTCGGTATCCAGTTTTCAAGGATCAAGTTGTATCCAGTATTTCAGACATGACAAATAGATGAAGTTTGTTGGTGGAGCCAAGCGGGATCGAACCGCTGACCTCCTGCTTGCAAGGCAGGCGCTCTCCCAGCTGAGCTATGGCCCCGCAAATTCCATCAAAACCGAACAAATGGAAACGCTCAAGGCTTTACAAAGTAAAGCCTGCTTCAGGAAGTAAGCTTCCTGAAGACTTTTATTTGAATGTTTCCGTTGCAGGAAACGATTCTCCATAGAAAGGAGGTGATCCAGCCGCACCTTCCGATACGGCTACCTTGTTACGACTTCACCCCAATCATCTA